>CAZZLY010000001.1:0-1090 GCA_964655175.1 uncultured bacterium
GGGCAGGCGAGCCTCGCCCACAAGCAGCGCCTGCAGTTCGTTTTCTTCCCCGTTGGGGTCGAACTTGCGGCGGACGGATTTCGAACTCCCGTAACCTGCATGAGTTTCGAGGGGTTACGGTCCGTCGGTGCGGCGGGAATGAAGTTGGCGTCCCCAACGGGATTCGAACCCGTGTCGCCGCCGTGAAAGGGCGGTGTCCTAGGCCTCTAGACGATGGGGACGCGGCGTGCCGCGAAGCCCGGGGAAGTTAGAGGCTCGCGGCCGGACCCGCAAGTGCCGCGGCCGCGCGATGGGCTGCCGCTTCACCGGCCTCGCCTAGCGGACGCACGAAGGCCCGCGGCGCTCGTGGCGCCGCGGGCCTCGTGACTTCCGGGAACAGGAAGGGTCAGCGCTTCGGGAAGCTGACGACCTGACCCTCGCTGATCATGTTGTTCTGCAGGAGCACGTTCGCGGTGCTCTCGGCCAAACCCGGCGTCGCCCAGCGACCCAGCACGACGTGGTAGCGCAGCGTGCCGTTGTCGTTGGTGGTGACCACCTGGGCTTCGAGCGTCGTCGAGCGCGCCAGACGATCGCGCTCGGTGTTCGCCGCCTTCTCGTCCATGAACGTGCCCGCACCGATGCCGAACTGCTTGGCCTCGGCCGCCGGGGCGGATGCCGCCGCGGGGACGGGCGTCTCGGTGGACGGCTGGAACGTGTCGGGCGTACGCGCCGGGGCGGGCACCGAACCCACGTGCGTGGACGCGGTCTTCACCGCGGTGTCCCGCTTGGCGCGGTCGGCCTCGCGGCGCAGCGAATCGATCAGCATCTGATTGCGATCGGCCGTGGGCTCGGCGCCGACCGGCTCCAGACCGCTGCCGCTCGCATCGTTCTGCGAAGCGTGCACGCCGCCACCGGCGGCCGCGCGCAGGAACGGCACGTCGATCGCACCGAAGCGCTGCATGAGGATCAGCATCACGCCGAGCACCGCGATCACGGAGACGGCGATGAGCACGTTGCGCACCGGCGACGGGCCCTGCTCCTCGCGCGCCATCTCGCGCTCGAGGCGCTCGCGCAGGCGCGGCGACAGACCCGACAGATCGGGCTGCGACGG
>CAZZLY010000001.1:1190-85320 GCA_964655175.1 uncultured bacterium
GGCTGCTGCGCCGCAGGGGCGGCGGGGGGCAGCGGCATCGTGGGCGTGCGCGGGGCGGCCGGAGGAGGCGTGACCGCCTGCGGCGCGCTCGGCGCGGGTTCGGTCGGACGCGGCGCCGGGCTCGACACGACGCTGCGGAAGTCACCCTCCATCGCGACCGAGGCCAGATGCGCCAGGGTCACCGACGGCGAGCCATCGGCGTACGCGGCGATCAGCGCGGCCGAGGCCAGGGTGTTGATCTCACGCGGGATGCCGTGCGTGAGGCGGAAGATCTCGCGGCACGTGTCGGACGGGAACACGATCGCGCCGTTGCCACCGGCCACGTTGATGTGGTGGTGGATGTAGCCCAGCGTCTCGTCGGGCGAGAGCGGGTTCAAGCGGTAGTGCACGGTGATGCGCTGACGCAGCTGGCGCAGCTCGTGACGACCCAGGTGCGTCTCGAGCTCGGGCTGACCCACGAGGAACACCTGCAGCAGCTTCTCGCCCTTGTGCTCCAGGTTCGAGAGCAGGCGGATCTCCTCGAGCAGCTCCATGGACAGGTTCTGCGCCTCGTCCATCATGAGCACGGCGTACTCGCCGCGCGCACGCACGGTGATGAGGTGCTTCTCGAGCGCCACCAGCGCGGCGGGCTTGCTCACGCCGCTCGGCAGCTGCAGCCCGAAGCGCAGGCAGATCTCCTCGATCAGCTCCTGACGCGTGAGCGCCGAGTTCGTGATGAGCGCGACCGCGACGCGATCGCCCCACTCGTTGAGCGCGTCGTAGAGCGACGTCGTCTTGCCCGTGCCCACCTCGCCGGTGATCAGCAGGAAGGGCTCGCGGTTCTCGATGCCGTAGCGCAGGTGGGCTCGCGCCTCCTGATGCTCACGGCTCGGATAGACGAACTTGAGCTGATGACCCGCGGGGAACGGGTTCTCGCGCAGACCGAAATGATGTTCGAACATCGGTGGTTTCCCTGGGTGGGACTTCCGTGTGCATACCGCCCGACGCGTTATCGGCCACCCCGGGCCGGACCTTTACCGCCGTGCCCCGCAGGGCCCGGCCCGCCCGGGGGAGGCGAGGAAACCCTTACTTCTGGGCCTGCATCAGGTCGCTGATGGCGAACAGGGGCGTGAACGGGTAGCCGCGCTGCTGGAAGATCTGCTGCGCGCCCTGCTCCCGGTCCACCACCGCCAGCACGCGGACCACCTCGGCCTTGTACGACTCGGCCGCCTCGGCCGCGATGAGCGCGCTCTCGCCGCTCGTGATGACGTCGTCCAGGATCGCGACGCGCTTGTGACCGGCGAGGTTGCCCTCGACCTGGCCGCGCGTGCCGTGGTCCTTGGCCATCTTGCGCACGAGGAAACCCTCGAGCGGCTTGCCGCACTCGTGGCTCCACCACATGACGCCGGCGACCAACGGGTCGGCGCCCAGCGTGAGCCCGCCGATCGCGGTCACACCGTCGGCCTCGAGCTGCTCCCAGAACAACTTGGAGATCAGCTTGAGTCCCTCGGGATGCAGGCTCGTCTTGCGCACATCGATGTAGTAGTTCGAGGTCGCACCCGAGCTGAGCACGAACTCACCGAAGCGCATGGATCGGTCGAGGAGCATCTGGCGCAGGGCATCGCGTTCGGAGGTCGACATGGTCTCCACTCAATCGTTGTGGGGGCAGGCGATCGTGGCGCGGACGCGCCCGGATGGCGCGAGTCTCCGCGCCCCGGGCCGACCCGTCAAGGTGCGCGGCCACGCCTCACCGCACCCCTCTAAGTCATCGTCCCGGGACTGGTCTGTCGCAGGGGCACTCCGGTACCATGGTGGCCGTCACGCGCCCGTCCCGGGCGCCGCCGCCTCCCCGAGGATCCATGCGCCCGACCGCCCTGCTCGCCACCCTCGCCAGCCTCGTCGCGGGCGCACTCGTTGCCGGTTCGGTCGCGCGCGCGGCCGCGCTCGACCTGCCGGTGGCGCGCGCGGGTGCGGTCGTGGAGGCGCCCTACTACCGCGGTGACGTGATCGAGGTGCGACTCGCGCCCGCGGCGGCACGCGCGCTGCTGCCGCGCGGCGCGGGCGCGACCCGTGCGGTGGCGCGGGGGCGAACGGGCATGGCGAACCTCGATGCCGTCGCGGCCACGGTGGGGGCGGTCGCGTTCGAGCCCGAGTTCCGCGGCGAGACCCCGCCGAGTGACGCCGGCGAGCCGGACTTCACCGCGTTCCAGTTGGTGCATCTGGCGCCGGACGCCGATCTCGCGACCGCGCTCGACGCGTTCCGCGCGCTGCCCGAGGTGCTCTCGGCCGACCCCATCGCCGTGCTGCCCGTGTCGGCGATGCCCAACGATTCGCTGGTGTTCGCGACCTGGTGGCTCCACAGGGATCAGGCGGTGCGCACCGACATCCGTGCTCCCGAGGCGTGGGCGGTCGAGTCCGGTGACACGAACATCGTCGTGGGCGTGCTCGATACGGGCGTGATCCCGTTCCATCCCGATCTGGGCGGGCGCGCCGGTGAGCGCGGCAACCTGTACATCAACTGGGCCGAGCGCGCGGGCCTGCCCGGTGTGGACGACGACGGCAACGGCTACGTGGACGACTTCGGCGGTTGGGACTTCGTCGTGCTCGGTACGCTGGCGGCGGCGGGTGAGGACGCGCGCAACGAGGACAACGATCCGAACGACTGGGGCGGGCACGGCACCGCGGTCGCCGGGGTCATCGGTGCGGTGCAGGACAACGGCATCGGTCTGGCGGGCGTGGCGCCGCGCGTGCGCATCATGCCGCTGCGCATGGGTTGGCTGCAGTCGGGCGTGTTCCCGCCGGCCGGCGTCGTGGACATGTCCTATGCGGCCGCCGCGATCCGTTACGCGACGCGCATGGGCGTGCACGTCCTCAACTGTTCGTGGCAGTCGCAGAACACGGGGGGGCTCGACGCCGCGGTCACGGCCGCCACGCGCGCGGGCGTCGTGATCGTGAACGCCTCGGGCAACTTCGGCACGTCGTTCACCTATCTGGGGCAGCGCGAGGACGTCATCGCGGTCACCGCCACCGATTCCACCGACACGGTGTGGAGCAACGCGGTGCGCGGTCCGTGGGTCGACCTCGCCGCGGGTGGGGTGAACATCACCTCGACCATGTTCCAGCGGCTGTCCGCGACGGACAGCCTCGTGGGGCGCACGCCCGCCTACAAGGGCTTCATCAACGGCACGTCGTTCGCCGCGCCCCAGGTCGCGGGCGCGGTGGCGTTGCTGCAGGCGCAGCGCCGGCATCAGGGGCTCGACCCGCTCACCCCCATGGGCGCCAACCTGCGCCTGCGCGAGACGACCGACGATCTGTCGGCGCTCAATCCGCTGATCACCGACTACGGCACCGGGCGATTGAACCTGTTCCGCGCGCTCAGCGATCCGCCCCGCTCGCTGGCGATCCGCACGCGCTCGCGTTCCGTGGGCGCACCGCTCACGCTGCGCGACGATCGCGGGACGACGCGGGTGATCACCGCGTTCGCCGATCGCACGCTGCTCGCCACCGATGGCGTCACGGGCGACACGTTGTGGACCGCGCTGCTGCCGGCCGCACCCACCGCCAACCTCGCGGCCGCGCAGTTGCCGTTGCCCGATCGCGTGGTCATCGCCTCGGGCTCCAACACGGGACTCGTGACGCTGCTGCACGAGGACGGCCGCATCGCCACGGGTTGGCCGCGCAGCACGGCGACGGGCGTCAACCTGGCCTCCGGCGTGTGCTTCGCCGATCTCGACGGCGATGGCCGCGTCGAGGTGGTCGCGGCGGGCACTTCGACCGTGTCGTCACGCATCTGGGCGTGGTCGATCGACGGTACGCCGCGCGCCGGGTTCCCGTTCGACCCGGGCACGGTGGGCGTCTCGGCGGTCGCGGCGGCCGACCTCGATGGCCTGCCCGGTGACGAGCTCGCGTTCCTCGATGCCAGCGGCGCGCTGCGCGTGGTGCGCGGCGATGGCAGCGAACTCACCGGCTTCCCGAGTGCGCCGCTCGCCAACGGCCGTGCGCCCGTGATCGCGCGGCTCGGAGGGCCGGGCACGCCGCCCTCGATCGTGGTCGCCTCACCGAACACGCTCACGGCGTTCGCGCCCGACGGCTCGACGCGCTGGACACGATCGTTCTTCCTCGCGCCGACCCAGGATCCCGCACTGGCGGATCTGGATGGCGACGGCGTGGACGAGATCGTGCTCGCCAACGCGTCGCCGCCGCAGATCATGGCGTTCGATTCGAGCGGCACCACGCGCCCGGGCTGGCCCGTCGCCATGACGAACCCGGCGCTCGGGCCGCTCGTCGTGGGCCCGCTCACGAGCGGGGGCGGGCTCGGCGTGATGGCGTACACGACCACGGGCCTGGTGGCGTGGAGCGCGTCGGGCCAGCCGGTGCGCGGCTTCCCACGGCCGGGGCTCGCGGGGGTGCAGTGCTCGCTCGACGATCTCGATGGCGACGGCGCCACCGAGGTCGCCGCGGGCACGGCGGTCCCGGACTCCAACCAGTACACGTACGACGCGGGCCCGGGCACGTTCGCCGCGAGCGCGCTCGTGTGGCCCACCGTGCGCGGGGGCGCGGCGCGCACCGCGAGTCACGCGCGCGGCACCCCGCCCGCGTTCACGATCGACCTCACGGCACCGGGGCGCATCACCGACCTCGAGGCGCGGACGATCGACAACACCTCGGTGTCGCTGCGGTTCACGCACACGGGGGACGACGGCTTCGTGGGCACGGCGGCACGGCTCGAGCTGCGCGCGTATCAGGGTCCGCTCGACGACGCGAACTTCGCGGTGTTCGGCACGTTGTTGCCGCCGATCCCGCCGCGTCCCGCGGGGACGCTCGACAGCGTCGTGGTGCACGGACTGCCCGAGGGCACGACGCGCTGGTTCGCACTGCGAGCGTTCGACCGCTTCGAGCGCGGCTCAGAGGTGTCCAACTCGGACTCGGCCTCGCTGCCCGGCGTCGCGCCCGGTGGCGTGCGCGACCTGCGCGCAACCGCGACGAACGAGAGCACGGTGGTGCTCACGTGGCTCGCCTCGGGCGGCGACGGCGACCTGGGCCGTCCGCTGCGCTATCGCATCGCGGGCGCCCCGGGCCCGCTCGATTCCGCGAGCTTCGCGGTCGCCCCCGTGCAGCGCCTGCTCGATGCCACGCGCGATGCGGGCCAGCCCGAGACGTTGATGGTGGACCGGCTCACACCGGGGCGCCGCTGGCGGTTCGCGGTGATCGCGGTGGATGCCGCGTTCTCGGAGTCACCCATGTCGACCTTGGCCGAGGCGGTCACCCCGGTCGGCGGCGCGATCGCGGGGCGCACCGGGTTCACGCTCGCGGCCCGACCGCTGCCGGCGTCGGCCGAGGTCACCGTGGACTGGCAGGGTGATCCTTCGGGCACCGTGCCGCAGTGGCTCGAGGTGCACGACCTCGCCGGTCGACTGCGTCGTCGCGTGTCGGTGGGGACCGAGCCCGGCGGGAGCTGGCAATGGAACGGCCGAGACGAGGAAGGTGTCCTCGTCCCGGCCGGTCTCTACTTCGTTCGACTGGTCAGCGGGTCCCGCCACGCGACGTCGCGTGTCGTGTTCGTCCGTTGAACGCGCCCGCTTCCCGACGGGTTCAGTTACCCGAGTCGAAGCCCTTGTTGCCACCGGTGTTCGGGCCGGCCTGGCCGTCCCACACCGTGCGATCCAGCGACAGGCTGGACGTGAAGGCGCTGGGCACGTTGTTGATGCTCACGGCGCGGACGCGATAGAACTCCGTCACGACCTGACCGTTCAGCGGCAGCATGTACGAGTTCGTGTTCGCATCGACCGTGGCGACGAGCTCGCCGGGGGCCGAGGCGCCCATGTAGATCTCGTAGCTACCGACGTTGGCCGAGGCGCTGGCATCCCACATGACCCAGTCACGGCTGATCGACGCATCCGTGAAGCCGTGGATGTTCGACGGCGTCGCCGGCGGCGACAGGTCGATGGGGGCGAGCGACGACGTGCTCTTCTTGCTGCAGCCAACGAGGGACGTGGCGATGGCCGCGAACGTGAGGGCGGCGACAAGATGACGACGGAACATGGTGAGCAGCCTCCGAGTTGAGGGACTTGTTGGGCGTGTCGCAGGATTCCAAGCCTGGATCCCGTGACCGCCTTGTGGACCGAGCGGTACCTACTGCAACCTCGGTGCCAATCGGACCGAGGGGTGAGGCGAGACGCATGAAACGTTTATTCACAGTCGGTAAGCGCATCGGGGCTTTTCACCCCGGCCTTGCCGCGACCGGCAGAACTTGCGGACTGCATGTCCCCGGCATTGCGTGTTGCGCGATGCGCATGATCCGTGCGGTCCCGAGCACACTCCGCTCGTGCCGGGTATCGGCACTCCTTGCCGTCTCCTTGACCCTGCTTTTCGTCGGGCCCGGTCGGGCCGAGACACCCGTGTTCGGCTCCCCATTGCGCTGGCCACTCACGACGCCGGGTCACGCGTTGCGCGGCGGCTTCGGCGAGACGCGCTCCAACCATTTCCACGCGGGGCTCGATCTCTCGACCGGGCAACGCGTGGGGGCGGTGGTGGTGGCCCCGGCGGCCGCCACGGTCGAACGCGTGCGCGCCTCCGGTGTGGGGTACGGCCGCTCGTTGTATCTGCGGCTGACCGATGGCCGGCTCGTGGTCTACGGCCACCTCGATGCGTTCGAGCCCCGGCTGGCGGCGTGGGTGGACTCGGTCCAGCGCGCGACCACTTCTTATGAGCAGGACCTGTGGCCCGAGGCCGGTCGGTTCGGCTACGCGACGGGCGACGTGGTCGCCTGGAGCGGTGAGAGCGGGGCCGGGCCGCCGCACCTGCACGTCGAGGTGCGTCACGGCGACTTCGGCCTCAATCCGCTCATGGCGGGGTTCGCGGTGCCCGACACGGTGCCGCCGACGATCGAGACGCTGGTGCTGGAGCCGCTCGACGAGCGCTCGTTCGTCGAGCGCCGCGCCGCGCCGTACGTGCACCGCGTGCGCGCGGCGGGCGACACGCTGCTCGTCGAGGGCCGCGTGCGGTTGGCACTGGTGGCGTCGGACGCCAGCAACGAGGCCCGCGGACTACCCGTGCGGCGCGTCGCGGCGTTCTGGAACGGGCAGTGGGTCGAGTGCCGCATGGACAGCATCTCGTGGGCGGGGGAGATGTCGCAGATCGCGTGGTTGCTCGACCGCGGTCGCATCGTCGGCAGCGGCGGCGTGATCCTGGATGCCCCGCCGCGCTATCGGCCGCGGTTCCTCGCCTCGAGTCGTCCCGACACGCTCGCGACCGAGCTGGTCACGGTGAGCGATGGTGCGGCCCCGCGCGAGCTGCGTCTGGTCGCGAGCGACGCGGCGGGTCGCGAGACCGTTCGCCGGGTCTGGTTGCGCGGGCCGCGCTGGAACGAACTCGGTCCCGACACGCGTGGCGTGACCCCGACGCCCAAACCGGTCCGTGGCGCCAAGGCCGTGCCCGCGGTCGATCCGCGCTGGACCTTCGCCACGCTGCCCGATCAGCGTGTGCGGGTCTCGGTCACCGGTACGCCGCCGGGTCTGCGCGCGGTGCGCATCGAGCGCGGCGGCACCGCGCCCGAGAACAGTGGCGGCGTGGACGCCTCGTGGGACGGCGCGTCGTGGAGCGCCGTGCTCAACATGACCGGCACGCCCGATCCCGACGGCCTGTGGATCAAGGGCCGCCTCGCCGACGGCAAGGCATGGTGGCATCGCGGCGCGTGGTCGCTGTGGGCCACCGGGACCCCGTTCGTCATCAAGCACGACGAGTGGGCGTGGACGTCGCTGCCGCCGGAGCAGGTGCTCGAGAACGACGTCGTCATGACGCGCCTGACGCCGATCGGCGGACTGGCACCCGGCGCGGTCGGGGTGCGCGCGGCGTTCGAGATCCAGCCGGCCGCGATGCCGGTGCGTCGCCCCGTCACGCTCTGGCTGCGGCTGCCGGTCGGCATGGCACGCGACCGGCTCGGGATGTTCCGCCGCGACGGCGAGGGCGACCGCTGGGAGTGGGCCGACGGCGTGCTCGACACGGTCGGCAACGCCTTCCACGCCGAGGCGACGCGGTTCGGTCAGTTCGCCGTCGTTCGCGACGACGCCGCACCCGAGGTGACGCTCCTGCCCACCCGGTCGCGGGGGAGTGCGGGGCCCTATTCGCGCTGGGCGGTCGAGGCGCGCGTGCTCGACGGCACGAGCGGGGTGGCGGGCCGACAGTGCACGATCCGCATCGATGGACGGCTCGTACCCGCCGAGTGGGACGCCGAGTCGAAGGTGTTGCGCTGGAGGCCGTTGCAGCCGCCGTCGAAGGGGCGACATGAAGTCGTCGTCGAGGCGGTCGACCGGGTCGGCAACCGCACGGTCCGCTCCGGCTCCTTTGTGATAGTTTCGCGCTGAACTCCCGGGCGGGCCCTCCGGGTCCGCCCCGTGCGGCGCCCTGCCACCCGCACCCCCGACCGACCTCTCGCGCAGGATGCGCCCCATGAAGCACTCGGACTTCGTCCACCTCCACAACCACAGCGACTATTCGCTCCTCGACGGGGCGAGCCCGATCCCGGCCATGGTCAAGAAGGCGGCCAAGCTGGAGATGCCGGCGCTCGCGCTGACCGACCACGGGGCGATGTTCGGTGCGGTCGAGTTCTACCAGGAGGCGCGCAAGGCCGGGATCAAGCCGCTCGTGGGCATGGAGGCGTACGTCACCCGCGGCAAGCTCACGGACCGCACGCCCGGCGACAAGGCGCACCATCTGGTGCTGCTCGCGCGCGACGAGCGCGGCTTCAAGAACCTCATGCGGCTGGCGAGCCTCGCCTACCTCGAGGGCTTCTACTACAAGCCGCGCGTCGACCATCACGTGCTGGGCCAGCACGCGGAAGGCCTGTTGGCGCTGTCCGCCTGTCCGCAGGGCGAGGTCGCGATGGACCTGCTCGAGGACCGCGACGACGACGCCATGCGCACCGCGGGCATGTACCGCGACATGTTCGGGGCGGACAACTACTTCCTCGAGATGCAGAACCACGGGCTCGACATCGAGGACAAGATCCGCGCCAAGGTCGCGCAGTTGGCCACGCGCACCGGCATCCCGATCGTCGCCACCAACGACTGCCACTACATCGACCACGACCACACCGAAGCGCAGGACGTGCTCATCTGCATCCAGACGGGCAAGACCGTCTCGGACGAGAAGCGCATGCGCGCCATGGAGCACTTGCACTTCCGCTCGCCGGCCGAGATGAAGGAGGCGTTCCGCGATCATCCGCAGGCGATCCTCAACACGCTGGCGGTGGCCGAGCGCTGCAACCTCAAGATGGACTTCGGCAAGCCGCTGCTGCCCGAGTTCCCGCTGCCGCCGGGCGAGCGCGACGCCGACGAGTACTTCCGCAAGCTGGCGTGGGCCGAACTGGCGACGCGCTTCCCGGGGGGCTTCACCGAGGCGCTCAAGCAGCGCTTCCAGTACGAGCTCGACGTCATCTGCAAGATGGGCTTCGCGTCGTACTTCCTGATCGTGCGCGACTTCATCCACTTCGCCCGCACGCGCGGCATCGGCGTGGGCCCCGGCCGTGGCTCGGCCGCCGGTTCCATGGTCGCCTACGCGCTGCGCATCACCGACGTGGATCCGTTCCGGCACCAGCTCATCTTCGAGCGGTTCCTGAACCCCGAGCGCGTCACCATGCCCGATATCGATATCGACTTCGACGATCTGCGGCGTGGCGAGGTGATCCAGTACGTGAAGGACAAGTACGGCGAGCGCAACGTCACGCAGATCATCACGTTCGGCACCATGGGCGCCAAGGGCGTCATGCGCGACGTGGGGCGCGCGCTCGGGCTGCCCGTGCCCGAGGTCGATCGCATCGCCAAGCTCGTGCCCGACACGCTGGGCATGACGCTCGACAAGGCGATCGAGTCCACGCCCGAGCTCAAGTCGCTGCCCTCCAAGGGGCCCGTGTACGCCAAGCTCATGCGCAGCGCCAAGGTGCTCGAGGGCCTGGCGCGTCACAGCTCGGTGCACGCGGCCGGCGTGCTCATCACGCCGGGGCCGCTCACCGACTACGTGCCGCTGTGTCGTCAGAAGGGCGATCTCGTCACGACGCAGTGGGACATGAAGTCGGTCGAGAAGGCCGGGCTGCTCAAGATGGACTTCCTCGGGCTGCGCACGCTGTCCGTGCTGCAGGACGCGGTCGACCTCGTGAAGCTGCACCACGGGCGCGACGTGGACGTGGCGAATCTGCCCGAGGACGATCCCAAGTCGTTCGAGGTGTTCCAGGCCGGCGACACCGTGGCCGTGTTCCAGTTCGAGTCGCCGGGCATGCGCGACTACCTCAAGCGCCTCAAGCCCACCGTGGTCGACGACCTCACGGCCATGAACGCGCTCTACCGCCCCGGGCCGATGGAGAACATCCCGTACTTCATCGACTGCAAGCACGGCCGGCAGAAGGTGAAGTACGACCATCCCAAGCTCGAGCCGATCCTCGCGAGCACCTACGGCGTGTTCGTGTACCAGGAACAGGTCATGGCGGCCGCGCACGATCTGGCCGGCTTCTCGATGGCACAGGCCGACGAGCTGCGCCGCGCCATGGGTAAGAAGATCGTCGAGGAGATGGAGAAGAAGCGCGTCCAGTTCGTGGACGGCTGCGAGAAGACCTCGCGCATCGCCCCCAAGGTGGCCGAGCGCATCTTCGCCACGATGGAGAAGTTCGCGGGCTACGGCTTCAACAAGTCGCACTCGGCCGCGTACGCGATCGTCGCCTACCAGTGCGCGTATCTGAAGGGCAACTACCCGGCCGAGTTCATGGCCGCCGCGCTCACCTCCGAGATGAGCGACAGCACGCGCGTGCTCACGCTCGTGGACGAGTGCCGTCACAAGGGCATCGGGATCCTGCCGCCGGACGTGAACCACTCGAACTGGAAGTTCAGCATCGAGGGCGGTCAGGTGCGCATCGGGCTGGGTGCCGTGCGCAACGTGGGGCAGGCCCCGGTCGAGGCCATCGTGGCCGCGCGCGCCGAGGGCGGGCCCTTCAAGGACCTGTACGATCTCACCGCGCGCATGCCGGCGGGCGTGCTCAACCGGCGCGTGCTCGAGAGTCTGGCCGCGTCCGGCGCGCTCGATTCGCTGGGCGGCTCGCGCGAGCGCCTGTTCGCGGGCGCGGCCGGGGCGCTCGAACACGCGGCCGCGCAGCATCGCGATGCAGCGGCGGGGCAGTCGTCGCTGTTCGGCGAGGACAGCGGTTCGCTGGGCGTGGCGGTCGCACCGCCCCTGCCCGAGGTGCCGGCGTGGACCGACCGCGAGCGCGGCACGCGCGAGAAGGAGCTGATCGGCTTCTACCTCACGGGGCATCCGCTCGAGCCGATCCGCGCGCAGGCCGAGCGCGTCGCGACGCATTCGATCGGGCAGGTGCTCGAGCAGGGCGACGGCGCCGAGGTGCGCATCGTCGCGCTCGTGGGCGAGATCAAGTCGATCACCACCAAGACGGGCAAGCTCATGGGCATGGTGATGCTCGAGGACCTGAGCGGTCGCATCGAGTGCACGCTGTTCCCGGAGGCCTGGGAGCAGTCGCGTTCCAAGCTCGAGCCCGACGCGGTCGTCGTCGTCTCGGGGCGCATCGAGGTGCGCGAGGAGCGTGGGCCCAAGCTGCTGATCAACGACGTGCGGCCGTGGGAGACCGCGCAGTACCAGTTCGCGCCCTCGCTCTACATCGAGGTGCGCGCCGAGGAGCTCACCGAGGAGAATCTCGCCGGCATGGACGAGATCCTGTCGGCGCATCCCGGCGATGCCGACGTGCTGCTGACCATCGTGAAACCCGACAACACCCGTCTGGCCATGCGTTCGCGTCGCTTCCGTGTGGGCGACGATCCGGCGTTGCTGACGGGCCTCAAGGCCCGCATGCCCAGTGCCCGCGTGCGCTGGGGGAAGGGGGGCGTGTGACCGTTTGGCTGGAGTTCGAGAAGCCGGTGCTGGAACTGGAGCAGAAGATCGCCGAGTTGCGCGAGCACTCGCGCGAGCACGGGGTGGGGGCGGAGCAGCAGATCGCCGAGCTCGAGGGCAAGGCCGAGGACATGCGGCGCGAGATCTACGCGAACCTCACGCGCTACCAGCGCGTGCAGATCGCGCGGCATCCCAAGCGCCCGTACTCGCTCGACTACATCGCGGCGTGCTTCACGGGCTTCGAGGAGCTGCACGGGGATCGCCACTTCGCCGACGATCCCGCGATCGTGGGCGGTCTGGCGTGGCTCGACGGCCGTCCGGTCATGGTCATCGGTCAGCAGAAGGGTCGCGACACCAAGGAGAACCTGCTGCGCCGGTTCGGCATGCCGAACCCGGAGGGCTATCGCAAGGCGCTGCGTCTCATGCAGCTCGCCGATCGTTTCCACGTGCCCATCGTGACGCTGGTGGACACGCCGGGCGCGTATCCCGGGCTCGGGGCCGAGGAGCGCGGCCAGGCCGAGGCGATCGCGGTCAACCTGCGCGAGATGGCCACGTTCGAGGTGCCGATCGTGACGGTGGTGATCGGCGAGGGCGGTTCGGGCGGTGCGCTCGCGATCGCCGTGTCCGATCGCGTGCTCATGTTCGAGCACTCGGTCTACTCGGTCATCTCGCCCGAGGGCTGCGCCTCGATCCTGTGGCGCGATGGCAAGCAGGGCGCCAAGGCGGCCGAAGCGCTGCGTCTGGCGGCGCCGGATCTCATGAGCCTCGGCATCGTGGACGGGGTGCTGCCGGAACCCGTCGGTGGCGCGCATCGCGACCATGCGGCGGCGGCGGCCACGCTCAAGGCCGCGCTTCTCGCGAACCTCGACGCGCTCGCCGGGGTATCGGGGAAGGACCTCGTGGCGCAGCGGGCCGCGCGGTTCCGCAAGCTGGGCGTCTTCCAGGAGGGCTGAGCCTTCCGGGACGGCGGCGGCGACCACGCGTGACGAGGCCCTGTGCTAGACTCGCGCGCGGTCGCGCGGTGCCGTTCGCAGCGGTCCGCCACGCGTCGGGGACGGCGGTGTCGGAGGCGTTCAAGCCGCTGCCGTCCATGCCGATACCCGGTTCGTCGCCGATCCCGATCCCACGAGGAGCCTCATGGCGCTGAGTCCCGATCTGTTGGCCATCCTGGTGTGTCCCGCCTGCAAGGGCGATCTCGCCTACGACAGCAACGCGAACACCCTGACCTGTCCCGCGTGCCGGCTCCGCTACAAGGTGGTGGAGGACATCCCGGTGATGCTCGTGGACGAGGCCGAGAAGTTCTGAACCCGCGGCCCGCGATCGTGCCCATCCCGATGAGGTTCCGTCGTACCGTCGTCGCCACGCTGGCGATGCTCGCGCTGTGCGGTGCGCCCCGTGTGGGCGCGGCCGCCACGCCGACGCCGCTCGCCGGGGTCCGCCTCGCGCCCGCCACGCCCGGTGCGGTGCGTTTCACCGTCGCCGTGCCCGAGCCGCGCTTCGTGCGCGTCGATCACGACCTCGACCACGACGATCTCATGATCGACGGCTTCACCACCGTGGGCACGCCCGGGCAGCCCGCGCTGCCGACGCGTGTCGTGATGGTCGCGGTCCCGCCCGTGGGCGAGGTGCGCCTGACCGCGGTCGCGAGCGACGTGCGCGTGCGTGAGGGCGTCACGCTGGCACCGCGTCCCGCCGAGGATCGCGAGGGGCACGTCGTGCGCGTCGCGCGCGACCTCGCGGCCTACGGTGCCGCCGGCAGCCCGGTGCCCGTCGCCGCGCGACTGCTCGACGTGTCGTGGCTGCGCAACCAGCGCGTCGCGCGCATCGAGTTGTCGCCCGCCGCCTACGAACCCGCCGCGCGTCGTCTGGGCGTGGCCTCGCGTCTCGACGTCGAACTCGCCGTGGACGTGCTCGGACCGCTGGGCCCGCCCGCCGAAGCGAACGACGGCTTCGAGCCCGTCTACCGTCAGTCGCTCCTCAACTACGCGCAGGGCCTCGCGTGGCGACGTCCCGAGACCGCCGCGTTGCTCGCCGCCTCGCGCCGCGCCGGGGTGCGTCTCGAGGCCACGCAGGCCGATGCGATCACCGTGGGCGATACGACCAGCGTGTTCGCGGGCCGCACCTGGATCAAGATCGCGGTGCAGAAGTCCGGCTTCGTCGCGGTGAACTTCTCGCGGTTGCGCAATCTGTCGCTGTTCGATCCCACGATCCCCGCGCCGCTCGACAGCCTGCGGTTGTTCACGTGGCCCGGTGTGACCGTGCTGCCCGAGGACAGCTACTGCGACTCGTGCGCCTATCGCGAGGTCGCGATCGGCATCGTGCGCGACGTGAGCGCGCCGCCCTCCGGGCAGCCCAACGTGGACGGACCGGCCGATGGGCTGTTCGCCGACAACAACGACGCGTTCTACTTCTACGCGCAGGGACCGGACGGGTGGGAGAGCGATCAGGACGCCGCGCGCCCGGACACGAACTACACGACCAACCCGTACGAGAAGAACAACTACTACTACCTGACCGTCTCGCGCAGCGACAATCCCGTGAGCGGTCTCGCGTACCCGGTGAGCGCGCGTCGCATCGGCGCCGATGCGGCCACGCGTCGCAGTGTCACGCCCGACGGTCGCGAGACGCCGGTCGCGACGGTGCCGGGGCGCGTGCACCTCGAGCAGGACCTCGAGTACTGGCCGGACGCCACCGCGGTGGGCAGCTCGCTCAAGTGGGAGAAGTTCTTCTGGCGCAGCCTCATCTCGGGGCAGACCTTCACGCACTCGCTCGATCTGCCGGATGCCGACACCACGCAGCCGGCGCGGCTCCGGTTGCGGCAGTGGGGGCTGTCGGACAACTACCGCACGCTCAACTTCAGCTGCTTCGTGCGCATCCCCGATCACGTGCTCGACGTCTCGCTCAACGGGCTCACGATCCCGAGGCTGAGTTGGTTCTCGAACACGGCCGAGGACGGTGGGGCGGTGACGATCGACACGACCGCCACGTTCCTGCGGCGCACCGGGAATCAGCTCACGGTCACCGTGCCGGTGCTGCCGCGCGACCCGGACTGCCCCAATCGTCTCGATCGCAGCGCCGTCGCGTTCTACGAGGTGTACTACGCGCGCCGTCTGATGCCCGAGGGCGATGCGATCACGTTCGCCACCGCCCCGGGGACCGGTCGCTTCCGTTACGACGTCGGACCGTTCGCGCGCACGCCGTCGTCGTTCGTGTTCGACGTCACCGATCCGCAGCGACCCGTGCTGCTCACCGATGCCGTGCGCACGAACGGGCCCGAGGGTTTCACGCTGTCGTTCGCGGACACGCAGACCGTGGCGCATCGCTACGCGGTCGTGCCCGACTCGATCCTCACGCAGACGACCGCGGTGCTGGCGGCGAGCGCGTTCTCGGATGCGCCGTTCACGAGCCGTCGCAACCTGCGCAGCACGACGAATCGCGCCGACTACCTCGTCATCCACTACGACGGATTCCAGCAGGCCGCGGATTCGTTGGTCGCCTGGCGGCGTCAGCACCTGCCGCTGCTGGCCACGCCGGCGCCGCATGCCGCGGAGGCGATCCCGGTGTCGGCGATCTTCGACCAGTTCTCGGGCGGGCGCACCGACCCGGGCGCGATCCGCAGCTTCCTGCGCGCGGCCTACGGCTGGGCGACGCGGCCCCTGTACGTGACGTTCCTGGGCGACGCCTCGTACGACTACAAGGACATCACCGGGCGCGCCACGCCGGGGCTGCCGGGCTGTCTGCTGCCGACCTACGAGAACGGCTTCGACAAGACGTTCGTCATCCGGCGTCAGTACGTGACCGACGACTGGATCGTGAACGTGAACGATTCGCGCGTCGTGTTGCCGGACTACCTCTCGGGGCGCATCCCCGCCGACGACGCGGCCTCGGCCCTCGCGGTGGTGACGCAGAAGGTGCTCGGTTACGAGCGCCGCGCCCCGGTCGGGGAGTACCGCAACAGCGTCCTGTTCATGGCCGACGACAACGTGCAGGGCGGACCGTGCGACGCCACCAATTGCGAGCGCGGCTGCGACGCACTGGCGTGGACCCACGTGTTCCAGACCGACAACCTGAACGTCGCGCACACGCCCGAGCACATCGACCGCGAGTACGTGTACCTGCACACCTATCCGACCGGTCCGGGTGTGACCAAGCCGGGGGCGCGTGCCGACCTGTTCGCCAAGCTCAATCAGGGGACGTCGGTCTTCAACTACGTCGGCCACGGCAGTCCGTTCAAGATGACCGACGAGGGCGTGTTCCTGGACAGCGACGCCGGCACGTTGTCGAACGGCCTCAAGATGTCGCTCATGGTCTCGGCCTCGTGCGACGTGGGCAAGTTCAACGACCCGAGCGTGCAGAGTCTGGGCGAGCGCATCTTCATGTCGCCGAACGCCGGTTGCATCGCGGTGCTCTCGGCGACCGAGCAGGCGCTGTCCTCGGACAACAGCTTCCTCAACGGTCTCATCTACGACGGCCTGTTCAATCGCGACACGCTCACCGTGGCGGGCAACCTGCTGCCCACGGTGGGGCAGTTCCACGTGCCCGTCTCGGCCGCGCTGCTCGCCGCCAAGCAGGTGCCGGCGGCGCAGTCGTCGAACAGCCAGAAGTACCAGCTCATGGGTGACCCCGCGCTGCTGCTCAATCTGCCGCGCTATTGGGTCGATCTGCGGCTCACGGATCTGGCGGGTGCTCCGGTGACCACGCTCACGCGCGGCCAGACGCTGCGGTTCTCGGGCGAGGTGCTCGATCGTCCGGGCGGCACGCGCGTCGTCATGGACGGTGTCTCGAGCGTGCTCATCGAGGATTCGGCGCCGCAGGACCGCACCGACGGGACCTGCCAGACGCCGGTGGATTACACGTTCAGCGCCGGCCCCATGTACCACGGCGACGTCACCGTTCGTGGCGGCACGTTCTCGGGGCGCTTCGTGGTGCCGCTCGATGCGACCACGGGCACCGAGGCGCGCGTGCGTGCCTACGTGACCGGCCTGCCCACCGGGGTGTCCGCGGTGCAGGACGGCGTCGGTGCCGAACGCTCGGCCGTGGTGCCCGGCGCGCCGCCGGCCGACGATCTCGAGGGCCCGCGCATCACGCTGTCGTTCCTCGGGGGCTCGACCAACGTGCGACCCGGTTCGACGCTGCAGGTCGTGCTGTTCGATGAGAGCGGCATCATGACGACGGGCCACGCGTTGCAGAACTCGATCATCGTGACGCTCGACGGCAACAGCACCTCGCGCACCGACATCACGCCGAGCTTCCGGTACGCCGCCGATTCGTATCAGTCGGGGACCGCCACGTTCACGTTGCCGACGCTCAGTCCGGGGCCGCACACGCTCAAGGTCTCGGCGGCCGACAATCTCGCCACCGGGCTCGGTGCGGCGCAGCACCGCAGCGTCGCGACGCTCGATTTCCAGGTCGTGGACACGCCGCCGCTGAACGTCGCGCGGACCTATCTGTTCCCGAATCCCGTTCGCTCGGCGGGGAAGGGGGCGGGTGGCGTGTTCGTCGTCGACGCCCCGGGCGACTCGATCAACACCCTCATCCGCATCTACACGGTCGCGGGTAAGTTGGTGCGGGAACTACGCATGATGGGTGGGATCGGGCAGGTCCAGATGCCGTGGGACGGGCGCGACGCCGAGGGCGACCCGCTCGCGCAGGGCACCTACCTTTACAAGGTTCATGTCAGCGTCCGAGATGCCGATGGTAGGAGCAACCCCCGCCAGCGCGCTGCGGCGGAGGGACGCTTCGTCGTTCTCAGCCCCTAGTCCCGGGTCGGGGTGCCGGGTCCCATGATTCGGGAACCGGGCCCGCGTTTGCGGTGTAGCACCCCTTGTCCGGTACCATGCCCGCGAGTCCCGCGGTCCCCCACATAGGAGCCAAATCCATGCGTTCGTCCAGCACCATCCTCCTGGGCATCGCCCTCGGCCTGACGTTGGCCACGACGGCCTTCGCGCAGGGCACGGGCCGTTCGCTCGACATCCAGCCGGGTGGTCGTCAGAACGGTATGGGTGCGACCGGTGTCGCCATCGCCGATGACGCCACGGGCGTGACCTGGTGGAACCCCGCCGGTCTCGGCTTCGTGAACAAGTCGGCCATCGACCTGACGTACGCGCAGCTCGTGCCGGGCCTGGCGAACGACGTCAACTACAACTACCTCACGTACGTGCGGCCCACGTCGGGCTGGGGCGCGTTCGGCGTCGGCCTGGTGTTCCTGTCGTACGGCACGAGCGAGGGCACGGATCCGTTCGGCAACCCGACCGGATCGTTCACCTCGAACGAGATCTCGCCGGCGCTCTATTACGGCACCAAGCTGCTGCCGGAGCTGTCGGTCGGTGCGTCGCTCAAGTACATCCGCATCAACCTCGCGCCGCAGTCGCAGTCGGGCGTGGGCGCGACGTTCGGTCTCGACCTCGGGGCGCTCTACCGCATCCCGGCCGCGCGATTGAACCTCGGCGTGAACGTGCAGAACCTCGGGCCCAGCGTGACGTTCATCAACGAGGACCAGCGCAGCCCGCTGTCGCGCAACGTCAAGCTCGGCGCGGCGTGGGAGGCCTATTCGAACGACGGCTTCAAGGTCCTGCTCGCCGGTGACTTCGATCAGTCGCTCGTCACCAGCGCGTTCCGTCAGGAGCACGTCGGCGTCGAACTGCGCTACACGGACCAGATCGCCGGTCGCGTGGGCTACTACAACGATCCGCTGGGCCAGCTGCAGGGGCTGACCTACGGCATCGGTCTCGGGTATCGCGGCCTGTCGCTCGACTTCGGCAGCATCCCGCAGGCGAAGGGTTCGGGTCTCCCGAACGTCCAGAAGCTCACGCTGGGCTACCACTTCTGAACGGACACGTGAAACTGCGCCATCCAGTCGTCGCACTCGTCGTCGCGTTCGCGCTCACGGCCGCACGGGCTCCCATGGCCCGTGCGGCCGAAGCGCGTTCGCTGACCGTCCGTCCCGTGGCGCCGGCCGAGCAGGTGCTCGACCAGCAGCGCCGCGGCATCGTGCCGCGCGCCGCCGCGATGACCCCCGCCGAGCGCGCCGTCCTCCAGCAGCGGCTCGACCGCCAGCGCGCGGCGCGGGCGATCGAGGACACGATGCACGCCAGGGCGTCGCGCGTCGGCGCCGGGATCACGGCGAACCGTCGCCGGGGCTGGCGGCCGCCGCAGGCCGCCGCGGGCAAGCCGGGCACGAGCGCGTTCGCGCCCGCCGTCGGCACCGTGGACACGATCCGCGTGGCGTTGCTGCGCATCGACTTCCTCGAGGACCGACTCGGGCCCGCCTCCAGCGGCGACGGGCGGTTCAACCTCGACCCGGCCGACACGATCGCCAACCCGGTCGATCGCCCGCCGCACAATCGCGACTTCTATCGCGCGCACGGTGAGGCGCTGTCGCGGTACTACGACGCGCAGACCTACGGTCAGGTCCACGTGCAGGTGGACGTGTGGCCGGCGGAGCAGGACTCGGCGTACCACCTGTCCGACATGGCCGACCTGGGCCCGTGGCGATTCGGCAGCGGCATCTTCCGCGCCGCCGTGGACATGATGAAGAAGTCGTTCATGGCCGCCGACTCGCAGTCGGTGGTGCACGGTGGCCGCATCCCGTGGGACGACTACGACCGCTTCCTCATCATCCATGCGGGCAGCGACCTGCAGAGCGATCTGCGCGGCGATTCCAAGCTCGACATCCCGTCGTTCACGATGTTCGTGGACGACACCGACCGCGTCGAGTTCCCCGACAGCGTCTTCCGTCCGATCGATCGCGTCGCGTTCCTGCCCGAGACGATCAATCAGGACGACGCCTACGGCGCGATCAACGGTGTGATCGCGCACGAGTGCGGTCACAACTTCTTCGGCTTCGGTGACGTGTACGACGTCAGCACCGCGCTGCCCACCGTGGGCTACTGGTCGCTCATGGACAGCGGCAATCTCGTGGGGGCGCGATTGCTGTCGTCCACGGGCGAGATCTTCGTGGTCGGTCTGCTGCCACCGAGCGTCGATCCGTTCCAGCGCAACTTCGCCACGATCACGCAGTCGAGCCTGCTCAACTTCCGGGAGCCCGGAGCGGCCGACACGACCGCCTTCCCGCTGTACGGCAGCCAGCGGCACAACGATTTCGTGAAGCTCGATCTGTCCACGGACGAGTACCTGCTGCTCGAGAACCGCTACCTGTCTCCGGCCGCCGCGGTGCGTCTGCTGCGCGACAGCACCACGGACGTCGTGCTCGGGCCACGCGAACCGGACCGCTACGAGTACGACGCGCTGCTGCCCGGTTCGGGCGTGCTGGTGTGGCACGTGGACGAGAGCGTGATCCCGTTCAACACGTCGTTGCGCGTGAATCCCGACTTCGGCTTCAACACCAACCCGCGCCGCTACGGTCTGCAGATGATCGAGGCCGACGGGCTCGACGATCTGGGGGACGTGGGTTCACCGTTCCTGTTGGGCAGCGCGCTCGATCCGTACCAGGCCTCGGTCGCCACGACGCTCTCGGACGTCACGGTGCCGAACCTGCGTCCCAATCAGGGCACGCGGCCGCATCTGCGCATCGACTTCCTCGACGACGCCTCGGACACGATGCACGTGCGCGTGACGCGGACGTGGCAGCCCGCCGGCTGGCCCGTGCGCGGCAACTTCCCGCCCGGTGGCCCGCGACTGCTCGCACTCGACCTCGATGGCGACGGCAAGCGCGAGGTGCTGTGGGCGGGGGGCGACACGGTGGTGACCGACTTCAGCCTCGCCGGCCGCAAGGTCGCCCGCGACAGCGCGGGCGTGTTCGCGGTCCGCTTCGACGGTCGCGGGCTCGCCGCCGCCGACACGTTCGATTTCGCGCACCTCGATCGCCGTCCCCGGCCGGCACTCGCGGCCTGGGTCGCGAACCCCGTCACGGGACAGGGGCCCGGGGTCGTCGTCGCGACGACGATGCGCCACGGCGCGTCGGATGCGGCGGGTGGGCGCGTGTGGGCGATCCAGGCCGATGGCGCCGTGCGCGCGGGTTTCCCGGTCACCTTGGCCTCTCCGGCCAGCACCGCGCCGATCGTCGTGCAGCGCCCGAGCGGCATCCGCATCCTGGTGGGTTGCGAGGACGGTCGCGTGCGCGCCCTCGATGAGAACGGCGTGCTGCGCGCCACGAGTGCCCTCGCGCTCGACGGACCCGTCACGGGTTCGCTCGCGTGCGGCGAGGATCCGACGCTGCCGGTGCCGTTCGTGGCCACGCCGCAGGGACTCGTCGCGGCGGGCGACTCGACCGGTCAGGTCGTGCTCCTGACGCTGCCCGACCTCACCCCGGTGAGCGGTTGGCCGCGCTCGGTGGGCGGGGCGGGCTTCACGCCGGACTTCCTGTTCATGCAGAGCGGGGGGGCGGGGGCGAGCGCCGACGTGGCGTGCGGCGGGTCGCCGACGCTTTACGTGCACCACGCCGATCGCGTGTGGGCCTTCTGTCCGCCGGGGGCGACGGCCGTCGAGGGCTGGGGCCTGCCGCAGCGCGACACGCTCGTGGCCGGATTGGCCGCCGGTGACCCCGACGGCGACGGCTTCCCCGAGATCGTGGCGCAGACGCAGCATTCGCAGGTGCTGTTCCTCAATCGCACCGGACGACCCTCGCCGGGTTGGCCGCGCGCGGCGAGTGCCGATGAGTTCCGCACCTCGAGCGCACCCATCGTGGTGGACGTGAATGGCGATGGCCGCCCCGAGATCGTGGCACTCACCGCGAGTGGCGTGCTCAACGCGATCGATGGCAACGGACGCGTGGCCGAAGGCTGGCCGCTCGCGACCGGTGCGGGCTGCGCGGGTTCGCTCGTCGCCACCGACCTCGAGGGTGACGGCTCGCTCGAGTTCGTCGCGCCCGATCGCTTCGGTCGGCTGTACGCGTACACCACGAGCCTGCTCGCCTCGGGCCCGACCGCGCCGTGGCTGCAGTGGGGCGGGGGCGTGGGGCGCACGTTCGACCTGCCCGCGCTCGCCACGAGCACGCCGCGCGCGCCCAGCGCCGGGCCGCTCGTGCCGGGGTCGCTCAAGGCGTACCCCAACCCCGCGCGCATGAAGCCGATCCAGTTCGCCTACCAGTTGAGCGAGGACGCCACCGTCGAGGTGCGCATCCTCGATGCGTCGGGGCACGAGGTCACGCGTTGGACGCGTGCGGGCCGTCGCGCCGACAACCTCGACCGTTGGGATCCGACCGGTGTCCCGGCCGGCCTGTACGTGGCGCATCTGCGCTTCGCGGGCCCCGGCGGGACGCGCACCGAGACCGTGCCGTTGGGCATCCTGCGATGATCGCGTTCGTCCTGACCGCGCTCGTGTCCACCGCTCCCGTCCCCGTGGAGGCGTTCTGCGTGGGCTCGACGCCCGCGCTGGCGCCGGTCACGGTGGCGGTCCCGGGGCGCGACGCCGTCGGTGCCGCGCTCGTGTCCGAACTCGCGCCGCGCATCCGTCACGGCGCCTCCCAGGTGCCCGAGGGCTGGCTGGCGCAGCGGTCGATCGAGCGCAGTTGGGGACTGTCCGACGATTCGCTCTACACCGAGGTCGTGATCCCGGACTGGAAGTCCGAGGGGACCGCGTTCGCGCTGTCGGCCGTGCTGCCCGGTGCGGGCGAGCGCTACGTCGGCGAGAACAGCGCGTGGCTGTTCCTGACCGCCGAGGTGATCGGTTGGGCCGGACGCACGCTGAGTGGTCGCCGCGCCGATGATCGCTACGCGCAGAACGTCGGCTTCGTCGGCGATCCGGCCGACACGGCGGCGGCGTGGTCGTTCGAGCGCTATCGCGACGCGGGCGGTGCGCGCGTCGCCGAACTGCAGACGCTGTGGGCGGTGGATCGGGCCTCGTTCTACCGCACGCTCGCCGACGATCCGTCGGTCGCGGGTGGTTTCACCGCGGGCAGCGCGAACGTGTTCCGCGACGCCTACGACGAGTACCAGGGCCTGCGCCGACGCTCGCGGCTGTTCGAGATCGCGCTGTGGGTCAACCATGCGGTGTCGGCCTTCGACGCGCTGCGCGCCGCGCATCTGCACAACCTGACGCTCCGTCCCGACACGCAGCTGCAGATGGGCGCCCGCCTCGTGCGCGGCCGACCCGCCCTGCGTGCCGCGCTCACGAGGAGGTTCTGACCGTGGTCCTGCCGTTCCTCGCCGCACTCGTCCTGAGCGCACCGCTCGCGCCGCCGGGCGCAGGCTCGGGCTTCACGGTCGATCCGGTCGACTCGCCCGTGGCGCTCGCGACGCCCGCGAACGTCATGGTCTCGCCGCTCTCGATCGCGTCGGGTTCGATCACCGGGTTCGGTGACGAGCGCGACACGACCCGCACGCGCAAGCTCCGCGCCCGCAAGGGGCGTCGTCCCGCCCCCGTCGTGTCCAACGAGGGTCTGGGTCCCGAGCGCGCGCGCATCCTGCTGCGCTCGCTCACCGTGCCCGGCTGGGGCCAGGCCACGCTGGGCCACAAGGGCAGTGCGCGCGTGTTCCTGATCGCCGAGGCCGGCATCTGGGGCGCGTTCACCGCCTTCAAGATCCAGCAGGCGCACCGCACCGAGGCCTATCTGCGCACCGCGCGACTGGGCGCCGGGATCGACATGTCGGGCATGGACGACGAGTACCGCCGGATCGTGGGCGCGTTCGCGAGCAGCGACGAGTACAACCTGCTCGTCGTCACGCGCGACGCGGCCAACCTGTATCTGAGCGACCCGGCCGCACCCGACCTCGAGGGTTATCGCCGCTACATCGCCGAGCACTCGATCCCCGCCGATCGCACCTGGGCGTGGCAGGACGAGGCCTCGTTCCTGCGCTACGGCGACCAGCGCAAGTTCGCCCAGAAGGCCGGGCTGCGCGCGAACGCGGCGTTGGGGCTGGCGATCGCCAACCGACTCGTGAGCGCGCTGCACGCCGCGAGGTCCGCGGGCCGTCCGGCCGCAGCGCCCGTGCAGGGCTGGCGCTTCGAACTCGAGCCGGGCGACCTGTCGTCGGGCTCGATGCGCGCGGCGTTCACCACGAACTTCTAGGACGGCGAGCGGCATGCGCGTCCGACTCCCGTCCCTCGCGGTGGTGCTCGGCGGGGCGTGTCTCGCGCTCGTGGGCACCGTCCACGCGCAGACCGATTCCACGCGCGTGACCGCGTGGCACCTGGTGCCGCGCGACACGCTCGTCTCGCCCCGCCTGACCGAGCCCTCGGGGCTGGCGATCGACGCCTTCGGTCGGCTGTGGGTGAGCGACGCCGCATGGCATCGCGTCGTGCGTTTGAGCGACGACGGTGGCGCTCTGGATGAGACCGGTGCGCTCGGCAGCGCGCCGGGGCAGTTCCGACGTCCGGGCGGGCTCGCGGTCGCGGGTGCGCTCGGGGTGGCGGTGCTCGACCTCGAGAACCGTCGCGTGAGTCTGTACGACCATCATCTGAGATTGCTCGGTGCGGCCTGCGATCTGGCCGCGCCCGCCCTCGAGGAGCGTCTCGGGCGCGTGACGCCGGTGGCGGTGGCCGCCGACCGCGGCGGGGCGCTGCACGTGGCCGACGGGGACCGCGATCGCATCCTGGTGTTCGACTTCGCGGGGACGTTCGTGCGCGAGTGGGGCGGCTTCGGATCTCGGGCGGGCGGTTTCTCGGGCCTCATGGGGATCGCCGGGGACGGTCGCGGCGGGCTCGTCACGATCGAGCGACCGCGCGCGCGATCTCGCAGGACCGACGCCGACAGCACCGTGGGGCGCGCGCGGGTGCAGTGGCTCGAGACCGGGGGGCGCGTCGTGCGCACCGCGTGGACGCCCGTCTGGGCCGCAGGTCCCGCCGAGCAGTCGTTCGCGGTCGCGGTGGCTTCGTCGGGCCGGGTCGCGATCGTGGGCGAGCGTTCGGGGCAGTTGTGCGTGCTCGGTGCGGACGGCGAGGCGCTCGCGGGCCTTTCGGGCCTGAGCGCACCGCGTGCGGTGGTGTTCGGTGCCGACGGCACGCTGCTCGTGGCGGAAGCCGGGGCGGCGCGCATCGTGCGCTTCACGCTGCTCGCCCCCGGCGGGGAGTAGACGATGCGGGCGTGGCGTGGGGGGCTCGTCGCCCTGGGCCTGACGCTCGCCGCGACGCTCCGCGCCCACGCGGCGGGCCCGCAGCACGACCCCGCCTGCTTCACGGTCTCGTTCGTGCCCGCGTCCGGCGTCGCGGTCACGCGCATGCCGCGCGGCTTCCTGCGCGCGGGCCGCGACTCGGTCTGGACGCGCAGCGGCGTGTGGCGCCGCGACCTCGACTACGTGCTCGATCGCCTGCACGGCGACCTGCGACTGCTGCGCACCCCGGTCCCGGGGGAGACCGTGTGGGTGCGCGCCTGCGGACTCGTGGCGCCGCCGCCGCTCGAATACCAGCCGCTCGTCTACCAGCCGGTGCGCACGGTCCCGGTGGGGGACACGACGCACGCGACCCCTTCGCCCGCACCCTTCGCACGCCCCGCCACCGCGCGCGATCCCTCGCAGGCGCCGTTCGGTGGTGCGCTCGAGGTCACGGGCAACAAGACGCTCGCGGTGGACTTCGGTTCGTCGCAGGACGCGGCGCTGCGTCAGTCGCTCGACCTCTCGCTGAGCGGTCGCATCGCGCCGGGCGTCGAACTGACCGGTGTGCTCACCGATCGCGACACGCCGTTGTCGGCCTCGGGCGCGACGCAGGATCTGCAGTCGATCGATCGCGTGCTGCTCGAGTTGCGCGCGCGTGATGCGCGCGCCTCGTTCGGGGACGTGCCGCTGTCGGTGACCGGGGGCGAGTTCGCGCGGCTCGAGCGTCGCGTGCAGGGCGTGGCGGGTGAGTGGCGTCCCGGTGCGTTCGAACTGCGCGCGGCCGCCGCGGGATCGCAGGGCGAGTACATGCGGCTCGCGTTCGCGGGTGTGGACGGCCGACAGGGTCCGTACCTGCTCACGGACCGCGACGGTGCCCCGGGCGTCACCGTGGTCGCGGGCAGCGAGCAGGTCACGGTGGACGGCGTGCGCATGACGCGCGGCGAGGGCGCCGACTACGCCATCGACTACGAACGGGCGCGGCTCACGTTCTCGAACCGCCGACCGATCTCGTCGGCGTCGCGCATCGTCGTGGAGTACCAGTACGCGCTCACGCGCTTCCGCCGCGGCGTGACCACCGCGTCCACCGCCTGGCAGCGCGGGGCCTGGGCGCTGCACGCCGAGGCGATCAGCGAACGCGACGACGGTGGCCGACCCATCACGGGGACCCTCGATGCGGCCGACCGGGCGCTGCTGGCTTCGGCCGGAGACTCGCTGGCACTCGCGCCCGGGGTGACCGCGGGCGGCGGCGACTACGATTCGGTGCGCGTCGCGGGCACGCTCGCGTACGCGTTCGCGGGTCTCGATTCGGGTGCGTTCGCGGTCCGGTTCGCGCGCGTCGGTGCGGGGCTCGGCGACTACGCCGACTCGGCGGTGGTCGGAGGGCGCACGGTGTATCGCTTCGTGGGTGCGGGCGCGGGGGCCTGGCGTGTGGGCCGCGCGCTGCCCGCACCCGAGGCGCACCGGCTCGTGGCGTTCGGCGCACGCACGCGGCTCGGCGGGTTCGCCTTCGAGTCCGAGGGCGCGGTCTCGTCGCTCGATCGCAACACGTTCTCCGCGCGCGACGGCGGCGATGACGCCGGTGGCGCGCTGCGGCTCAGGGTGGAGGGCGAGACGCGCGCCGGGGCGTTGCCGGGGCGCGTGGGCGTGAGCGCCGCGTGGCGCAGCGTCGATCGGCGGTTCGCCCCGTTCTCGCGCCTCGAGCGGGCGTTCATCGAGGAGGACTGGGGCCTGCGACCGGGGGCCGACCTCGAGCATCCGCAGCGCGGTGAACTCGCGGGTTGGTGGCGCTCGGGGGAGGGACGCGAACTGCGCGCGGGGCTGGCGCGCCTGCGCACGCCCGACGGTTACGACGGCGTGCGGCGTGAAGCGAACGCCCGCTACGGGCGAGGGGCGTGGCGCGTGGGGGGCACGTGGCTCGATGCGGCCGGGCGCACGACCGGGGCGCGCTTCGGTGACGGCGGGCGTGAACGCGCGACCGGCGACCTGCAGTGGACGAGCGGCTGGCTGGTGCCACGATTGCGGGTCGAACGCGATCGGCGCACGACGCCCGGCGACACCTCGAGCGTGCTCGATCGCGTCGAGGCCTTCGATGCCGACGTCGCCAGCGGTGCGCGCGCGACCTGGCGCATGGCGCTCGGCGGCGGCACGCGACGCGATCGTCGTGACGCGGGACGCACGTCGCTCGACTCGCGCACCCAGGCACTGCGCGCCGAACTCGAGACCCCCGCTGCGCGACCCTGGGGGGCGGTGCTGGCGTTGCAGCGACGCGACACGCGCGATCGCACGAGCGGCGTGCTCGTGCGTCAGGATCTCGCCAGTTCGCGCGTGCGCGCCGAGTCGCGCGCCACGGGGCTCGCGGGCACGGTGCAGGTCGAGCGCACCGGCGAGGCCGAGAATCGTCGCGTGCGGCAGCTCACGTTCGTCGGAGCCGGGCGCGGCGGCTACGACGCCACGGGCAACTTCGTGGGCACGGGGGACCACGACCTCGTGCTCGTGGTGAGCCCCGACCTGGAGCGATTCGCGCGCACGGCGGTGAGCGCGCGCGCGTCGTGGGCGTTCGGTCGTTCCGACGCGTGGCGCGGCACGCGGTTCGAGCTCACGTTCGAGGACGAGGCCCGCCGTCGCGGCGTGGGGCGTTGGGCCGACGTGTTCCTGAGCGGTGGCACCGCGCTCGGGGACGCGGGGCTCGCGCGTGCGAGCGTGCTGCACCGGTTCGAGAGCGAGATCGCGCCGGGCTCGCGCGCCGCCGCGTTCCGTGTGCGCGTCGAGCGGCGCGTGAGCGTGGACCGCTCGTTCACGAACTACGCGCAGTCCACCGATCAGCGCACCGGTGCGCTGCGCTGGCGGTCGCGTCCCGGTACCACCACGAGCGCCGAAGCCGAGGCGCGGGTGACGTGGCAGCGCGCGGGGCAGGCCGTCACGGGCGGGGCGAGCTATGCGCGCACGCTCGTGGACCAGGGAGGCACCGCGCAGTTCGTGTGGCAGCCGGGCGCCGGACTGCGCACGGCCGGCGTGCTCGAGGCGACGTGGTCGCGCGCCCCGGGCACGGGCGACGTCGCTCGCACCGTGCGCGTGGGGCCCGACGTCTCGGCGAGTGTGGGCCGTGCCGGTCGTGCCGACCTGATCGTGCGGCGCGCGTTCGTCAACGGTTCGCCGCTGGGGCTGCTGCCGACCGCCGACCCGATCGGCGCGGCGCGCTGGGACGCCACCGCGCGGTTCGACTGGCGCGTGCACACGACCACGACGATCGGCTTCGACACGCAGCTGCGCGAGCGGCCGGGGCACCGGACCGTCGTGACGGGGCGTGCCGAGGTGAGGGCGTTCTTCTGATGCGCCCGCTGCGGGCCGTCCTCGTCCGGTGCGCGACCGTCCTCGCGCTCGTGGGGCTCGCGCACCCGGCGTGGTCCGCGCCCGCGCGGCTGCGGCTCTCGGGATGGCCGCTCGCCTCGCGCGAGGGCGACGCGGTGTTCGCGGCCGCCCTGCGCGCGCCGGGGGATAGCGTCGCGCTCGCGGTGGCGCTCGGGCGCGGCGTGGCGCGGTTGCAGGCGGGCGGATGGCACGACGCGGCGCTCACCGCCGAATGGCGGGAGACGCGCGACGTGCTCGAGGTGCGCGTCGAGCCGGGGCCGCAGCGTCGTTGGGGCGCACTCGTCTTCGACGTGCCGACCGCGGACTCGGCGTTCGTGGCGCGTGAGCGCGTGTGGCCGCAGGGCGAACCCGCCGACCCGGCCGCACTGGCACGCACGGTCGACGATCTGCTCGCGCGCGCGCATCGCGCGGGGCACGCGTGGGCGCAGTTGGCGGTCACCGATTGGCGCGTCGATCCGACGCGGGTCGCGGTGCGGCTGTCGGGCGCGCTCGGACCCCGGGTGACGGTGGAGTCCGTGCGACTGGACGGGCTCGCGGTCACGCGGCGCGACGTGGCCGAACGTGCATTGGGACGACTCGCCGGTCTGCCCTACAATCCCGACGCCGCACGCGCGGGAGCGGCGCGGCTCGCGACGCTCGGGGTGTTCGCGCGCGTCGGTGAGCCCGTGCTCGAGGCCGGTCCCCGTTGGGAACGCGCCACCCTCGTGATCCCGGTGACCGAACCGCGCTACAACCGCTTCGAGGGCGCGCTCGGCGTGCAGGGCGGAGGCGCGGTGGTGGGCCTCGCCTCCCTCGATCTGGGCAACCTGCTCGGCACGGCGCGCGTCGCGTCGCTCGCGTGGCAGTCGCGCGGTGCGGGGCGCACCGATCTGAGCATGCGGTACGTCGAGCCGTTCGTGGTGGGGCTGCCGTACCGCCTCGAACTCGGACTCGTGCAGCAGATGCAGGACACGACGTACACGCGCACGCGCTGGGGCGTGCGCGTCGGCCACGGACTCGGCGCGGGCGACCGCATCGAACTCGGTCACGAGGAGGAGCGGGTGGTGCAGACGCGGGGCGCGGTGCAGCAGGCGGCGCTGCAGCACACGTCGTTCGCCTGGGAGCGCGACGGTCGGGACGACCGTCTCTCGCCGCGTCGCGGCGTGCGTGCGCGCCTGGCGGGCGCCGGCGTGTTCAAGCGCGAGACGCTGCGCGCACCGGGACCGCTCGAGTCGGCCACGCGGCGCGCGCGCGCCGGCACGGCCGAGTGCACGATCGAGGCGCATCGCCCGCTCGGCGCACGGACCGGTGTGGCCCTGGAGCTCGAGGCGCAGGGGCGCTTCGCGGGCGACGCCGTGCTCGAGCCGTGGGAGCGCACCCCGGTGGGCGGCGCGCGTACGCTGCGCGGCCACGACGAGGAGGAGTTCCGGGTCGACCGCGTCGTGCGATCGCGACTGGAACTGCGTGCCTTCCCGGGTTCGGTCGGCGAGCACGTCGCGCTGTTCTGGGACCACGCCGAACTGTTCACGCGCGAGGTGGTCGCACCCACGGGCACGGCGCTGCGTCGCCGCGGTGCCGACGGGGTGGGGCTGGGCCTGCATCTGGTGACCGGCACCGGCCGTGTGGACGTGGATTACGGTCTGGCGCCGGGTCGCGGCGCGCTCGACGGGCGCATCCACCTGCGCCTCGTGAGCACCTTCTAACGTGTCGCTCGTCACGCAGGTCGAAGCCGCGTTCGCGCCCGGTGGGGCGCTGTCGCGTCAGTGGCCCGAATGGGAGGAGCGTCCCGGGCAGCGCGCGCTCGCCATCGAGGTCGCACGCACGCTCGAGTCGGGCGGCGTGCTGCTGGCCGAAGCGCCGACCGGCGTGGGCAAGTCGCTCGCGTATCTGTTGCCCGCCGCGCTGCACGCCGCCGAGACCGGCGAGCGCGTGGTGGTGGCGACGTGCACGCGGTCGCTGCAGGACCAGTTGTTCGAGCGCGACCTGCCGGCCCTGCTGCAGGCGCTCGGGGTCGCGTTGCCGGTGGCGTTGCTCAAGGGCAAGCAGAACTACCTGTGCCCGCGCGCGCTCGAGATCGTGGATCCCGAGGGCGAGGACGAGATCGCGGTCGTCGAGGCGCTGCGCGCGTGGTCGGCGGCCGACCCGGTCGGTGACCTCGATCGCTTCGCGTACGCCGACAGCGACCTGGCGCGACGCATGCGCGCGCGGGTGGCGACCGATCCCGGCGCATGCACCTCCGCCACCTGTCGTCGCGCGCGCGAGTGCTTCTGGGCGCGTGCGCGCCGGCGTGCGGCCGAAGCCAAGTTGGTCGTCGTCAATCACGCGTTGCTCGCGCGCGCGACCGACGCCGAGGGCATCCTGCCGCCCTACGACGCCCTGATCGTGGATGAGGCGCACCGATTGGAGGGTGTGCTGTCGTCGCAGCTCGAGCGCGCCGTGTCGCGGCACCGCATCGACGAACTGCTCAAGCTCACCGGCTCGGTGACCGGCGGCCGTCGCGGCGGCGGCTTGCTCGGTCGCGTGCGCTCGTTCGCGCTGCCGCTGCTCGATTCGGGTTCGCCCTCGCGCGAGCGCCTGCACACCGACCTCGAGCGGCTCTCGACGCGCGCCGACGAACTCAAGCACGACGCCGAGACGCTGTTCGCGCGGCTCGCGATCGGCGGCGATGGCGCGCCGTCCGCGAGCCCCTACAGCCGCCGCGTGCGGCATCAGGGCAGCGAGCAGCTGTTGGGGCGCGACCTGCAGGCGCTCGACGTGGTGCTGGAGCACGCGCGGTACTACGGCGACGTGCTGCGGCGCGCGGCGGGGGCGCTGGGGTTGGTCGAGGGCAAGGGCGAGACGGGCGAGGAACTGCAGGCCGAGCTCGAGACGATCGGCGCCCGCTGGCAGGGGCTGCACGACGATCTGGCGCTGCTCGCCGATGCCGGGCATCGCGATTGGGCGTACTGGCGCAGTCAGGGTCCGCAGGCGCGCACTGCGGAACTGCACGGCGCACCCGTGTTCGTGGGGGAGCAGGCGCGTCGTCTGCTGCGCGGTGGACCGCGCGCCGCGGTGCTCACCTCGGCCACGCTGTCGTCGGCCGGCGACTTCGATTGGGCGGCCGAGCGGCTCGGGCTGGGGGAGTCGGTCGGCGTGCCCTACGACGCGCTCACCGTGCCGAGCCCGTTCCCGCTCGACGAGCAGATGCGCGTGTTCGTGCTCGACGCCGAGGGCGACGAGGCGGAGGCCATCGCCCAGGTCGTCGCGGCGCTGCATCGGGTCGCACGTCGCAACACGCTGGTGCTGTTCACCGCCCACGAACGGTTGCGGCGAGCCCACGCGCGGCTCAAGACCCTGTTACCCAAGGGGGCGGCGCTCTACGCCCAGGACCGCGACGGGCCCGCCGGACTGCTCGCGGAGCGGTTCCGGGCCGAGCGAGGGGCGGTCTTGCTCGGCGTCGCGAGCCTGTGGGAAGGTGTGGACTTCCCGGGTGAGGCACTCGAGGTGCTGGTGGTCGCACGACTGCCCTTCTCCGTGCCCGACGACCCGGTGGTCGAGGCCCGCGCCGAGCGTCTGCGCGAGCGCGGACTCGAGCCGTTCCGCCACGACGCGGTACCCGAAGCGGTCATGCGGTTCCGGCAGGGCGTGGGCCGGTTGATCCGGCGCGCGACCGACCGGGGAGTGCTGGTGGTGTGCGATCCGCGGCTCGCCCGCGCCTCGTACCGTGGTCCGTTCCGGGCCGCGCTGCCGGTCGAACCGAGACTGTGGAAGGATCCCCGCGGACTCGCACATGAGGCCGGGCTGTTCCTCATGCGCCAACACGACGACGTTCAGGAGGAGAGTCCGTGATCCGGCTGGGTGTGAGCAGACTGACGCTCGACGACGTGGTGGAGGTGGCGCGCGGTGAGGCGCGTCTGGAGTTGACCGCCGAGGCGCGCGATCGCGTGCGGGCGAGTCGGCGCGTGGTGGACGACGCCGTCGAACGCGAGCAGGTCGTGTACGGCGTGACCACCGGCTTCGGCCCGCTCAAGAACCAGCACGTCGCGCACGACGACGTGCGCACGCTGCAGCTCAACCTGGTGCGTTCGCACTGCGCGGGCACCGGGCCCGCGACGCCGCGCGAGGTCGTGCGCGCGATGCTGCTGCTGCGGGCGCACTCGCTCGCCATGGGCTTCTCGGGCGTGCGGCCCGAGGTGATCGAGATGCTCATCGCCATGCTCGAGCGCCGGGTCACGCCCGTGGTGCCGCTGCAGGGCTCGGTGGGCGCCTCGGGGGACCTGGCCCCGCTCGCGCACATGGCCGCGGTCATGGTGGGCGAGGGCGAGGCGTGGTTGGGCGAGCAGCGCATGCCGGCGGGACTGGCGCTGCGCGGCGCCGGGCTGCAGCCGCTCGTGCTCGAGGCCAAGGAGGGGCTCGCGCTCATCAACGGCACGCAGTTCTCGACCGCCTGGGCCGCGCTCGCGTGCGCCGACGCCGAGCGCGTGTGGGAGGCCGCCATGGGGGCGGCCGCGATGTCCACCGAGGTGTTGCTGGGTTCGTTCGGTCCGGCGAGCGAGGCCGTGCAGGCGCTGCGTCCCTATCGTGGGGCGAGCGAGGCGGCGCGTCGTCTGCGCGCCTACGCGCGGCACAGCGCGCTGGTCGAGTCGCACAAGGACTGCGATCGCGTGCAGGACGCGTACAGCCTGCGCTGCGTGCCGCCGGTCATGGGGGCGTCGTGGGACGCCATCCTGCACGTCGAGCAGCAGCTCGAGGTCGAGCTCAACTCGGTCAACGACAACCCGCTCGTGTTCGCCGAGACCGGCACGACCGTGTCGGCGGGCCTGTTCCACGCACAGCCCGTCGCGCTGGCGGCCGACTACCTCAAGATCGCGGTCGCCGAGATCGGCTCGCTCTCGGAGCGGCGCATCGATCGCCTGCTCGACTCGCGCGTCTCGGGGCTGCCCGAGGCGCTGGCGACGCAGCCGGGCCTCGAATCGGGTTACATGATGGCGCAGTACAGCGCCGCCGCGCTCGTCTCGGAGAACAAGACGCTCGCGCATCCGGCGAGCGTGGACAGCATCCCCACGGGCTCGGGCATCGAGGACCACGTCTCCATGGCGCCCATCGCGGCGCGCTACGCGCGGCACATCGTGGACCACGTCGCGCGCATCGTGTCGTTCGAGCTGCTGTGCGGCTGTCGCGCACTGGAGTACCGCCGACCGCTCAAGGCGGGCGAGGGCACCGAGATGCTGTACGGCGCGGTGCGCCGCGTCGTGTCGGTCCCCGAGGGCGATCGTCCGCTGCAGGGCCCGTGCGAGGAGCTCACGCGCTGGGTGCTCTCGGGCGCGGCCGCCCGCGTCGCCGAAGAGGTGCTCTCGTCATGACGCCGCTGCCCGGGGCCCGTCCCGTGCGCGCCGCGCGCGGGACCGAGCGCACCTGCAAGGGGTGGGTGCAGGAGGCCGCGCTGCGCATGCTCATGAACAACCTCGACCCGGACGTGGCCGAGCGGCCCGACGACCTGGTCGTCTACGGCGGGACGGGGCGCGCCGCGCGCAGCTGGGAGGCGTTCGACCGCATCGTGGCCGCACTGCGCGCGCTCGAGAACGACGAGACCCTGCTCGTGCAGAGCGGTAAGCCCGTGGGTGTGTTCCGCACGCATCCCGATGCGCCGCGCGTGCTCATCGCCAACTCCAATCTGGTGCCGCGCTGGGGCACGTGGGAGCACTTCCGCGAGCTCGAGGCCAAGGGTCTCATGATGTACGGCCAGATGACCGCCGGGTCGTGGATCTACATCGGCTCGCAGGGCATCGTGCAGGGCACCTTCGAGACGTTCGCCGAGTGCGCCGACCGCCACTTCGGCGGCACGCTCGCCGGCCGTCTGGTGCTCACCGCCGGTCTGGGCGGCATGGGCGGCGCGCAGCCGCTCGCGGTGACCATGAACGGCGGTGTGTGTCTGGCGGTCGAGGTGGACGCCACGCGCGCCGAGCGCCGTGTGGCGACGCGCTATTGCGACCGCATCACGCACGACCTCGACGAGGCGCTGGCGTGGTGCCGTGAGGCGCAGGCCGCCAAGCGACCGTTGTCGGTGGGTCTCGTCGGCAACGCCGCCGAGGTGATCCCGGCGCTGCTCGAGCGCGGCGTGATCCCCGATGCCGCGACCGACCAGACGAGCGCGCACGACCCGCTCACGGGTTACGTCCCGGTCGGGATGACCGTCGCGCAGGCCATCGAGGCCCGCCGCACGCAGCCCGACGAGGTCATCCGGCAAGCGCGGGAGTCCATGGCGACGCACGTGCGCGCGCTGCTCGGCATGCGCGCGCGCGGCACGGTGCTGTTCGACTACGGCAACAACCTGCGGGGCGAGGCCGAGAAGGGCGGTCTGCCGCACGAGCAGGCGTTCTCGTACCCGGGCTTCGTGCCGGAGTACATCCGACCGCTGTTCTGTGTGGGCAAGGGACCGTTCCGCTGGGCCGCGCTCTCGGGCGACCCGGACGACATCCGTGTCACCGACGAGGCCGCGCTCGCCGAGTTCCCCGACGACGCGCGTCTGCACCGTTGGATCCCGCTCGCGCAGAAGCACGTGCAGTTCCAGGGGCTGCCGGCCCGGATCTGCTGGCTGGGTTACGGGGAGCGGCATCGGTTGGGGCTGCGCTTCAATCAGCTCGTGCGCGAGGGCAAGCTCAAGGCCCCGATCGTCATCGGGCGCGATCATCTCGACACGGGTTCGGTCGCCTCGCCGTGGCGCGAGACCGAAGCCATGCGCGACGGCAGTGACGCGGTCGCCGACTGGCCGCTGCTCAACGCGCTGCTCACCACCGCCTCGGGCGCCTCGTGGGTGTCGTTGCATCACGGCGGCGGTGTCGGCATCGGCAACTCGATCCACAGCGGCATGGTGGTCGTGTGCGACGGTTCGCCCGAAGCCGATGCGCGGCTCGCCCGCGTGCTCGTCAACGACTGCGGCACGGGGGTCATGCGCCACGCCGATGCCGGTTACGAGTCGGCCATCGCGCACGCGCGCGCCACGGGGATGAACCTGCCCGGGATCACCGACCGCCCATGAGCTACTGGCCCGCGCACGATCCGTCCGGCAAGGCCGTCGCCGGGCGCACCGCGTACCTGATCCTGCACAACACCTCCGAGGTGGTGACGCCGGATGCGGAGGGGCGCGAGATCCTGCGCTTCCCCAAGGGTGCGATCGTGTTCCGCGGCGGGCGCGTGCTCGAGGTGGGGCCGGCCGCCGAACTGTTCCGCAACCACCCCGATGCGCGACCGCTCAACGCCAACGGCAAGTTGGTCACGCCGGGTCTCGTGGACCCGCACACGCACATGATCTTCGGGGGGCACCGCGCCGAGGAGTTCCAGATGAAGCTCGCCGGCGCGAGCTACGCCGAGATCGCGGCCAAGGGCGGGGGCATCCGCTCGACGGTGCGGGCGACCTCGGCGGTCAAGGACGAGGTGCTCGAGAAGACGCTCGCCAACCGCCTCGAGCGCTGGCGTGCGAACGGTTGCACCACGGTCGAGGTGAAGAGTGGTTACGGGCTCAACACGAATCGCGAGGTGCGCCTGCTCGAGCTCATGTCGGGGGCGGCGATCCGCGTGCCCGTGCGCGTGCACCGCACCGCGCTCGTGCTGCACGCGTTGCCCGAGGAGTACCGCGATCGCCGCGAGGCCTACGTGACCGAGGTGCGCGACGTGCTGCTGCCCGAGATCCATCGGCGCGGCATGGCGAGCGCGGTGGACGTGTTCTGCGATCCCGTCGGCTTCACGGTGGCGGAGTGCCGCACGGTGCTCGAGCGCGCGCGCGAGCTGGGCTTCGCGCTCAAGCTGCACGCCGAGCAGACCGCGCGCTCGGGGGGCGCGGCGCTCGCCGCCGAACTCGGGGCGCGCAGCGCCGACCACCTGGAGAGCGCCGTCGAGGAGGACTGGCGGTCGCTCGCGGCCGCCGACACCGTCGGCGTGCTGCTGCCGGCGGCGGCGCTCACGCTGCGCCTGCCGCTGCCCGAGGCGGCCATGCTGCGTCGCACCGGTGCGCGCGTCGCGATCGCGACCGACTTCAATCCCGGCACCGCCCCGGCGCAGTCCCTCATGGAGTGCGCCACGCTCGCGGGGCGGTTGTGCGGTTTCGATGCCAACGAACTCCTGCTGGCGATCACTTGGAACGCCGCCAAGGCCCTGGGGGCGGAGGCCGAGGTGGGCCACCTGAACCCGGGGGCGTGGGGCGACGCGGTGCAGTGGGAGTGCGAGACGCTCGAGGAGCTGCCGTACTGGATGCCGTCGGTCCGTCCGGACACGGTGTTCATGCGTGGCGCCGATCTGGCGCTGCCCGCGGTCGAGCGCCGCGTCTGGCCGTAACACAACGGGTTACGGCGGTACGCTCAAGCGTCGGGTGAGGTCTTCCCCGGCCCCTCGCGCGGTTCGCGGGGATGACCATCGGGCCGTCGGCGGGGTAGCATGCCGCGCTCGTCGTCCCGCCTTCGTTCGTCCCCGCCCGAGGAGAGCCTCGCGATGCCCCGTCTGGTCGAATGCGTCCCCAACTTCTCCGAAGGCCGCCGCCGTGAGGTGGTCGACCGGATCCTCGATGCCATCGCCGCCGTGCCCGGCGTCACCCTGCTGGACCGCGAGATGGACCCGGACCACAACCGTTCCGTGCTCACGTTCGCGGGAGAGCCCGAACCGGTCATGGAGGCGGCGTTCCGCGCGATCGCGAAGGCCGCCGAGCTCATCGACCTCAACCACCACTCCGGGCAGCATCCGCGCATGGGCGCGACCGACGTGGTGCCGTTCGTGCCCGTCGAGGGCGTGACGCTCGACGACTGCGCCGAGATGGCGCGCCAGGTCGGGGAGCGCGTCGGCCGTGAACTCGCGATCCCGGTGTTCCTGTACGAGGCGGCCGCGAGCACGCCCGCGCGCACGAGTCTGGCCGACGTCCGCCGCGGCGAGTTCGAGGGCCTGCGCGAGGCGATCGGCCGCGATGCGGCGCGCAAGCCCGACTTCGGTCCCGAGCACATCCACGCCACGGCGGGCGCGACCGCGATCGGCGCACGCCGGTTCCTGGTCGCGTTCAACGCCAACCTCAACACCGCCGATCTGCGCGTGGCCAAGGCGGTCGCGGCTGCGATCCGCGAGCAGTCGGGCGGGCTCAAGAACGTGCGCGCGCTGGGGTTCAGCATCGAGAACGGCCGCCGCGCGCAGGTGAGCATGAACCTCGTCAACGTCGAGGCCACGCCGATCCATCGCGTGCTGGCGCTCGTGCGCGACGAGGCGGCACGGCACGGCGCCGCGATCAGCGGTTGCGAGGTCGTGGGGCTCATCCCCGAGGCCGCGATGCTCACCGCCGCCGAGCACGCGCTGCAGCTCGAGGGCTTCACGCGCGATCAGGTGCTCGAACTGCGCCTGCGCAACGCACCGCTCACCGAGGCGGTGCCGATCGCGAGCTTCTTCGATCAGGTCGCCGGCCCCACGCCCACGCCGGGCGGCGGCACGGTCGCCGCGTTCGTGGGTTCGCTCGCGGCGTGTCTGCCGACGATGGTGGCCAACCTCACGCTGGGCAAGAAGAAATACGCGGCGTCCGAATCCGCGATGGTCGAACTCAAGCGCGAGGCCGAGACGCTGCGGGGCGCGCTGCTGGCGCTGGGCCGTCGCGACAGCGAGGCGTTCGAGCAGGTGCTCAAGGCGCGCCGCATGTCGCAGGCCGGTCCCGCCGAGATCGCCGACCGCGAGGCGGCCATCGCGGTCGCCGACCTGGAGGCCTGCGAGGTGCCCCTGGAGACCGCTCGGACCTGCGTGCGCGTGGCCGAGTTGGCCGCGGTGGCCGCCGAGCGGGGCAACACCAACGCCTGCTCCGACGCCGGTGTGGCCGGGTTACTCGCCCGGGCGGCCGGGGAGGGGGCGCTCCTGAACGTCCAGATCAACCTGAAGTCCTTGGCCGCCCCGGCCGATAAGGAACGTGTGGAGGCGGAGGCCGCCCGGGTCCGAACCGGTCTGGTCGCTGCAGCCGATCGTTGTGCCGCGGCCGTCCAGGCCGCGATGAACGCTTGATTCAGGGACGGATGCCGCACGCAGCCGGGAGAGCCAGCGCACTTGGAAAAGGCGATCGACATCAAGCGACGCGCACAGCGATGCGTCCAGAGCGGTGATCTGGACGGCGCCCTGCGTGAGTACGGGCGTCTCGTCGAGGGTCCGGACGCCGACCCCTACAACTTCGTCCTGCTCGCCGATCTGCTCTACAAGAAGGGCGAGCCGACGCGCGCCGCCGAGCGGTATCTGGAGGCCGTGCAGGTGTACCAGCGCGGCCTGCTGTACAAGAACGCGATCGCGGTGTGCAAGAAGATGCTGCGCCTCAACCTGTCCGCGGGACCCGTGCTCAAGCATCTGGCCGAGTTGCATGCGGCCGACGGGCTCGCCGGTGAGGCGGCGCTGTATTTCACGCAGTACGCCGAGGCCATGGCCCGCGCCGGGAACCCGGCGGAGGCGGCCGTCGCGTTCCGGCAGGCGTTCGAGCATGGCCGTGAGCAGGTCCGGTTGCTCGAGCAGCTCGCCGAGGTGCTGGTCGCGGACGGTCAGACGGCGCCGGCGTTGAGCGTGCTCAGCGAGGCGGCGGGACACCATCGTGAACGGGGGCATGTGGTCGATGCGGCGCGCTGCGAGTCGCGCGCTCGCGAACTCGATCCCTCGTTCGTCCCCGGTCGTGCGGTGAGTGTTCCCGCGGCCCCGGTGGCGAGCGTGGAGCCCGAGACGCCGGTGTTCGAATCGCACGCGGCCGCACCCGTCGAGGCGTCGGCGACGCCCGAAGTGGGTTTCGAGCGGTCGCGCGTGTTCGCGGCCCCCGAACCGGTCGCGGTGGAGTCGATCGCGAACGACGCGTCGGTCGAGCCGACCCCCGTGTCCGTGCCCCCGCTCGAGCTCGAGTCGGTGCATGCGACCACGGCCACGGCGGCGAGCGTCGCCGAGGTCGCGCCGATCGAGCCCGAGGCCGATGAGCCCGTGACGTTCGCGGCCCCCACCGCGGACAAGCACGACGTCGAGCATCTGCTCACCGTCGCGCAGGAGCAGTTCCGCACCGGCCAGCGCGAGGACGCCGCGCGCACGCTCGTGCAGGCCGCGCTCGGCTACGAGGGGATGGGGCAGCTCGACAGCGCCGCCACGATCCTGCGCAGTCTGGGGCGCGCCGCGCAGGCGCCGCTCGACGTGCTGGAGCATTGGTATCGCAACTGCGAGCAGCGCGCGGATCACGCCGAAGCGGCCCAGGTCGCGGCCGAGCTCGGTGAGCGCGCCATCCAGAACGACGATCTCGACACCGCGCGGACGTGGTTCGGCCACGCCCTGCGTTGCCAGCCCGGCCACGAGCTGGCCCGCCGTCGCATGACGCGGCTGGGCGGCCCGTTGCCCGAGATCACCGCGCCCGCACCGCCCGCGCCCGAGCACGGCCGCGTCGAGGTCGCCATGGGCCGCAGCGAGTCGCTGACCACCGATCTCGAGAGCCTGTTGAGCGAGTTCCAGCGGGGCGTCGAGGCCCAGTTGGAGGGAGACGCCCAGGGGCATTACGATTTGGGCATGGCCTACCGCGACATGGGACTCCAGGAACAGGCGATCGAAGCGTTCCGCGCCGCAGCGCAGGACGCCACGCTCGCGCCGCGCGCTTTCGAGATGGTCGGTCGTTGCCAGGCCGCCGCCGGGTCGCACGAGGCGGCCATCGAGGCGTTCGAGCACGCGCTGGGGCTGGGCACGTTCGACGCCGAGGGTCAGGTCGAGCTGCGCCTCGAGATGGCGCAGAGCCTGTCGGCGATCGGCGATCTGGATGCGGCCATCGTGCAGCTCGAGAACGCCGACGCGGCGATGCCGGGACGTGCCGACGTCGCCGAGCGTCTCGCCGAACTGCGCGGCTTCCGGAAGGCCGCATGACCACGCCACGCCCCCCGCTTCCGGTGGGCGGTCGGCTGGAACTGCATGCCCACACGCACATCAGCGACGGCCTGCTGTCCCCGGCCGAGCTGGTCGAGCGTGCGCTCGCCTGCGGCATCACCGCGCTCGCGATCACCGATCACGATGCGGTGGACGGCATCGCGCCCGCGCAGGCGGCGGCCGCCGGCCGACTCGAGATCGTCCCGGGCATCGAGGTCTCGTCGGTGCACGAGGGCCTCGACCTGCACATCCTGGGCTACTTCATCGATCCCACCTCCGAGGCGCTGCTCGCGCGGCTCGCGTTGTCGCGCGACGAGCGCCGGCAGCGTGCGTTCGCGATCATCGCGCGGCTGGCGGAACTGGGCGTGCCGGTCGATGCCGACGAGGTGTTCGCCGCCGCCGGTCCCGGCGTGGTCGGCCGGCCGCACGTCGCGCACGCCCTGCTCAAGGCCGGTCACGTGCCGTCCATGGAGGTGGCGTTCAATCGCTACCTGGGTTCGCGCGGCGAGGCGTTCATCCCGCGGCCCGAGTTCCCGGCCGTCGAGGCGGTGCGCATCCTGCGTGACGCGGGCGGCGTCGCGGTGCTCGCGCATCCGGGCTCGCTCGCGCGACGCATCGTCGAGACGCTCGCTGAAGCGGGCCTGGGCGGCGTCGAGGTGTGGCATCCGCAGCACGGCATCACCGCGCAGCGCCGCTGGTACGAGACCGCCAAGGACCTGAACCTCGTCCCGAGCGGCGGCGCCGACTTCCACGGGCCGCATCGCGGCGTCGGCATGGGCGAGATGGCCGTGCCACCGCGCACGCTCGAGGACCTGCGCGTCCGCGCCACGAGCGGCTCGCGCCACTGACGCGCCGCCGGGCCCGCGCGACGCGGGGCCCAGCGTTGACGCCCGGCGCACGCGCTCCCTATTGTCCCGGGGCGCCGTCCCTCAAGCCCGTCCCCGGGAGTGTCCCGCCATCCGACGCCTGCTCTGGAGCTTCCTCGCCGCGATCCTCGTCGCCGCGCCCGTCGCGGCACAGGTGTCCGCGGTCGCCACCGCCGAGACCTGGGCCGCACCCGGCACGCCCGGGGGCGTCGACGACGTGCATCTGGGTCACGGGCTGCCGTTCGCGTGGCTCGGCCTCGTCGCGGGGGCGGTGGGTTCGCGGGATGCGCTCGTCGCGGGCACGGGGGCGTGGCCCGGGCTCGACGAACTGCAGGCGCCGGGCGCGTGGTACGACTCGTCGCGCGTGGTGATCGGTGCCGACGCGGGCTGGCGCGGGTACGCCGGGTCGCTCGTGACGCTGCAGAGCGATGCGCGCCCCGTGCGCACGGGCAAGCCGCGCGCGGCGTTCACGTACGTGACCGGTGCGGCAGGGGCGGATCGCAACGGCCTGTTGCTCGCGCGCGGGGACGGCAACGGTTGGTTGCGCGCCGGTGCGCTCGCCGAACGGCGCGACGTCGCCGGTCGGCTGGGGCTCGCGGGCCGACACCTGTGGTTCGTCGACGTGGGGCAGGTGCGCGGCGCGGGCACGCTGCGGGTGAACTTCACGCAGCGCGGGAACGCGACCACGACGTTGGCCGACGCGAGCGAGGTCGATCTCATCGGGGGCCTGCGCCCGCCGTATCCGGGCTACGAGGACGCGGCGCACGGCGAGGCGGGCTTCGCCGAATGGGCGTGGTCGCGCCACGGTCGCCGCGCCACGGTGCGCGCGACGCGCAGCCACGATCACCGGGAGTCGTTCGAGTCGCCCGTGCTCGGCGTGCAATCGCTGTTCGCGGAGCGCGAGGCGCAGCAGAACGGACTCGAGTTCGAGGCGGCGCGCGAACAGGACGGACGCACCGACGCGCTGCGACTCGAGCTCACCGAGGCGCGCGTCGCGCGCAGTGCGGACTACTTCTTCGATGGCGTGACGCCGCGCCTGTGGCGGCAGCGCACGGTGTGGCTCGCGGGTCGTCGCACGACCGCGTTCGCGGGCGGTGCGCTCGAGGGTCAGTTGGGGCTCGGCGCCCAGCGTGCGGTGGGTGGGTTGGGGGTGGCCCCGTCGCTCGAATGGCGCGGCCCCATGGCGGGCTCGCGCGTGCGCGTGCATGCGGGACGGCATCTGACGCCCGTGTGGAGCGACCTGGCGCCGGGCACCGATGCGTTCACGCAGGACGTCTGGCTCGTCGGCGCCGAGGACGCGTGGGGCGATCGTGCGCATCGCTGGCTCGAACTCGGCGTGCTCGGAGCCCGCATCGGCTCTCCGGCGGGACTCGATCGCACCCCCGTGCGCGACGTCGCGCTGCGTCGCGGCTGGACGCGGCTGGGCGCGTCGTCGCACGACGCCATGGTGACGCTGGGGCTGGGTGCGCGTCGCGGCACGTTCGGCGTGGACGCGAGCGGCTTCGCGCGCGTGCGGCCGCGCGTCGCCTTCGAGGCGCTCACCGAACCCGCGATCGGCGCGCGCGTCGGCGTGGAATCCGCGTTCCGGTTGTTCACCGGCGATCTGGGGGTGACGGTGCGACTCGAGGGCGCCTACGTGGGCGCGCGCGAGTGCGCCTCGCTGCCCGAGTACTCGGTCCGTCCGCTCCCGGTGGCCGCCACGACCACGTGGGGCGGTTCGCTCATGCTGGAGTTGGGGGATGCGCGTTTCGGGTTCCGCGCCTTCGATCTCGAGGACGTGGCGCACCCGCTCGCGTGGGCCGACCCCAGCCGCGCGTTCCCCGGTGCGGCCGCGGTGAGCGCGGGCCGACAGATCCGTTTCGAGCTGGCCTGGCCGTTCTTCAACTGACGCGCCCCCGGACCTGACGCGCCCGACTCGGGCCGCGTCGCCGACCCGCCCCCGCGGGATGCCCATGTCCGGACTCACCGAATCCGAGCGCCGCGGTGCGCTCGTGCTCGCCCTGCTCGTCACCCTGGGAACGCTGCAGGACCTGTGGTGGGCGCGACGAGTCGCACTCACCGACGAACCGGGGCCGGAGGTCGACACCGTGGCCGTCGTGCCCGCGGGTGAGACGGTGCCGCCCTCGGGGGATCCCGCGACCGTGGACCTCGCGACCGCCGACGTCGCGGCCCTCGACGCCCTGCCCGGCATCGGCCCGGTGCTGGCGGAGCGCATCGTCACCGAACGGCGGCGGGTGGGGGGATTCCACCGGGTGGACGACCTGCTCGCCGTGCCCGGCATCGGTCCCCGGTTGCTCGAACGCCTGCGGCCCCGGCTGCGGGTGGGCTCGGGCGGGCGCTGAGCGCCCCCACGGCTCGCGCGGGACGACCGCTCGCGTCGTGCATTCCGCACGGAACGGGCCCGCGGAGCGTGCGGAATTCGCTGCAGTCGGCCCGGAGGCCGTCCGATACCCACAGGGAACGAGGCCCGTTCGCTCGTCGAGCCCGCACGGATGCGCGGCGACGATCGGGCGCGGCGTGCGCGTGCGTGCGCCGTGACGCGACAAGAAGTCCCGCTCCGAGAACGGGTTCCGCTCTCTCGCAACGCCCCCGGGGATCATCGTGGTCGAAGACATCAGCCAGAAACTCCTCCACGCCCATCTCGTGGACGAGGCCGCCCTGCAGAAAGCCGCGCTCCAGCAGAAGACCGCTGGTGGCACGCTCGCGGGCAACCTCGTCAAGATCGGCGCACTCACCGAGGAGCAACTGCTCGACTTCCTGGCCAAGCTCTACGGCTGCCCGGCGATCGACCTCAAGAGCTTCGAGCCCGATCCCGCGCTGACGCGCCTGCTGCCGGGCGACGTCGCGACCAAGTTCATGGCGCTGCCCGTGTCCAAGAGCGGGCGGCGACTCATCGTGGCGATGGCCAATCCGGCCAACATCTTCGCCATCGACGACATCAAGTTCATCACCGGTTTCGACGTGGAGCCGCGCGTCGCCTCGGATGCCGCGCTCAAGAAGGCCCTCGACCGCGCCTACGACTCGGCCGGCACGATGGCCGAGGTCATGAAGAACCTCGACGACGAGTTGGCGGTCGTCGAGGAGGAGGAGATGACGCCCGAGGCCGAGAGCGAGCTGCTGGGGCAGCTCGACGAGGCGCCGGTCGTCAAGCTGGTCAACTCGCTGATCGCCGACGCCGTGCGCAAGGGCGCCTCGGACATCCACATCGAGCCCTACGAGAAGTCGATGCGCGTGCGGTTCCGCATCGACGGTGCGCTGCAGGAGATGATGGCGCCGCCGTACAAGTTCAAGGCCGCGCTCACCTCGCGCCTCAAGATCATGGCCGACCTCGACATCGCGGAGCGTCGCGTGCCGCAGGACGGTCGCATCAAGATCAAGGTCATGAACCGCACGATCGACCTGCGCGTGAACTCGCTGCCCACGATCTTCGGCGAGAAGATCGTCATGCGCATCCTCGACAAGGCGAACCTCAACATCGACCTCGAGAAGCTCGGGTTCGAGCCGCAGTCGATGAAGGACTTCCTGAGCGCCATCCTGAACCCCTACGGCATGGTGCTCGTCACCGGTCCCACGGGCTCGGGCAAGACCACGACGCTGTATTCCGCGCTGTCGCGCGTGAACCAGCCGTCGGTCAACGTCATGACGGCCGAGGACCCGGTCGAGTACAACCTCGACGGCATCAATCAGGTGCTCGTCAACGATTCCGTGGGGCTGTCGTTCTCCTCGGCGCTCAAGGCGTTCCTGCGTCAGGACCCCAACATCATCATGGTCGGCGAGATCCGCGACATCGACACCGCGTCGATCGCCACCAAGGCCGCACTGACGGGCCACCTCGTGCTCTCGACGCTCCACACGAACGACGCCCCGAGCGCCATCGGCCGTCTGGTGGACATGGGCATCGAGCCGTTCCTGGTGGCGTCGTCGCTCAACCTGATCCTGGCGCAGCGACTCGTCCGCAAGGTGTGCGTGCACTGCCGCCGGCCGGCCGAGCTCAACGACGAGATCCTCGACGAGCTGCAGTTGTCGAAGGCGGACCTCGCCGGCGCGACGATCATGGAGGGCGCGGGCTGCCCCGAGTGCAACAACACCGGGCATCGCGGTCGCGCCGGTGTCTACGAGGTCATGGCCATCACGCCGGAGCTGCGGGATCTCATCCTGCAGCGCGCGTCGGCCATCGAGATCAAGCGGGTCGCGGTCGCGGGCGGGATGCTCACGCTGCGTCGGGACGCGCTCATGAAGCTGAAGCGGGGGATCACCTCCGTGGAAGAGGTGCTCAAGGAGACCGCGGCCGACAAGTTGTGAGCGGCCGCTCGAACGGAGAACGACGATGGCGGAACTGACGCTGCTGCAGTTGCTCCAGGACATGGTCCAGCGCAAGGCGTCCGACCTGCACCTGACGGCCGGGGTGGCACCCGAACTGCGTATCGACGGCGCGATGACGCCGACGGAGTACGAGGTGCTGTCGCCGGATCGGTGCACGGCGCTCGCCTACAGCGTGCTCTCGGACGAGCAGCGCAAGCGTTTCGAGACGACCAAGGAGCTGGACTTCTCCTTCGGCGTCAAGAACCTCGCGCGCTTCCGCGCCAACGTCTATCTGCAGAAGGGCTCGGTCGCGATGGCGCTGCGGCAGATCCCGTACGACATCATCCCGCTCGAGAAGCTGGGGCTGCCGCCGGTCGTGCGCGAGTTCACGAACCGTCACAAGGGCCTCGTGCTCGTGACCGGGCCCACGGGTTCGGGCAAGTCCACGACGCTCGCGTCCATGCTCGACCGCATCAACCAGACGCGGCAGTCGCACATCATGACGATCGAGGACCCGATCGAGTACATCCACCAGCACAAGAAGTCGATCGTGAACCAGCGCGAGGTGGGCGCCGACACGTCGTCGTTCCCGGCCGCGCTCAAGTACGTGCTGCGACAGGATCCCGACGTGATCCTGATCGGTGAGATGCGCGACCTCGAGACGATCGAGGCCGCCCTCACCATCGCCGAGACCGGTCACCTGGTGTTCGCGACGCTCCACACCAACTCCACGTACGAGGCGGTCAACCGCATCGTGGACGTGTTCCCCGCGGATCAGCAGAAGCAGATCCTCACCCAGCTCGCGTTCGTGCTGGAGGGCGTCATGACCCAGCAGCTCATCCCGCGCAGCCGCGGGACGGGCCGGATCATGTGCGCCGAGGTGCTGGTCTGCACGCCGGCCATCAAGGCCGTCATCCGTGAAGCCAAGACGCACCAGATCTACAGCCTCATGCAGGTCGGGCAGAAGTACGGCATGCAGACCATGAATCAGGCACTCATGCAGGCCGTGCTCGACAAGCAGCTCACGTCCGAGGACGCCCTGGACCGCAGCACGGACCGCGTGGAGCTGGAAGGCATGCTCCAGAAGGTCCTGCGAGCGGCGGCCTGAACGGAGGACACGCACCATGGCCATCTACGTGTGGAAGGGTCGTACGCTCGCGGGTGAGGCTCAGACCGGCGAGATCGAGGTGGGGCGCCAGGAGGAGGCCCTCGAGATCCTGCGCAAGAAGCGCATCCTCGTCACCTCGTTGAATCCCAAGGCGGGCGGCTTCGCGCTGCCCAAGCTGGGTGGCCCCGGCGTGTCCACGAAGGATCTCGCCATCTTCACCCGCCAGTTCGCGACCATGATCTCGGCGGGTCTGCCGCTCGTGCAGTGCCTCGACATCCTCGCCAAGCAGGCCAGCAAGCCGGGCTTCGGCAAGGTGATCGCCGAGACGACGCGCGAGGTCGAGGCCGGCTCGACGCTGTCCGACGCGTTGGGCAAGCACCGCGCCGTGTTCGACGACCTGTTCCGCAACATGGTCGCGGCGGGTGAGGCGGGCGGTGTGCTCGACGAGATCCTCATGCGTCTGGCGACCTACATCGAGAAGGCCGACGCGCTCAAGCGCAAGGTCCAGAGCGCCATGGTGTATCCGGCCGTCGTGCTCTCGGTCGCGCTCGGCGCCACGGCGTTCATGCTCATCTTCATCATCCCGACGTTCGCCAAGATGTTCACCGACTTCGGTGGCGAGCTGCCGCTGCCCACGAAGATCGTGCTCATCCTGTCGAACGTGCTCGTCCACTGGTGGTGGGCGGGTCTGCTCGGCATCGTCGGTGGCATCGTGGCGTTGACGCGCTACTACGCGACCGAGGACGGCCAGCGCCGCATCGACGGCATGCTCATCCGCATGCCGGTGCTGGGCGACGTGCTCCTCAAGGGCGCCGTGGCCCGGTTCACGCGCACGCTGGGCACCCTGATCGCGTCCGGTGTGCCCATTCTGGCCGGTCTCGAGATCACCGCGCGCACGGCCGGCAACAAGGTCATCGCCGAGGCGATCATGAGCGCGCGCGCCTCGATCCGCGAGGGCGAGACGGTGTCCGCGCCGCTCAAGGCCTCGGGCGTGTTCCCGCCCATGGTCACGCAGATGATCGCGGTCGGCGAGCAGACCGGTGCGCTCGACGAGATGCTCACCAAGATCGCCGTGTTCTACGAGGCCGAGGTGGACACGGCCGTGGACACGCTCACCTCGATCATCGAGCCCGTCATGATCGTCGTCATGGGCGGCATCGTGGGCGGCATGGTCGTCGCCATGTATCTGCCGATGTTCAAGCTCATCAACGTCGTCGCGGGTGGCAACTGACATGACCCCGACGCCCGCTCTCGGCCTCGTGAACGGCACGCCGCGCGCCTCGGACGCCTCGTCGCGTCCGAACGCGTGGCGGACGCTGCGGCCGCTGTTGCTCGGTCGGCCGCTCGTCGCGCTGGTGGCCTTGCCGGCGGGGCTGCTGCTGCGGCCGGACCTCGTGGGCCGTCCGGGGGCGTTCGCCCTGCTGGCGATCCTGACCGTCGCACTGGTCTCGTGCGGCTGGATGTGGCTCGCGCGCCGCTCGGCCGCGGTCGCACCGCAGCTCGCGGCGCAGCTCGGCGTCGACCTGCTGCTGGTGAGCGCGCTCGCCGCGCGCACGGGCGGGCAGGGCAGCCAGTACGTGTTGTTCTACGTGCTGGTGGTCATCACCGGTGGCGTGTTCGGCCGCCTCACGGGCGGCTTGCTGGCGGCGGCCGGAGCGGTCACGGGCTTCCTGTGGCTGCCGCGTCTGGCCGGTATGTTCGGGGTGACGCTGCCCAATCACGTCGAGCCCGAGGTCATGGTGACCTTCCTCGCCAGCGTCGGTGTGCTCGCCGGCGTGCTCGGCGATCGCGTGCAGCGCACCGTGGGCGAACTGGCGCGCACCGAGCGCGAGCTCGACCGCGTGCGGCTCGACAACGGCACCATCCTGCGTCATCTGGCGACCGGCATCCTCACGGTGGACGCCGACGGCTTCGTGGACGATCTGAACCCGGCCGCCGAGAACGTGCTCGGCCTCAAGGCCGACGCGGTGCGTGGCCTGCCGCTCGATCAGGCGCTGCCCTCGCGCCTGGCGGCCCTGCGCGAACTCATCCGGACGTCGCATCGCACCCGGACCGGGCGCGCCCGTGCCGAGGTCGAGGTCGCGACCGTGGCCGATCGCGTCCTGCCGCTGGGCGCGTCGACCAACGTCCTCACCCATGAGGACCAGCTCACCGGCGTCGTGGCCGTGTTCCAGGACCTGACCGCGGTCCGGGACATGGAGCGTCGGGTCCGGCGCAACGAGACCCTGGCCGAGGTCGGTGCCCTGGCGGCCGGGATCGCCCACGAACTGCGCAACGGCCTCAAGCCGATCAGCGGATCGGTGGAGGTTTTGCAACGTGAGCTCAAGTTGGAGGGTGAAACGGCCGAATTGATGGACCTAGTGGCGCGCGAATCCGCGCGACTCAACAAGTTCGTGACCGATCTCCTGACCTATTCCCGTGAGCGCGATCTGGCGCTGGAACCGGTGAGCCTCGACGCGCACCTGCGCGAGCTGGCCGGCAGCCTGCGACACGACCCGCGACGCGCACCGGGGGTGACGGTCGAGGTGGTCCCGGGGCCGGACGGCGCCCAGGTCGCGATCGACACGGAGCAGATGCGGCAGGTGTGGCTCAACCTCGCGTCCAACGCCCTCGAGGCGATGGGCGACCACGGCACCCTCACGATCACGTGGGTGGCGGTCGGGGAGAGCCAGGTGGCAGTGGAATTCCGGGACGAGGGTCCCGGCATCCCGGCCGACGATCTGCGTCGGATGGGAGAACCCTTTTTCACGACCAAACGGGGCGGGACGGGCCTGGGACTCGCGATCGCACAGCGGATCGTCGAGCGCCATGCCGGCGTCCTGACCCTCGAGAGCGTGGCCGGTCAGGGTACGACCGCCCGGGTGCAGCTGCCCGGCGTGGCGAGCCTGACGCAGGCAGCGTGATCACGAAACAACCCGTTCACAGTGAGGTGACGCCATGGCGGCCGAGAAGATCCTGGTGGTCGACGACGAACAGAGCATGACCCAGTTCCTGGGCATCGTGCTGCGCAAGGAGGGCTACCAGGTCACGACCGTGAACAGTGGTCGCGATGCCCTCGAGAAGATCCGCATGGAGCCCTTCGACGTCGTGCTGTCGGACATCAAGATGCCCGGCATGGACGGCATCCAGCTGCTCCAGGGCATCAAGAAGCACGACGCGAACATCCCGGTCGTGCTCATGACGGCCTACGCGTCGCAGCAGACCGCCATCGACGCCGTGAATCTGGGTGCGTTCCAGTACCTGCTCAAGAACGCGAAGAACGACGAGATCCGTCTCGCCGTGCGCAACGCGCTCGAGATCCGCAAGGTCAAGAACGAGAACCAGTTCCTCAAGCGCGAGCTCAAGAAGGGCCACGAGGAGAAGGTCATCATCGGTTCGTCCGACGAGATGCTCCGCGTGTTCAAGATGGTGGACAAGGTCGCGGACAGCGAGGCCACGATCCTGATCCAGGGCGATTCGGGCACCGGCAAGGAGCTCATCGCCCGCGAGATCCACTATCGCAGCCGCCGCGCCTCGGGTCCGTTCGTGAGCATCAACTGCGGTGCGATCCCGCGTGACCTGCTCGAGTCGAACCTGTTCGGGCACGTGAAGGGCTCGTTCACCGGTGCGGTGAAGGACTCGCCCGGCCTGTTCCAGGTGGCCGAGGGCGGTACGTTCTTCCTCGACGAGGTCGGTGAGATGCCGCTCGCCACGCAGGTCAAGCTGCTGCGGGCGCTGCAGGAGCGCGAGATCATCCCGGTCGGCGGCACCACGCCGATCAAGATCGACTGCCGTCTCGTGGCCGCGACGAACGTGGACCTCGAGCGCGAGGTCGCCGAGGGCCGCTTCCGCGCCGATCTGTTCTTCCGCCTCAACGTCATCCCGCTGCGGATGCCGGCGCTGCGCCAGCGCCGCGACGACATCCCCGTGCTCGTGGACCACTTCCTCAAGCGCCACGCCAAGGGCGGCACGCCCAAGACCGTGACCAAGGAGGCCATGGAGCTGCTCATGAAGTACGACTGGCCGGGCAACGTGCGCGAGCTCGAGAACGTCATGGAGCGCGCCATGGTGCTGGACGAGGGTGGCGTGATCCATCCCGAGGACCTGCCGGACAAGATCCGCTTCGGTCACAGCCAGAAGGGCAGCCTGGTCATCGATACGCCCACGATGACGCTCGAGGAGCTCGAGAAGGAGTACATCCTCAAGGTGCTCAACTTCACGCGCTGGCAGAAGAAGCGCTCGAGCGAACTGCTCGGCATCAACGCCTCGACGCTGTACCGCAAGCTGATCGGCTACGGCATCGAGAAGCCGGGCAAGGAGCGGGGCGAGGGCGCCGAGGGCGAGGACGTGGTCGCCGAGGGTGACGAGCACGCAGCCTGAGACGTGCGGGTCGCACGGTCCGTGGTCGGGGTGGCTGCAAATCGCCCGGCACCACGGATCGGCGAACCCGGGATGTGACACCCCGCCCTCGGCACAAGGTCTTGCCGGACAGCGGGAAGCAGGGAAGTCAGGGCCGCGCGCCCCGATGGCACGCGGATTGCGGTGAATCCACCCGACCGGTATCCGACCGGCAGGTGCGCCGCGGAATCCCAATCCTCCAGGGAGGTCAGGATCATGACCAAGTCGCAGAAGGGCTTCACGCTGATCGAGCTGATGATCGTGGTCGTGATCATCGGTATCCTCGCCGCCATCGCCATCCCGAACTTCATCGCCATGCAGAACCGCGCGAAGGAGGGTTCGGTGAAGGCCAACATGCACACGTTCCAGCTCGCCGCCGAGGACTACGGCGTCCAGAACGATGGCGTGTACGCGGCCAATGCCAGCTCGGTCGAGGCGCTGCTGCCCGCCGCGGGTGTGAACTTCAAGAACCCGTTCACCAAGGTCGCCGGCACGGGTGCGGCGTGGCTCGACGTCGCCACGTACCCGACGACGGGCAACCTGTCGACGGGCTCCACGGTCGCCGGCATCGTGGCCTACTCGGACAACGCGACGACGGCCTACCAGGTCGCCGGTCGTGGCAAGACGGCGGATCTCGCGCTGGTGCTCACCAGCGGTCAGTGATCCCACGCGGTCGTGGGATGTGGGCGGGCCCGCTGGGCTCGCTCCCGTCCCGCGGCCGATGCGGGCGGACGACGCCCGCGACGGAGGGGCGGCGCGGTGGATCGGGTGACCGGTCGCCGCACTCGAGCCTCCGGCAGTCCAGCCGATACTCGACGTCGGGGCGGTTCTGCGGAGTCCACGCCCCGGGCCCTGCTCGCGAGCGAGGGTGATGACGGGACCGCAGCCAACCGGGCTCTCGTGGGTCCATCCGGACCTGCGCCATCCATAGCCTACCTGCGAGGGAGTGCGAACATGTCACGCAATCAGAAGGGCTTCACGCTGATCGAGCTCATGATCGTGGTCGTCATCATCGGCATCCTGGCCGCCATCGCGATCCCGAACTTCATCGCCATGCAGAACCGTGCGAAGGAAGGCTCGGTCAAGTCGAACATGCACACCTTCCAGCTGGCGGCCGAGGATTACGGCGTCCAGAACGACGGTGTGTACGCGGCGACGGCCGGTGCGGTCGAGGCCCTGCTGCCGAACGCCGGGGCGAACTTCAAGAACCCGTTCGACAAGACGACGGGTTCGGGTGCGGCGTGGCTCGACGTGGCCACGTACCCGACGACGGGCAATCTGGCGACCGGTTCCACGATCGCCGGTATCGTCGCCTACTCGGACAACGCGACGACGGCCTACCAGGTCGCCGGCCGCGGCAAGACGGCGGATCTGTCGCTGGTGCTCTCGAGCGGCCAGTAGTCTCGATCCCGCAGGTTCCGGACGGGGGTGCGCCTCGAGCGCACCCCCGTTCTGTTTCACCCCTCGGGAGCGACTCGCGGCACGGGGGTTGCAAAACCTCTCGACGCCAGCGGTGCAGCCTCGCCGCAGCGGTGCAGCCAAGCGGTTGCCCGCCAACACGTTCGCCTCGGGAGACCACCTCGAATGTCGATGCTGGGACAGGGTACGACGGCCAAGCCGGAGCCGCAGCGGACGGGGACTGACCGCCCGACCGTGCAGAACGCAACCCCTGCAGCCGGGGCGGCGGTCTCGGTCCGCGGCCTCACCAAGAGCTACCGCCACCCCTGGACGATGCAGGTGACCCCGGGCCTGACCGACGTGACGTTCGACGTCCGGCCGGGCGAGGTGTTCGGCTACCTGGGCCCCAACGGCGCCGGCAAGACGACCACGATCAAGCTGCTCGCCGGATTGCTCAAGCCCACGAGCGGGCAGGCGTGGTTGTTCGGTACGTCCATCGATCGCGTCGAGAGCCGCCGTCGGCTGGGTTTCCTGCCGGAGCAGCCGTACTTCTACGACTCGCTCACCGGCGTCGAGTACCTCGAGTTCGTGGCGCGTCTCTCGGGTCTGTCGGGGCGTGACGCCGCCGCCGCCGCGCGCCGTTGGTTCGGCAAGGTGGGCCTGGGGGAGCGCGCGCGTCTGGCGCTGCGCAAGTACTCCAAGGGCATGCTGCAGCGCCTCGGGCTCGCGGCCGCCATGGTGCACGAGCCCGACCTGCTCATCCTCGACGAGCCCATGAGCGGTCTCGATCCGTTCGGCCGTCGCGACGTGCGCGACCTGATCCTGGAGCAGCGCGAGCGCGGCGCCACGGTCATGCTGTCGAGCCACATCCTGCCCGACGTCGAGGCGCTGTGCGATCGCGTCGGCATCGTGCTGCGCGGACGGCTCACGCGCGTGGCGAGCGTGGGTGAGCTCATCGAGGGCGGCACGCCGCGCATCGAACTGCGCGTCGCGGGTCAGCCGCTGCTCGCGATCCCGGTGACGCTCGCCGACGTGATCGAGCGCTCGACGCACGCGGGCGACACCGTGTTCACGCTGCACGACCCGACGCGGCAGCAGGAGGTGCTCGCGTGGCTCGTGCAGCAGCGCGCCACCGTGCAGTCCATGACGCCGGTGCGCGGCACGCTCGAGGACCTGTTCATGGCCACGGCCGAGAGCGCCGCGTTCCATGGCAACGTCGCGCGGAGGTCGGCGTGATCGCGCTCATCGCCCGGAACACCTTCCGCGAGGCGGTCCGCGACCGCGTGCTCGCGGGCATCGTCGTCGCCGGCCTCGCGCTGCTCGCGCTCACGCGGCTCGCCAGCCCGCTCGCCATGGGCGAGGGGCTGCGGCTCACCGTGGACCTGGGGCTGTCGGGCATCACCTGGCTCGGGCTTGTCGTCGTGCTCATGGTGGGTTCGAGTCTCGTGTCCAAGGAGATCGACCGTCGCACCATCTTCAACCTGCTGTCGCGCCCGCTGCCGCGGCCCTATTACCTCGTGGGCAAGTGGGCCGGTCTGACGGCGGCGCTCGCGTCGGTCGCGGTGATCCTGGGCCTCGCGCTCGCGGGCATGCTCGTGCTGCTCGGGCACGCCGAGGCGCTGCCCGCCATCGCGCAGGCGGTCGTGCTCGCGATGCTCGAACTCGCGGTCGTGTGCTCGATCGCGGTCATGTTCTCGGCGCTCTCGACGCCGGTGCTGTCGGCGCTCTACACGCTCGGGCTGTTCCTGGCGGGACAGTGGACCGACGACCTGCGCCGCTTCGCCGAGCACGCGCCGGGCTCGCTCGGCACGCTGCTCACGACGGCCGCGAACCTGCTGCCCAACCTGTCGCTGTTCAACATGCGCTCGCTCGCCTCGCTCGGCACCTGCACGACGGTCGAGCACCTCGCGGTCGCGACGGGCTATGCCGCGCTCTACTGCGGTTGCGTGCTGCTGCTGGGTGCGGCCGCGTTCGAATCGCGGGACTTCAAGTGAGCACGCTCGCGCTCACGATCCCGCCGCTGCGTCAGCGGATGATCGCCCAGTGGGCGGGTGCCCTCGTGTGCGCCACGCTCATGGCGATGACCGCGTCGTGGGCCGCGCGGCATCTGCCGCAGCGTCCGGCGTTCGAGGAGCTCGCGTACTACCCGTCGGGCCAGGCGCTGCGTCCCGCCACGTTCGGTCACGCCGAGTCGGCGGCCGACCTGGCGTGGCTGCGTGCGGTGCAGTACTACGGCGAGCACCGTCAGACCGATCTGCGGTTCGTGAAGATGGAGCACGTGTTCGACGTGCTCACCTCGCTCGCGCCGCGGTTCGAGAGCCCGTACGTGTTCGGCGCGTTCGCGCTGGCGCAGGAGGGGCACGACTTCCCGGCCGCCGAGCGCCTCATGCTGAAGGGCCTCGCCGCCAATCCGCGCAGCGGCCGGCTCGCGTTCGAGATGGGCTTCCTCTACTACGTCCGTCCCGGGGGGCGCGACCTCGCGCACGCGGCGGAGTGGTTCGAGCGCGCCTCGCATCTGCCCGGCGCCCCGGCCAACGCCGCGCGCTTCGCCGCGTTCACGCGCCAGCACGGCGGCGACCTGATCGTCGCGCTGCAACTCTGGAAGCAGATCCACGCCACCACGGGCAATCGCTACCTGCGGGACATCGCCGAACGGGAGGCCGAGCGGATCCAGGCCGCGTTGGCCGCCGGGCGTCGGGAACGGGCGATGACCCGGCTCTCGACCCCGATCGTCCGCACGAAGCCCTGACGAACGGTGGGTGGGATGACCCAACGCGTTGGAAACCGCCCTTCAGTTCGGTCGCCACGGTGCCGACACTCACCGTGAAGGCGGGACCCCGCACGGACGCACCCTCGGGCTCCGTCGGGTGATGGATGACGAGGACCCTGCCGTCGCACGCACGACGATGGGGACGACCCGCACCACCTGGTGAGGAGTACACACATGTTCTTCGGGAAGCAGCCGTCGCTCGTGGGCCTCGACATCGGCAGCCACAGCGTCAAGGTGGTGGAGCTGCAGGCGTTGCCGAACAAGACCTTCAAGCTGGTCAATTACGGCATCTCGCAGCCGTTGTCCGAAGCGATCGTGGACGGCGAGATCATGGATCGCCAGCTCGTCACGGACGCCATCGCGAACCTGCTCGAGTCGCGGGGCATCAAGGCCAAGACGGTCGTCGCCGCCGTGTCCGGCCGCGCGGTCATCGTGAAGAAGATCACGATGAACAAGCTGTCGGCCGAGGACGCGAAGCAGGCGATCGTGTGGGAGGCCGAGCAGCACGTCCCGTACGACATCAACGACGTCTCGCTCGACTTCGAGATCCTGGGCCAGGCGCCCAACGACCCGCAGCAGATGCAGGTCCTGCTCGTCGCCGCCAAGAAGGACATGGTGCTGTCGTTCAGCGACCTCATCCGTGAGGCCGGGCTGCAGCCCACCGTCGTGGACGTGGATTCGTTCGCGGCGCAGAACGCGATCGAAGCCAACGTCGATCTGGGCCCCGATCAGGTCGTCGCCATCCTCAACGTGGGTGGCGAGATGACGAACATCAACATCGTGCAGGGCGGCGTGCCGTACTTCACGAAGGACCTGCAGATCGGCGGCGACACGTTCGTCGAGGCGGTCCAGCGTCGCTTCAATCTGAGCCAGGCCGAGGCCGCCGCCGCCGTGCGCGGTGAGGCCGGCGCCGGACTCGAGGTGGGCCCGGTCATCGAACAGGCCGCCGAGGGCATCGCCACCGCGCTCGACCGCGCGCAGGCCTACCTGCGCACCGCGGGCGAGGCGGGCACGCTCAATCGCATCCTGCTGTGCGGCGGCAGCGCGCTGACGCCGGGGCTCGCCGACTTCCTGGCGCGCCGCTTCCAGGTCACGGCCGAGGTCGTGAACCCGCTCGCGCGCATCGCCTACGACCCGGCGCTGTTCGCCGGGCAGGACGTGATGAAGGTGGCGCCCCTTCTCACGGTCGGCATCGGTCTGGCCCTGCGCCGCCCGGGGGACAAGCGATGATCCGCGTCAATCTGCTGCCGCGCGAGGACAAGTCGCCGCGAGGCGGTCACGCCCTGAAGGTCAACGTCAAGGTCGGCGACCTCGTGTTGCCGATGGTCGTGCTCGGTGCCGCGGTCGTCGTGATCGCCGGTGCCGCGCTGTCGCAGCACTCGCGCGGCCAGGCGCTCGATCGCTCGATCCGGCAGGTGGACGCCGAGTCGCGCGCGCTCGCGCCGCAGATCGCGCGCGTGAACCAGTTGGCGCAGGAGCGCGCCGAGCTGGATCTGCGCATGGGCATCATCACCAAGTTGGAACGCGGTCGCACCGAGGGTGTCCGGCTCATGGATGAGTTGGCGCGGTGCGTTCCGGACCACCTCTGGCTGACGGGGGTCTCCCAGGATGGGAGCAACCACCTGCAGGTGGAGGGGGTCACCTATTCGAACCTCGTCGTCTCCGACTTCATGTCGCGCATCGAACGCGCCGACCTGTTCTCGAACGTCGAGCTCTCGTTCGCCGAGCGCGGTGTGGTGAACGAGAAGAACGTCGTGAAGTTCCAGGTCAGCTGCACGGTGAGCCCCGAATCGGGCGCGAACTAGGAGAGGACCCGCCATCATGCCCAACCTCGATCTGAAGAGTCCGGCGGCCCAGCGGTTCGTGCTCACGTTGCTCCTCGCGGGCGGCGCGGTCGGTCTGTACTTCGGCTCGCGTCTCACGCCGTGGACGTTCCCGAGCACGCAGGACCGTCTCGCCGAGACGCAGGCGCAGTACGAGAAGAAGTCGGCCGAGCTGGCGCGCGCGCGCGCGTCGGTCGCCGACCTGCCCCGCTTCGAGGCCGAGTACCAGCAGCTGCACCAGCGCTGGGAGCTCGCCTCCGAGCTGCTGCCGACCGATCGCCAGCTGCCGACCCTGCTGCGGCGCATCACGCTCGCGGGTCAGCAGACGGGCGTCACGTTCAAGGTGTTCCGTCCGGCCGGCGTGAAGCCGTCCGACTACCACACCGAGATGCCGATCAACGTCGCGGTCTCCGGCGACTATCACGCGGTGGGGTCGTTCCTCGCCGAGCTCGCCAACATGCGACGCATCGTGACGGTCTCGAACCTCAAGCTCGCGACCAACACGCGCACCGAGGACGGCGGCACGACGCTCGCCGAGTTCACCGCCTCGGCCTACAGCCTCAACACCGCGCCGGCCACCACGCCGGGGGCGGCCACCACGAAGGGGGGCGCCAATGCCCGGAAGATCTGACGCCGTGGCCGGTCCGCTCCAGGCCCTGCGCGACCCGCGGACGCAGCGGATCGTCGGTCTCGTCGCACTCGTGCTGACCACCGCGGCGCTCGGCGCCTGGCGCATGGGTTGGCTGGGTGGCACCGGCACGAGCGAGGAGACCGTCGTCGTGCAGACGCCGCCGCGCAAGGCCCGTCCGCACCGTGTCGTGCCGCTCGCGGTGGCCCCGAAGGCGGACACGACGACCCCGTCGGCGCCCGTCGTCATGGGTCCGGAACCCGCGCCCAAGCCCGCCACGCGACTCGCCTCGAGCACCGGGGTGGACGCGGCCGTGATCACGCTGGTGCCCGTGCAGGCGCCCGTCGTGCCGCCGCCGACGCCGCAGGTCGAGGAGCACGTCACGTATCAGTACAACGCCATCGGTCGCCGCGACCCGTTCGTCTCGCTGGTCGGCGGGACGTTCGTCGGTGCCGACGTCGGTGGCGATGCGCCGCCCGATCCGGGTGGCATCAAGGTCGTGGGCATCGTCTGGGGCGCGACCGACCAGTTCGCGATGGTCGAGGACGTCCGTGGCAACAGCTACGTGCTCCGCAAGGGTGATGCGCTGCAGAACGGCGTCGTCGACGAACTCCGTCGCGATGCCATCGTGGTCAGCATCAAGACCGATGGCCAGAGCCAGCAGGTCGTGATTCCGTTCACGCGGAAGGGAGACGGCAATGATCGCTAAGAAGATGGGTCTCGGCATCCTGATCGTGACGTTCCTCATGAGCGTCGCGGCGGTTCCCGTCGTGGCCCAGTCGTCGGCGGGCAGCACGGTGGGCCTGGTCAAGACGGGCACCGGCAGCTTCAGCCTCGACGTGGACGGTGCGGATCTTCGCACCGTGCTGCGGGCGATCTCGGAGTTCAGCGGTCGCAACATCGTGCTCGGCACGACCGCCAAGGGCACGGTCCGTCTCACCGTGAAGAACGTCGCGTGGCAGGACGCGCTCAAGGCGGTCCTGCGTGCGAACGGCCTCGATTACGTCGAGGACGGCGCCATCATCCGCGTGGACGATGCCGCCAAGCTCAACGCGGAGAAGGTGGACCGCGAGACGGCCAACGCGCGCACGCTCGAACTCGTGCCGCTCGAGACGCGCATCGTGAAGCTGAGCTATGCGAACGCCTCGGAGCTCACGACGCCGCTCGGCGCCACGCTCTCCAAGCGCGGCACGATCCAGGTCGAGAAGCGCACGAACTCGCTCATCGTGACCGATCTGCCGTCGAACCTCGACGCGATCACGCAGATGGCGAACCAGCTCGATTCCGAGACGCCGCAGATCAAGATCGAGGCGAAGCTGGTGGACCTCGACGAGGGCGACGTGACCGCGCTGGGCGTCGAATGGACGCACGGCATCGGCCAGTCGCAGTTCGTCTCGGACGGCGCCGGCGCCCCGATCCAGCTGCGCCCGGCCGTGAGCCCGCACGGCAGCGTGACCATGGGCTCGCAGGTCTCGACCGGCATCGCCGGTCCGGCCGCCCGCGTGAACTTCGGTGTCTTCCGTCGTTGGGGTGACCTCGAGGCGTCGCTGCAGGCGCTCGCCAGCCAGAACAAGGCCGAGATCATCTCGAACCCGGTCATCACGACGGTGGACAACCGTGAAGCGAAGATCGTCGTGGGCCAGAAGATCCCGCTCATCGTGCAGGACGTGGCCGGTAATCCGGTCTCGCAGCTGCAGACGGTCGGCATCCAGCTGCGCGTGACGCCGCACCTGACGTCCGAGAAGAAGATCGTGCTCGACCTGCATCCCGAGGTCAGCGATCTCGCGTCGGGCTCCACGGTGCAGGGTGGTCTCATCATCAACACGTCTGAAGCCGACACGCGCGTGATGGTCGAGGACGGCGAGATCGCCGTCATCGGTGGCCTCAAGCGCAAGAACACGACCTCGGTCAACCGTGGTGTGCCGGTGCTGCGCAGCATCCCGCTGCTGGGCATGCTGTTCAGCTCGAACACCGACACGCACGCCGAGCGCAGCCTCGTGATCTTCGTGAAGCCGACGCTGGTCACGTCGTTGGCGGCCGACGCCTCCGAGACGCCCAGCAAGTAAGCGCCTCGAGTCGAACCTGCGACGCCGCCGGGTCCCGCACCCGGCGGCGTCGCTTTGCGTCGTCCCCCGGAGCGGCTAGGCTGCGCGCATGATCACGAACCTCGTCCGTCCCGTCGCACTCATCGGGCTCATGGGCGCCGGCAAGAGCGCGGTCGCGCGCGTACTCGGCGAACGTCTGGGCGTCTCGGTGGCCGACCTCGACGGTATGATCGAGGCCATCGAGGGCTGCTCGGTGGCCGAGCTGTTCGAACGCGCCGGCGAGGCCTGGTTCCGACGTCGCGAGAGCGAACTGCTGGCGGAGGCGCTGCGGTCCGGCGTGCGCGTGGTCGCCTGTGGCGGTGGCGTGGTGCTGGACCCCGCGCAGCGCGCGCTCCTGCGCGAACGCTGTCACGTCGTCTGGCTCGAGGTCGCGCCCGAGGAGGCCGCCCGCCGGGTGACGGCCCAGCACGCCGACCCCGCGCGGGTGCGTCCGCTCTTGGCGGGTGAGGCCCCGGAGTCCCGGCTGCGGACGCTGCTCGAGGCCCGTGCACCTCTTTATGAGGAGGCGGCGCACCAGCGCGTCACCACGCAGGGGCGCACCCCCGAGCAGGTCGCCGACGCGGTGATCGCCGGGTTGCCGCGTTCATGACGTCGCGCGCGCACGTCGCGCGGGCGGCCGTGCTGGTCGCGTGCGTGTGTGCGCTCGGCGCGTGCGCGCCACCCGCGCCGGGGTCGCTCGAGCACCTCGAGGTCACGGCGCGGCGCGACGCCGAACGACGGGAGCGCACCTACGCCGACGCCGAGGGCGTGGCGGTCGTGCGACTGGACGGTCGCGCGACCGGGCGACTGCCGGCGCTCGAGCTGCGTCTCGACCTCGCCACCCCGGATCGCGTGCGTCTGCAGTTCCGCTGGTTGCTCGGAGTGCTGGGCGAGGTCGTGACCCGTCGCGACACGCTGGTCGCATGGGTGCCGAGCGAACGGCTCGGGCTGTCGTTCGCGGGACTCGACGATTCGTTGGGTGTCCACGAACCGGCGCGGTTCCTCGCGCAGGCGTTGACCGCTGGATGGGTCGCGCCGCACGAGGCCTGGCGCGACGCGGTGGTCGACAGCGCGGGTGTCCTGCTCGCGTGGCGCGAGGGCGACGGGGACGCGTGGACGATGCGCGTGGACCGACGCGCGCGCCCGGTCGAGGCCGCGGTGTCGCGCGGGGATCACACGCTCACGATCCGCGTCTCGGCGTGGGACGGCGTGGGCGGACAGGCCCATCCCGAGCGCATCGAGATCGCGGACGGCGACGGCTGGGTGCGCCTGCGGCTCGACGTGGACGACCTGCATCCGGTGCGTCGGCCGCGTGCCGCGACGTTCGCGCTCACCCTGCCGGGGGATGCGAGGACGCTCGACTGGGGCGATCTGACGCGATTGCTCACCTTGGGGGGAGGGGCACGATGAGATCCATGCTCGCGATCGTGACGGCGTCGCTGATGCTCGCCACCGGTGTGCTCGCCGGGCCGTTGGAGTCCACGCGCGCGCTGCGCGAGGGCCTGGCCGCGCACGGTCGCGCGGAAGCGTTGCTGTCGTGGAACGTGCCCGGGCCCCCGGGGACGACCGCGCAGGCGCTGCAGGGCTCGCTCGCGCTCGAGCCGCCCGGCTTCGCGCGCCTCGACGTGCGCGGCAACGGTGAGCGCATCACGCTGCGTGCCGACGGCGGCGAATGGCTGCAGCCGCGACTGCACCAGTTCATCCGCCTCGATGCGCGGCAGTCGGTCGCGGCCATGGGCTGGTGGCGCGTGCTGGTGGGTGGCACCGGAGTGCGCGAACGTCGCCTGGGGCCCCGTCGCTGGCGTCTCGTGGTGGACGACACGCCGGTCGCCGCCGGCGACAGCGCCGACGTCTCGCTCGATGCGCGCGGCCTGCCCACGCGCCTCGAACTCGCCGACGGCATGGGCGGCAGAACGGTGTACCGACTCGCCGCGTGGCGCTTCACGCGCCCCAAGGGACCCGCCGCGTTCAAGCTCACGCCGCCCCCCGGCGTCGACGTCGTCGAGATGCCCTGACCCCACGGTCCGTGGCATTGACACCCGCGCGCCGGGTCGTCCATCTTGCCAGCATCATGCGCGTGATCGCGGGAGAACTCGGAGGGCGCCGGTTGCATGCGCCGCACGGTGACCGCACCCGGCCGACCTCGGACCGCGTCCGCGAGGCGCTGTTCATGGCGCTCGGGTCGCTCGAGGGCGCACGGGTCGTGGACCTGTTCTCGGGCAGCGGGGCGCTCGCCATCGAGGCGCTGTCGCGCGGCGCGGTGTGGGCGGACCTCGTGGACAGCGATCGTCGCGCCCGCGACACCATCGTCCGCAATCTGACGGAACTCGCGCTCACCGAGCGCGCCCGGCTCTGGCCGCTGCGTCTGCCGGCCGGACTGGCGCGGCTCGGCGAGGCGCTGGCGAGCGCACAGGTCGTGTTCGCCGATCCGCCCTACGGCGGGGCCGACGCGCGCGCCGTGCTCACGGGGCTGGGCAAGCCCGGCGTGCTGCAGCCCGCGGCACGGGTGGTGCTCGAGACGCACGCCAAGGACGTGGTGCCCGAACAGGAGGGCTGCCTCGTGCGCGAGCGCGAACGGCAGTACGGTGAGACGGTCGTGCACGTGTACCGCGTCGGCGCCACGCCGACCGCAGGAGGGGAGGGCTGATGCCGAAGTCGCGTCGCATCGCGTTGTTCCCGGGCAGCTTCGATCCGTTCACGAACGGCCATCTCGACCTGGCCCGCCGCGCCTCGGTGCTGTTCGACGAGGTCGTTGTCGCGGTCGCGCACAATCCGGCCAAGACCGGCCTGTTCACGCCCGACGAGCGCGTCGCCATGATCGAGGACGCCGTGCGCGACCGGCGCAACGTGCGCGCGATCCACTTCGCGGGTCTGCTCGTGGACTGCGCCCGCGACATCGGCGCGCAGGCGATCATCCGAGGATTGCGCGCGGTGAGCGACTTCGAGTTCGAGTTCCAGATGGCGCTCATGAACCGTCGCCTCGCGCCCGCCATCGAGATCGCGTTCCTCATGCCGAGTCAGGAGTACACGTACCTCAACTCGACGCTCGTCAAGGAGGTCGCCCGACACGGTGGGAGTGTGCGCGGGCTCGTCCCGACGGGGGTCGAGCGCATGCTGATCGCGCGCCTGGCCGACGGTCGTCGCGCGGCCGCCGCCGCCCGTCGCGAGGCCCGAAGCGCCACCGCGGGCCGCGCCCGAACGTCGCGTGCGAAGGGACGTCGTCGGTGAGTCGTCTGCTCGAGCGCATCCGGCGCGAGGCGCAGTCCGCGCCGCGGCGACTCCTGCTCGCGGAGGGCGGGGACCCGCGTATCGTGGGGGCCGCGGCGCGGATCGCGCGCGAGCGTCTCGCCCGCGTCACCGTCCTGGGCGACCCGGCCGAGGTCATGGCCACCGCGCGGCGCGCCGACGTCACGCCGGGTTCGTTCGAGGTGCGCGACGCCGCCGATGCGGCACTGGTCGCGCGCACCCGCGCCGCGATCGAGCGCGCCCGCGGCACGCGCATCGCCGCGTCGGACCTCGAACGCTGCGCGGCGGATCCCTTGTTCCAGGCGGCGATGCTGGTGCGCGCGGGCGAGGCCGACACGTTCGTGGCCGGTGCGGTGCGCACCACCGCCGACGTGTTGCGCGCCGCGCTCTGGCTCATCGGACTGGCGAGCGACGTGAAGAGCGTGTCGAGCTTCTTCCTCATGATCCTGCCCGGCACCCCCGAACGCGTGCTCACGTTCGCGGACTGCGGCGTGCTGCCCGATCCGACGGCCGAGCAGTTGGCCGAGATCGCGTGTCTGGCCGCGGATCGCCATCAGCGCCTGACGCGCGAGGTGCCGCACGTCGCGATGCTGTCGTTCTCGACGAAGGGCAGCGCCGAGCACCCGCACGTCGTCAAGGTGCGGGAGGCCACCGCGCTCGCTCGTGCGCGGCGGCCCGATCTGCACATCGACGGCGAGTTGCAGGCCGACGCCGCGCTCGTGCCGGCGGTGGGGCAGCGCAAATCGCCGGGCTCCGTGGTCGCCGGGCACGCCAACGTGCTCGTGTTCCCGGACCTCGACGCCGGCAACATCGGTTACAAGCTCGTGCAGCGGCTCGCGGGTGCGACCGCACTCGGGCCGATCCTGCAGGGCCTCGCGTGTCAGGCCAACGACCTGTCGCGCGGCTGTTCACTCGAGGACGTCGTGGACGTGGCCACCGTCGCCTGCACACTCGCGGGCGAGGACGGCCCCGCGACGCCTCCCGGGAGGTCGTGACGCGTCATGCCGACTTACGTGTATCGCTGCAAGAAGGGCCACACCTTCGAACTGTTCCACAGCATCTCGGACGAGAGCCCCAAGAAGTGCCCCGAGTGCCGGTCCGCCTCGACGCGCGTTCCGGCCGGCGGCTCGGGCCTGCTGTTCAAGGGTTCCGGCTTCTACATCACGGACTACCGCAGCTCCGGCTACAAGGAGAAGGCGAGCCAGGACAAGGGCGGCGGCGAGGGCGGCAAGTCGTCCGGCGGTGACAAGGCCGGCGGCGCGGCCAAGGGCGACTGACGGGCGTGACCGCGACCCTCACCGCCCTGTTGCTGCGCTCGCGCGGCATCGTGCCCGGCACGCCGATCGAGTGGCGACCGGATCACGTCCTGCTCGACGATGCCGACGGCACGGTCGCGGGGCTCACCTTCGAGGCGGCCGGTGCGACGCGCATCGCCTGCGAGACCGCGGTGTTCGTGCCGCAGCGCGAGGGCGCGGGGCCGGACGACCTCGAGGACCTGCGCTATCTGCAGAGTTTCGCGAGCGCGACCGGTGCGCGTTTCGTGCGACCGGGTGCGGGCACGGCGTCGTCGGTCTATCGCCGCGCGTTCGCGCAACCCGGTCGCGTGCTCGCGAGTCGCGTGCCCGATGCGGGCGCGGCCGGGGCGCTGGGCATGCTGGTGCTGCCCGTGGGGGCGCTCGAGGCGGGCGCCGCGATGGCCGGTGAGTCGCTGCGCATGCAGCGTCCGCGCGTGGTCGGGGTCGCGTTCGAGGGCGTCGCCGACCCGGGCGTGACCGGGCACGACGTGCTGCTCGCACTCGAGCGGCGACTCGCGGGTGAGGCGAACGGCGCGGTGCTCGAATGCCACGGCGAGGGCATCGCCTCGCTGTCCATGGCCGATCGCTTCACGCTCGCGGCGCGCGGTCCCCGGCTGACGGGCGCGCTCGCGCTGCTGCTGCCCAGCGACGATCGCACCAAGCAGTGGTTCAAGCAGGCGGGTCGCGAACACGATTGGCGGCGGCAGGAGGGACCCGATCGCGGTTTCGACGACGAGGTGTCGCTCGATCTGGGGCGCGTGCGCCCCGAGCGCGCCGAGGGCACGCGCGTGCGCATCGGCCCGTTCGCCGACGACGAGGACGTGCTCGCGTTGGCGCGTGCGCTCGCGGAGCGCGACCGAGCGCTGGCGCATCCGCTCGAGGTGGTCGTCTCGGGCCGCATGGCGCTCTCGGCGTGGACCGCGTCCGGGGCGCTCGACGCGCTGCGTGCGGTCGGGGCGCAGTTCCTGGATCGCGCCGACCCGCAGGCCGTGGCTCTGCCGCCGGGGACGGTCGTGGTGGGCGGCGACCCGCTCGACGCCACCGAACGCGAACGCGAGCGCGGCGTGTGGGCCTGCGCCGCGACGCTGATCGGACGTTCACCCGCCGAGGCCATGGTGACCGCCGGGCACGGCGAGCCGTACGCACCCGCTCCGCACGACGACGTGCTCGAGCCCGTCGGGGGCGGCATCGAGCGCGGGGCGCGGCATCGTCCGCCCGTGACCGCACCGCGTCACGACGAGCCGTACCGTGCGGTCGTCGTGCTCGAGGCTCTGGACGACGCGCACGCCTCCCGCTTGCTGCCGTGGGGCCCGCGCGTGTGGGCGGTGCGCGCCGATGCCGACGAGATCGCGACGGCCCTGTTCCGGCCGCTCGATCCCGAGGCGGCGGCGCGTGCACGCGCGCTGGGTTCGACCGTGATCGTGGCCGGCGAGCGCTTCGGCGCGGGGGCCCATCTCGAGACCGTGGCCCGCGCCGCGGTCGCGCTCGGGGTGCGCGCGGTGGTCGCGACCTCGTATGCTGAGGGGAGCGACCGGACGCTGGCGTTGCACGGCGTCCTGCCGCTCACCTGGCTCGACCCCGCGGATCGCCGCGAGGCGCGCACCGGGGACGAGCTCGAGGTGCCGCCGCCCACGCCGGGCGTGCCCCCGGGCGGCCGCGTCCCGTTGCGTCATCTCACGCGAGGGTTCACCTTCGACGTGAAGTGCGACCTGTCGGTCCCGCTCCGCGAGCTCGCGCGCGCGGGCGGCCTGCTGCACGCGCTGCGCGACACGATCGCCGACGGCGTTCGTTGAATCCCCGTTCCCTCCCTGCAGGAGTCCCGTTCCCATGCTGATCGATCTCGCTCGAATCCACTGTCAGGCCGGCCGCGGCGGCGCCGGGTGCATCAGCTTCCGCCGCGAGAAGTACGTGCCCAAGGGCGGACCCGACGGCGGGGACGGCGGCAAGGGAGGCGACTGCTGGATCGAGGTGGACCCGCACGTGCGCACGCTGCTCGACTGTCGTGAGCGGCCGCAGTACCGCGCCGGGCACGGTCGGCCGGGTTCGGGCAACAACAGCAGCGGCAAGGCGGGCGAGGACCTCGTCATCGCCGTGCCCGCGGGCACCGTGGTCAAGGACGCCGAGACCGGCGAGATCCTGGCGGACCTCGTGGCGGTGGGCGATCGCTATCGCGTCGCCAAGGGTGGGCGTGGCGGCCGTGGCAACGCGCGCTTCGCCAGTCCCACGCATCAGGCGCCACGCCGCGCCGATCCGGGCGAGGAGGGCACCGAGCAGGCGGTCGAGCTCGAGCTCAAGCTGATCGCCGACGTCGGTCTGGTGGGGCTGCCCAACGCCGGCAAGAGCACGTTGCTGTCGCGCATCTCGCGCGCACGGCCCAAGATCGCCGACTACCCGTTCACGACGCTCGAGCCCAACCTGGGCATCGTCGCGCTCGAGGACCATCGCACCTTCGTCGTCGCCGACCTGCCCGGGCTCATCGAGGGCGCGCACGAGGGCAAGGGCTTGGGGCTGCAGTTCCTGCGCCACGTCGAGCGCACCAGCGTGCTGCTGTTCCTGGTGGATGCGGCCAGCGAGGACCCCGCGGGGACCCTGGCGTTGCTCCAACGCGAGATCGAGGGGTACAGTCCGGCCCTTGCCGAGAAGCCCTTCCTCGTGGCGCTCAGCAAGGCGGACCTGCTCCCGCCCGAGGAGCACGCCCAAGCCGCCGAGCGTCTCGGGCTGCCCGGGGCCCGGCTCATGAGTGCGCACAGCGGTGCGGGGCTCAAGGATCTGCTCGAGGAACTGTGGCGCATGCTGCCGGTGACCACCGCCCCCCAGGACGACGAGGCGCGCGGAGACGACGATGACCGATGACCGTTCCGTCGCGGGACGCATCCCCGAGGCGATGAGCATGCGGGGTCTGGCGGGCAAGCGCGATTACGTGCGCTCGCTCGAGACCCGGCGCGACGAGGAGGCGATGTCGCTCCTCATCGAGTGTCTGTGCGACGAGTCGTGGTACCTGCGCGAACTCGCCGAGGAGGCCCTGTTCCGGATCGGCGCGCGCAGTGGTCCGGCGCTCGTGCCGCTGCTCGATCAGGGGCTGTGGTTCTCGCGCGCGAGCGCGGCGCGCGTGCTCGGTCGCATCGGGCACGTCGCGGCCACCGGCGCGCTGGTCACGCTGACCGAGGATCCGGTCCACACCGTGCGGCAGGAGGCGTACGCCACGCTCGCGGTGCTCGCGGGCAAGGGCGGGCGCGTGCGTCTCGCCTGGGCGCTCCAGCAGTTGCCCGCGGAGCGGCGTGCCGAACGGCTCGAGCGTCTGGCGCTCGTCGACCGTGTGCTCGCCGAACGACTGCAGCGGCTGTTCGAACGCGACGAACTGCGAACGGCCACGGACCCCGAGGGCCTGCGCGACGACGCACCGTGGGTGCGCGCGTGCGAGGAGGGACAGACATGGGACGATCTCCCGTCCGCGCCCCCGGGACGATCCGCGACGCCGCCGGCACGACCGGAAACCGCGGCCCAGCAATGAGGCTCCTGCGCGACGCGCCGCCGACGGCGGGCGTGTGGCGCTGCGAGCGGGGGAGCGCGCACTGGCCGGCGGCCCTCGAGGCGCTGCGCCCACCCCCGACGGGGCTGTGGCTGCATGGGGACGCACTGCCCGAGGCGGGACGCACCGTCGCGGTGGTGGGGTCGCGCAGCGCGACCGCCTATGGGCGGACGATCGCCGCACGACTCGCGCGCGATCTCGTGGCGCGCGGTCTCGTCGTGGTCAGCGGTCTGGCGCACGGCATCGATGCGGCGGCGCACGAGGGCGCGCTCGAGGGCGGTGGGCGCACCGTGGCGGTGATCGCCTCGGGCGTCACGCAGCCCACGCCGAGCGACCACGACGTGCTCGCCGCACGCGTGTGCGCTTCGGGGACGCTCGTGTCCGAGACGCGTGACGGCGGCCCGTTCGGCCGTGGCGCGTTCGTGAAGCGCAATCGCCTGATCGCCGCCCTCGCCGGTGCGACCGTGGTGGTCGAGGCGGGGGAACGCAGTGGTGCCCTGACGACCGCGGCGGCCGCGCGCGCGCTGGGCCGACCGGTGCTCGCGGTGCCGGGTGACGTGGATCGGCCCGGCTCGCAGGGCACGCTGCGACTACTGCGCGACGGGGCGCGACCGTGCGCGCACGCGGGCGACGTGCTCGCGGTGCTGCCGCGCGCGACCGAGGTTCCGATCGACCCCGCCTCGCGCCTGCTCGCGGCACTCGCGTCGCAGCCGCGCACCGTCGAGGAACTCGCGCGCGAGGCCGACGTGTCGCCCGCCGACGCGCTGGCGCGTCTGCTGCGGCTGCAGTGGAGCGGGCTCGCCGTGTCGCACCCCGGTGGGCGTTGGGCGGTGCGGGCGTGAGAGCGGCGCACCTCGTCCAATCGGGCCTGTTGTTCGGATTCGGTGGTGCGCTCGCGGCACTGCCGCGGCCGGTCGCGCAGCGCGTCGGAGCCGCACTCGGCGAGACGATCGCGGCGGCGGGGGTGCGCCGGCGCGTCGTGCACGACAACCTCGCGCGCGCGTTCCCGGAGCACGACGAGGCGTGGCGCGAGCGGGTGCTGCACGCGCACTACCGCGAGGTGGGGCGCATCGCCGCCGATTACGCGCGCCTGCCCGAACTCGTGTACGGCCCGCGTGAGCGCACGTTCCGTCGCTACGAGATCGAGGCGCCGGTGCGCGAGGCGCTCGCCATGGGGCGGGGGCTCATCGTGCTCACCGGGCACTTCGGGCACTTCGAGTTGTTCGGCGCGACGATCGGCCGGATCGCGCCGCTGTCGTTCCTGGTCAAGCCCATGTCGAACCCGGGCGCGGATCGCTGGATCCGCCGCATCCGCCAGCAGAGCGGCGTGGGCGCGTTCCCGATCGGATCGGGCGTGCGCGACGTGATCAAGACCCTGCGCGGCAACGGCGTCATCGCCATGGTCGCCGATCAGGACGCGCGTCGCGACGGCGTGTTCGTGCCGTTCTTCGGGCGGCTCGCGAGCACGCCGGTGGGCCCCGCGCGCTTCGCGCTCATGACCGGCACACCGGTCGTGTTCGGTCATGCGCTGCGCGCCCCGGACGGACGCTACGACATCGTGTGCGGGCAGCCGATCGTGGTCGAGGGACGCCACGACGACCCCGAGGCCATCCGTCGTTTCACCGCGTGGCACACCGCCGAGCTCGAGGCGGCCGTGCGCACGCGCCCCGAATCCTGGTTCTGGATGCACAAACGCTGGAAGACCGCGCCCCCGGTCGAGGAGACCTGATGCACCGTTTCGAGTTGCGCATCCGTTACGGCGATACCGATCCCATGGGCTGGGTCTACTACGGCCATTACCTGCGGTTCTTCGAGGCGGGCCGTGGCGAGCTCATGCGCTCGCTCGGGCACACCTATCGGCAGGTCGAGGAGGAGGACGGGGTGCTGCTGCCGGTGCTCGATGCGCGCTGCCGGTACTTCCGCGGCGCGCGCTACGACGAACTCGTCACGATCGAGACCGGCGTGCTGGACCTCGCGCGCGCCTCGCTGCGGTTCGGTTACCGCATCGTGGGCGAGGACGGCGCACGCTGCGCGATGGGTTACACCGAGCACTGCACGGTCCACCGCGACATGCGTCCGGTGCGACCGCCCGCCAAGCTCGTGGCGCTCCTGGATCGTGCGCCGCGCGCGGACGAGGAACTCGTCCGCATGTTCCCGCGTGGCTGACGCGTCCGCGCGGGCGAGCCTTGCTCAGGCCCCGCCGGTGAACCCCAGATGCTCGGCGCGCGTGCGGCCGCTGCCGTCGCCCGCGGCCGGGATCGCCCCGAACGCCTTCTCGAAGTTCCCCAGGTTCTGCTCGAGCGCCTGCAGCAGGCTCTTGGCGTGCTGCGGCGTCATGATGATGCGCGCGAACACGCGCGGCTTGGGCAGACCCGGCATGGCGCGCGCGAAGTCGAGGATGACCTCGCTCGAGGAGTGCGCGATGAACACGAGGTTCGAGTAGATCCCCTCGGCCTCGGTCTCGGACAGACCGATCTCGAACGTCGTCGGGGCGGGCTGGGCGGCGGGCTGGTCCATGGGTGGTGGCTCCGGGGCTCGGGGAACGGGGCGAACGGCGCGGTCGTGATCGCACCGTAGGGACCGGGCCCCGCGGGGGTCAAGGTCGGCGCCCGACGGGCCGATGACAGGAGGGACCATGGAACCCACCACGTCCCGACCCCGTCGTCCCGAGCCCTCGCCCGACCCGCGAGCGCTCGCGGCCCTGATCGCCTGCGAGGCCGACCTCGCCGCCGTCGAGCGCGGCCTGTTGCTGCTGGCCGCCCATCCCGTGACCGGGGGGGCGGATCGCGCCTGGCTCGTGCGTCACGACGAGGCGCGCGGACTGCTGGAGGGCTGGGACCTCGCCGACCGCACGAGCGACGACGACGTCGCGGGGGCGATCGCACGGGAGCGCCGCCGTCCTGCGGCCGTCTCGGCCGATCGCGAGGCGCTGCGGGCGTGGGCGGTCATGCCGGAGTCGTTCGACGGCGCGTGCGATCGCGCGTGGCGGTCCGGCGAATGCGCCTCGGGTCCGGGGCGCGACACGCCCGGTGCCCCGTGGGACGAGATGGCGTGGATCCGGGTCGTGCCGCTGCGCCGCGGTGAGGCGCGTCACGGCCTGCTCGTCTCGGGCTGGCGCGAACGTCCGACGAGCGAGCCCGACGAGGCGTCCCTGACCGTCGTCGCGGAAGCGGCGCTGGGCGCGCAGCGTCTCGCCGACGAGGCGCGGCAGCGCGCGCAGCAGGCCGAGGCCGTCGCGAGCTTCGCGCGCACCACGGTGACCGCGAGCAACGTGGCCGAGACCGCGCACGCGCTGGTGCGACTGGCGACGCAGGCCCTGCAGGTGCGTTGGAGCGCGCTCTGGCGCGTGCGTGAGGACGGCACGCTGCGACTCGAGGTGTCGCACGGTCCCGCGCCGGGACGCGATCACATGCCGCGCGCGCTGCATGCGAGTGCCACCGCGATGCTGCCCGCCGGACGACCCGTCAACGGGGTCGGCGCCGAGGCGCTGCCCGCGGATGCCGGTGGCCGTGCCGAGGGCCTGACGCGCTGGGTGTTCCAGCCGCTCGTGGCGCACGGCGTCACGTTCGGCGTGGTCGCCGTGTGGGACGCCGTGCTCGAGGACGACACCGAAACGGCCGCGAACGAGGTCTGGGCGACGGGCGCGTTCGCCACCCTCGCCACGCTCGCCGACGAGGCGGCGCTGTTGTTCGAGCACGCGCGCGATCGCGACGAGCGCGTGGCGCTGGAACGTCGGCGTGACGACCTGGTGTCGCGTCTGCGCGATCTGGATCGCTTCGTGGCGCTGGGCGAGATGTCGGCCCGCGTGGCCGACGAGGCGCGGCAGCCGCTCGCGACGATGCGCCTGTTCGTCTCGCGCGCGATGCAGGAGCTGGCGCCCGAGGATCCGGCGCGCGAGGTGTTCCTCGCCATGGAGCGCGAGGTCGGTCGCGTCGAGCGCCTGCTCGGGGAGCAGTTGGAATACGCGCGGCTCGAGCCGCCGCGGCTGCGCATGGAGTCGCTCAACACGGTCGTGCAGGAGGCGCTGCGCACCCTGTCCGAGCCGCTCGCGCGTCACCGCGTGCGCCTGATCAAGACGTTCGCGCCGGACCTGCCGACGCTGCTGCTCGACGGCGCGCGCATCCGGCGCGTCGTGGGCAACATCGTGATGGCCGCGCTCGAGCAGTTGCCCGTGGGCGGTCGCGTGCGCATCGAGACGCGGCGGGCGGGGGCGTGGTTGGTGTTCGAGGTGCTGCACGATCGTGCGCGCGCCGACGGCGACGCGCTCGAGCAGTTGTTCGCGCCGTTCGCCGCGAGTCTGGGACCCGCCGCGGGGCCCGCCGCCGGACCGGCGGCCGGGTTGCCGCCCTCGGGCGCGGCCCTCGGTCTCGGGGTGGCGCATCAGATCGTGCGCGAGCACGGGGGCGAACTGCGGGTGCGCATCGAGGACGAATGGTCGTCCGCCTTCGTCATGACGCTGCCCGTGCTGGAGAACCAGGACCGCCGCAAGGGCCCGGATCGGCGCGGGGTGCGGCGCGATCGGCGCCGTCGGGACGACGCGGCGTGATCGGGGCGCGGGGCGGGGGGCGTTCGGGGGGCGCAAGTCGGCCCGCGGGACGGGTTTGACGCTCGTTCGGGTGCCGTGCTACAAACTTCCGTCCGTCGGTGCCCTTGCGGGCCCGGGAGTGTTTCGCCACCCTAGCTCAGTTGGTAGAGCACACGACTGAAAATCGTGGTGTCCCCAGTTCGATTCTGGGGGGTGGCACCATCGGTACCTGTCGCGGCCCCCGTGCCCCGACAGTCGCATCTCGGAGCTGGTGTAGCTCAGCTGGTAGAGCACGTCACTCGTAATGACGGGGTCACCGGTTCGATTCCGGTCACCAGCTCCATTTACTACAACTCGATCGAGGCGGACCGCGATCGCGCCCCACGGCGCGGACGGTCGGTCCTCGCGGGCCCGAGGCGGGCCGGTGCCGGGCGACTCGACGCCGGGCGCCGGCCCGTTTCTCTTACGTCCCGAGGCGTTCCGGTCCGCCGGGCGCAGGCCGGAGGAACCTTCGATGTCGTCCCTCATGATCAGCGTCGCCGGCGTGCGCGGCATCATCGGCGAGACCCTCGACCCCGCGATCGTCGCGCGCTTCGCCGCCGCGTTCGCACGCACCCTGCCCGGGGACGGTCCCGTCGTGCTGGGGCGCGATGCGCGCACCACGGGTCCGCTCATGCGACTGGCGGCGTGCGCCGGACTCAATGCGGCGGGTCGCGACGTCGTCGACATCGGTCTGGCGACCACGCCCACGACGCAGATGGCCGTCGAGCATCTGCGCGCCGCGGGCGGCGTCATCCTCACCGCGAGCCACAATCCCGCGCCGTGGAACGCGCTCAAGTTCCTGAGCGGCGCCGGTGAGTTCCTGGGCCCCGCCCAGGGCCGCGAGGTGCGCGAGCGCTTCGAGCAGAACCGCGACCTGTGGGTGGCGTGGGACCGTGTCGGTTCGGTGCGCGAGGAACACGCCGCGCTCGCGTGGCATCTGGAGCGCGTGCTCGGGCTGCCGCACCTCGACGTCGCCGCCATCCGCGCCCGCGCACTGCACGTCGTGGTGGACGGCTGCGCGAGCGTCGGCGGTGTGGCGCTGCCCGCGCTGCTCGAACGACTCGGCGCCCGCGTCACGCTGCTGGACGCCGAGCCCAACGGTCGCTTCACGCGCGAGCTCGAACCCCTGCCGCACGCCCTCGGGGCGCTCGGCGAGGCGGTGCGTCGCGCCGGAGCCGACCTCGGCATCGCGGCCGACCCGGACGCCGATCGCGCCGCCTTCGTGGACGCCTCCGGGACGCCGCTCGGCGAGGAGTACACCGTCGCGATCGGCACGCGCGTGGCGCTCGAGACGCAGTCGGGCCCGGTGGTGACAAACCTCAGCACCAGCCGTATGCTCGACGCGGTCTGCGAGCGCGCCGGCGTGCCGCTGTTCCGCACCCCGGTGGGCGAGGCGCACGTCGTCGAGGCCATGCATGCGCAGCGGGCGGTGGCCGGCGGCGAAGGCAACGGCGGCATGATCCTCCCGGCGGCGCATCACGGTCGCGACGGCCTCGTGGCGATGGCACTGGTGGCGCAGGCGATGCGACATGGTGCGACGCTGCGCGAACTGGCCGACTCGCTGCCGCGCTACACGATGATCAAGGACAAGCTCGCGCGGCCGGACGAGCCGTGGGAGCAGGCCGCGACGCGCTTGCGGCGGACGTTCGGCGACTGGCAGCTCGATGCGGCCGACGGTCTGCGCTTCGCCCGCGGTGAGGCATGGGTGCATGTGCGGCCGTCGGGCACGGAGCCCGTCGTGCGGGTGATCGCCGAATCGCCCGACGACGCGGGGACGCGCGCGCTGGTCGAGCAGGCGCGACAGGCGCTCGCGGCGCCGGTCGGGAGGTAGGTCATGTGCGGCATCGTGGGATACGTCGGCCACCGGGAGTGCCTGCCCATCCTGTTGGAGGGGCTCAAGCGTCTCGAGTACCGCGGCTACGATTCCGCGGGCGTGGCGGTGCACGGTGAGGCGGGCGCGCTGCAGGTCGTGAAGGCCGCCGGCAAGCTGCGGCAGCTCGAGGCCCGGCTCAAGGACCAGCCGCTCAAGGGCCGCTGCGGCATGGGCCACACGCGCTGGGCGACGCACGGCGAGCCGAACGACGTCAATGCGCATCCGCACGTCGACGAGGCGCGGCAGGTCGCGGTGGTGCACAACGGCATCATCGAGAACTACGCCACGCTCAAGAGCGCGCTCATCGCTGAAGGTCACGTCTTCGCGACCGAGACCGACACCGAGGTGCTGGCGCACCTCATCGAGAAGTACCTCAAGCGCGGCCTCAAGCTGGAGCGCGCGGTGGGTGCGGCGCTGCGCGACGTCGAGGGCACGTACGGCCTGGTCGTCATGTGCGCCGCCGAGCCCGGCGTGCTCGTGGGCGCGCGCAACGGCAGCCCGCTCGTGGTCGGCATCGCCGATGGCGAGTACTACCTCGCGTCGGACGTCGCCGCGGTGATCGAGCACACCCGACAGGTCATCTACCTCGACGACGGCGAGATGGCCGTGCTCACGCCGGACGGCTTCCACACCGCCACCATCGCGCACGAGCGCGTCGAGAAGGAGGTCCACGACGTCGATTGGGACCTCTCGCAGATCGAGAAGGGCGGCTACGACCACTTCATGCTCAAGGAGATCATGGAGCAGCCGGACGCGGTGCGTAACGCGACGCGCGGCCGACTCCTGGTCGAGGAGGGTCTGGCCAAGCTGGGCGGACTCAACCTCACGAGCGAGCAGCTGCGCGACGTCAAGCGCATCATCATCCTGGGCTGCGGCACGTCGTGGCACGCGGGGCTCATCGGCGAGTACATGCTCGAGGAGTTCGCGCGCATCCCGGTCGAGGTCGAGTACGCCTCGGAGTTCCGCTACCGCAACCCCATCCTCGACGAGGGCACGCTGGTGCTGGTCATCTCGCAGTCGGGGGAGACCATCGACACGCTCGCGGCCATGCGCGAGGCGCGCCGCCGCGGCGCCAAGGCGCTCGGCATCGTGAACGTGGTCGGCAGCACGATCGCGCGCGAGTCGGACGGCGGCGTGTACATCCACGCGGGCCCCGAGATCGGCGTCGCCTCGACCAAGGCGTTCACGAGCCAGGTCACGGTGCTGGCGCTGCTCACGCTGGTGCTGGGTCGGCTGCGCGGCATGTCGCGCGAATACGGCATCGAGGTCGCGCGCGAGCTCACGCTGCTGCCCGAGAAGATCCAGCAGGCGCTGGCGGGCCGCGAGGTCGTGCGGCAGATCGCCGAGCGCTACACCCAGCACGAGAACTTCATCTACCTGGGCCGCGGCTTCCACTTCCCGGTGGCGCTCGAGGGCGCGCTCAAGCTCAAGGAGATCTCGTACATCCACGCCGAGGGCTATCCTGCCGCCGAGATGAAGCACGGTCCGATCGCGCTCATCGACGAGAACATGCCGGTGGTGTTCATCTGCACGCGCGACTCGGCCTACGAGAAGATCGTGAGCAACATGATGGAGGTGCGGGCGCGCAAGGGTCGCATCATCGCGATCGCGAGCGAGGGCGACACCGAGATCCACTCGCGCGCCGACCACGTCATCCACGTCCCGATGACGATCCCCATGTTGCAGCCCATCCTATCGGTCGTGCCGCTGCAGTTGCTGGCGTACGACATCGCGGTCGCGCGCGGCTGCGACGTCGATCAGCCGCGCAATCTGGCCAAGAGCGTCACCGTCGAGTGATCCGGAGGTTCCCGTGAAGTCGGTCGTGCAGGTCCCCGATGCGCCGCAGGCGATCGGTCCGTACTCGCAGGCGCAGGTCGTCCGCCTCCACGGCGGTCAGAAGATGGTGTACACGGCGGGGCAGATCCCGATCGACCCGGCCACGGGCGAACTCGTCCCGGGTGGCGTGAGCGAGCAGACGGCGCAGGTCGTGAAGAACCTCACCGCGGTCCTGCGCGGCGCCGGGCTGTCGCTCGGCGACGTCGTCAAGACCACGGTGTTCCTCATCGACATGGCCGACTTCGCCGCCATGAACGCGGTGTACGGCGCCGCGTTCACGAACGATCCGCCGGCGCGCACCACGGTCGCGGTGGTCGGGCTTCCCAAGGGTGCGCGCGTCGAGATCGAGTGCGTGGCCCTGGGCCGCGACCTCTAGGCGCGCATGCGTCGCACCGTTCCCGGCGTCCGGCTCACGGCCACCGTCGCGGCCGCCGGTTGCGCGGCCAAGATCGGCCCCGGCGACCTGCGCACGGCGCTCGCCTCGCTGCGGCAGCCGCCGCGCGATCGGCGTGTGCTCGTGGACGCCTCGACGCTCGATGACGCCGGCTTGTTCGCCCACGGTCGGGGCGAGGTGCTGGTGCAGACGGTGGACTTCTTCACGCCCATCGTGGACGACCCGTACGACTACGGTCAGGTCGCGGCCGCCAATGCGCTCTCGGACGTGTTCGCCATGGGCGGCCGACCGTTGACCGCGCTCGCCATGCTGTGCGCCCCCGCCGACGGGCTCGCCCCCGAGGTGATCGCGGCGATCCTGCAGGGCGGGCTCGACAAGGTCACCGAAGCGGGCGCGAGCGTCGTGGGCGGGCACAGCATCCGCGACCCCGAACTCAAGTTCGGCTATGCGGTCACCGGGGTCGCGTCGCGCAAGCGGCTGCTGCTCAACAGCGGCGCACGCGCGGGCGATCGCCTGTACCTGACCAAGCGCCTGGGCACCGGCGTGCTCACGACCGCCCTCAAGCAGGGCCGGCTCGAGCCGAGCGCGCTCAAGCGCGTCACGCGACAGATGGCGACGCTCAATCGCGCGGCCGCCGAAGCGGCGCTCGCGTGCGGTGTGCGTGGCGCGACCGACGTGACCGGCTTCAGTCTCATGGGGCACGCCTCGCAGATGGCCGACGCGAGCGGCGTGACGTTCGTGCTGCGCCCCGAGCCGGGCTGGTTCCTGCCGGGCGTGCTCGAGTTCGTCGCGCAGGACGTGGCCCCGGGCGGGCTGGCGCGCAACCGCAACTTCTTCCGCACGCACGTGGACGAGGGCGCGGTGCCGGCCACGCTGGCGCGGACGCTGTACGATCCGCAGACCTCGGGCGGATTGCTCGTGGCGGTTCCGGCGCGACGCGCGGGCGCGTTCGAGACGCGACTGGCGCGAGCCAAGGTGTGGTGCGCGAACGTCGGCGAGGTCGTCCGTCGCGCGAAGCATTCGGTCCGGCTCGAGGAGCCGGTCCGCGGATGATGCGGGAGCGAATGGGATCTGGTGGTCCCCCAGGACTTCAAATCCTCGTGCCGGGCGCCTTCGGCGTCCGGGGTGGGTTCGATTCCCACGCGTTCCCGCCATTCCTGCGGGGCCTCGCGGCCCTGATCGTGCTGCTGGCGCTGGCGACGGGGGCGCCCGCGCGGGCGCAGGAGTCCCCGGCCATGGTGCGCGATTCGGTGCGCGCCACCGCGCCCGTGGTGCGTCCCGACACGCTGCGACGCACGCCGTGGCACGAGCAGCCGCGCTTCGTCATGGCCCGCTCGCTCGTCATCCCGGGCTGGGGGCAGCTGCACAACCGGCAGTGGTTCAAGGCGGTGCTCGTGGCGGGGGGCGAGGGGTACTTCGTCGCACGCCTGGTCGAGGATCAGCGCGCACTGGACCGCACGCTGAGCGCGCTCGCGGACGCGCGGGCCGCGCACGACGCGGCAGGTGAGGAACGGCTCGTGAACGAGTACAATACGAGGCTCGACCAGCGCCTCGCGCGCCAATGGCTCCTGGGAGCCGTGCTGGCCTACGCCCTGGTCGACGCGTACGTGGACGCGAACTTCCGCGGCTTCGACGTCGAATTCAAGACTGACCCGGCGCTGCCCGCGGGTCCGCCGTCCGGACCGTCCGGTCCGGTGGACGGGCTCGGCGTGCGCCTCCTCCTGCGGCGGCACTTTTGAGCGATCCCCGGCTTCAGAACATCCGCAACTTCTGCATCGTGGCCCACATCGACCACGGCAAGAGCACGCTGGCCGATCGGCTGCTCGAGATCACGCACACGCTGACGCCGCAGCAGATGAAGGCCCAGGTGCTCGACGACATGGATCTCGAGCGCGAGAAGGGCATCACGATCAAGTCGCACGCCATCGCCATGGAGTACAAGGCGAAGGACGGCAAGACCTACGAGCTCAACCTCATCGACACGCCCGGTCACGTGGACTTCACGTACGAGGTGTCGCGTGCGCTCGCGGCGTGCGAGGGCGCCATCCTGGTCGTCGACGCGTCGCAGGGCATCGAAGCGCAGACGCTCAGCAACTACTACCTCGCCGCCGAGCAGGACCTCACGATCGTCGGCTGCATCAACAAGGTCGATCTGCCCGCGGCGCGCCCCGACGACGTCGCGATCGAGATCGAGCATCAGGCGGGCGTGCCCGCCGAGCGGTGCTGCCGCATCAGCGCCAAGACCGGACTGGGCGTCGCCGATCTGCTCGAGCAGGTCATCGAGGACGTCCCGCCGCCGGCGGGGGACCCGGACGCCCCGTTCCGCGCGCTCATCTTCGATTCCAAGTTCGACCAGTACCGCGGCGTCGTGTGTCTCGTGCGCGTGGTCGACGGTGTGCTCAAGGCGGGCGACCGCATCCAGTTCCTGTCCACGGGCAGCCAGCACGAGGTGACCGAGGTCGGCCGTCTGCGGCTCAAGCTGGAGTCCGAGCCGGAGCTGCACGCCGGCCAGGTGGGTTACGTCGTCGCCGGCATCAAGACGGTCGCCGACGCACGCGTCGGTGACACGCTCGGACTGGCGGGGGTGACCGGGCTGCAGCCGCTGCCGGGCTTCCGTGAGACCAAGTCCATGGTGTTCTCGGGGCTCTACCCGATCGACGCCGAGCAGTACGAGGACCTCAAGGAGGCGCTCGCCAAGCTGCGCCTGAACGACGCGTCGCTCGAGTACGAGCCCGAGACCTCGGTCGCGCTGGGCTTCGGCTTCCGCGTCGGCTTCCTGGGGCTGCTGCACCTCGAGATCATCCAGGAGCGTCTGCGCCGCGAGTTCAACATCGACCTCATCGCGACGACGCCGAGCGTGATGTACCACGTGCTGCTCACCAACGGTGAGTTCACCAAGGTGGACAACCCGAGCGCGTTCCCGCCCGTCCAGAACATCGAGTCGGTCGAGGAGCCGATGGTCAAGGCGCACGTCGTGACGCCCAAGGAGTATCTGGGCAACATCATGAAGCTGTGCCAGGACCGGCGTGGCATCTTCGGGAACACCGAGTATCTGGAGGAGAACCGCATCCGCCTCGAGTGCCGTCTGCCGCTCGGCGAGATCGTGCTCGACTTCTACGACCGCCTCAAGAGCGTGTCGCGCGGCTACGCCTCGCTCGACTACGAGTTCGACGGCTATCAGGACGCGGACGTGGTCAAGCTCGACGTGCTGCTGAACGGCGAGGGCGTGGACGCCCTGTCGGCCATCGTGCATCGCGACAAGGCCTACTCCTACGGCAGCTCGTTGTGCGAGAAGCTCAAGGAGTTGATCCCCCGGCAGATGTTCCAGGTCGCCATCCAGGCCTCGATCAACGGCAAGGTCATCGCCCGCGAGACGCTCGGCGCCATGCGCAAGAACGTCATCGCCAAGTGCTACGGCGGCGACATCTCGCGCAAGCGCAAGCTCCTCGAGAAGCAGAAGGAGGGCAAGCGCCGCATGAAGCAGGTCGGCACGGTCGAGGTCCCGCAGGAGGCGTTCCTCGCGGTGCTCAAGGTGGATCGCGGCTAGTCCGCGCGACCATGGCCGCCCCGCGCGCGCGTTCCAGCACCCGCGACTACGTCGAGGCCATCGCCTGGGCGGTGGTCATCACGCTGTTGCTGCGCACGTTCGTCATCCAGGCGTTCCGCATCCCGTCGAGCTCCATGGAGGACACGCTGCTCGTCGGCGACTACCTGTTCGTGAACAAGCTGGAGTACGGCGCCCAGATCCCGTTCACGGATTGGCGTCTGCCGGGCCTGCACCGGCCGCGCCCGGGCGAGATCATCGTGTTCCAGTACCCGGCCGATCCGTCCCAGGACTACATCAAGCGCTGCGTCGCGGTGGGCGGACAGACGGTCGAGGTCCGACACAAGGACCTGTACGTGGACGGCGTCAAGCAGGTCGAGCCCTACGTGAAGCATTCCAGTTGGAGCGAGGACCCGCCCGGCTACACGCCGCGCGACAACGTCTCGCCGCCCACCGTGCCGCCGGGTGAGCTGTTCATGATGGGCGACAACCGCGACGACTCGAACGATTCGCGCTTCTGGGGCACGGTCCCCGAACGTCTCGTGCGCGGACGGGCGCTGTTCATCTACTTCTCGACGGCCGGCAACGAGTGGTGGAACGGGCTGCTCCACATGCGCTTCGACCGGTTCTTCAAGGGCATCCAGTGATCGCCCGTCCACTCGGTCCCGGCGTGCGTGCACGCGACGAGGCGCGCACCGCGCTGTACGTGCACGTGCCGTTCTGCGCCGTGCCGTGCCCGTACTGTCATTTCTCGAAGGACGCCCTGTCGCGCGCCGCGGTCGAGCGCTATCTCGCGGCGATGGAGCGCGAGTGCGCGTTGCGCGCCCCGCTCGCGGACGGCGTCGCGTTCACGTCGGTGTTCTTCGGGGGTGGCACGCCGTCGGCGCTGGCACCGTGGGCGTTCGCACGCCTGTGGGCCACGCTCACGCGGCACTTCGCGATCGCGCCCGCAGCCGAGATCACGCTCGAGGCCAATCCCGAGACGGTGAAGTCGGGCCTGCTCGACGCGTGGGCGGCGGCGGGGGTGAACCGACTGTCCATGGGCGTGCAGTCGTTCGTGCCCGACGAACTCGTGCGCCTGGGGCGCATCCACGACGAGCGTCGGCCGCACGAGGCGTTCGCGCTCGCGCGCGCGCACGGCTTCCGGCGGCTGTCGCTCGACCTCATGTTCGGCTATCCCGAGCACACGATGGCGCACTGGACGCACACCGTGCAGGTCGCGCGCGCGCTCGAGCCCGAGCACGTCTCGGCCTACGGGTTCATCCCCGAGCCCGGCACGCCGCTCGGTGACGCGATCGGTCGCGGCGAGGCCGCCATGGTGAGCCCGGAACTCGAGGCCGAGATGCACGCGCACGTGGACGCGCAGCTGTCGGAGGCGGGACTCGCGCTCTACGAGACCTCGAACTGGTCGCGCCCCGACGCCGAGAGCCGTCACAACCTCACGTACTGGCTGCGCCGCGATCACCTCGCGCTCGGACCCTCGGCGCACGGGCTGTGGCGCGGGACGCGGCGCGCGAACGCGCACGCCACCCACGACTGGGCCGCGCGTCTCGAACGCGGGGAGGACCCCGCGACCGAGGTCGAGGTCGAGTCGGCCGCCTCGCGCGCCGACGAGACCGTCATGCTCGCGCTGCGTCTGGGCTCGGGGTTGGTGCTCGACGACCTCGAGCCGATCGCCCGTCGTGAACTGCTCGTCCGCTACCAGGCCGCGTTCGACGCCGGTGTGGTGGCGGGGCGCCTCGAACGCACGCCCACGGGGTGGTGCGTGCCGCGCGCCCACGTCTTCGTCGCCGATGACACCCTCGCGTGGCTCGCCGTCCGTGCGCGCCCGCTCGTCCAGGAGGTGGCCGCTTGACCGCCCGCGATCCCAAGTCCGCACCCGCAGCACCGCCCAAGTCCGCCGCGCGCGAGAACGTCGAGTCCCTCGTCTGGGCCGTCGTGCTCATGCTCGTCATCCGCGTGCTGTTCGTGCAGGCGTTCCGCATCCCGTCGGAATCCATGGTGGACACGCTCCTCGTGGGCGACTTCCTGTTCGTGAACAAGGTCGAGTACGGCCCCAAGCTGCCGTTCACGCACCTCCGCCTGCCCGGGCTGCGCAAGCCGCACACCGGCGACATCATCGTGTTCCAGTTCCCGGGGGATCCGTCGCTGGACTTCATCAAGCGCTGCATCGCCACCGAGGGGCAGACGGTCGAGATCCGGCACAAGCAGGTGTTCGTGGACGGGAAGCCGCTCGTCGAGCCCTATGCGCGCCACTCCGACCCGACCGAACTGCCCGCCGAGGTGTCGCCGCGCGACAACCTCAAGGCGTTCACGGTGCCGCCGGGCTGCCTGTTCATGATGGGCGACAACCGCGAGAACTCGAACGACGGCCGGTTCTGGGGCTTCGTGCCCATGGACAACGTCAAGGGCCGCGCGATGTTCCTGTACTTCTCGACGGCCGCCGAACACTGGTGGGACATGTTCCTGCACATCCGCTGGAACCGCTTCTTCCGGGTCCTGCATTGAGGCGCGGCGCGGGGTTGACTTCTGTCGCCCCGCCTGCGTGAATTCCGTCGTCATGTCCACTCCCGCCATGCCCGGGCGCCTCGCCGCCACCGACCCCGATCTGAGCGATCGCCAGCGCCGTGTCTTCGCCCGGCTCGTCGCGCTGCATCGTCATGATGCGCGCCCGGTGAGTTCCGAGCGGCTGTCGCGCACGGGTGGGCTGCGCCAGTCGGGCGCGAGTCTGCGCGGCACGCTGGGCGACCTTGAACAGCTGGGCCTTCTCGAACGGCCGCATCCGGCGTCCGGGCGCGTGCCCACCCCGGAGGGTTGGGCGTACTTCGTGCGCGCGCTCGTCGAACCCACCGCGCTGCCCGCCCAGGTCGAGGACGCGGTCGCCGAGCGGCTCTCGCAGTCGCGGCACGACGTCGAGGCGCTGCTGCTCGAGGCCTCGCGATTGCTGGCCACGTTCGCGCAGCAGTTGGGGCTCGCGCTCGCTGCCTCGCTCGAGGACGAGCGTCTCGAATCGCTCGCGCTCGAGCGGCTCGGCGAGCGTCGCGTGCTCATGGTGCTCGGGCTCGCGGGGTTCCGCGCGCGGCACGTCGCGCTGGAACTCGACACGCCGCTCGATCGTGACGACCTCGCCGAGGTCGCCGACGTGCTGCGCTGCGAACTCGTGGGCGGCACGCTCGCGGACGCGCGCACCCGTCTCGCGCACGATCCCGCGCTCGCACAGCACTCCGCGGTGCGCATCGTGGCGCGCGCGGCCGCCGCACGCTGGGCCCGCGGCGTGGACACGCCGTTGCTCACGGCGGGGCTCGCGCACATGGCCGGCCAGCCGGAGTTCGCCGCGTCGGGACGTCTCGCGCCGGTGCTGCAGGCGCTCGAATCCGGGAGCGCGTTCGAGCGTCTCATGGTGAGCGGCGTGCAGGGGCACGCCGGTGTGCAGGTGGGGGTGACCCCGACGCACGCGACCGCCCTGAGTCTGGTCAGTTTCCCGCTGCCCGGCGCCGTCCACGGCGCGGTGGGCGTCCTGGGTCCGATGCGCATGGACTACGCCACCACGATCGCCCTGGTCGATCTGGTCGGACAACGCGTCGCCGATCTGCTGACCGCGTGACGCCCGCGGGACCCGATTCCACCCTCCATCCCAAGGAAGAGCCGACGATGACCGAGGAGATCCGTGACGCCGCCCGTGAGACCCCGGGTGCGTCCGAGCCCGTGACGCCCGAGACCGAGCCCGCGACGAACCCGGCCCCCGGGCCCGAACCCGTCGTCGAAGCCGCTCCCGTCGTCGAGCCCGAGCCCGACTTCAAGGACAAGTGGCTGCGCGCCGAAGCCGAGATCCAGAACGTGCGCCGCCGCGCGGTCCGCGACCGCGAGGAGTCGGTGCGGGCGGCCGAGGACCGGCTGCTGCTCGACGTCATCGAGGTGCTCGACGATCTGGAACGCGCGCTCGCCGCGCTGTCCACCGAGCAGGCCGCCGCGTCGTGGTCGCAGGGCGTGACGCTCACCGCGCAGCGCATGCGCGAGGTGCTCGCGCGCCGCGGGGTCACGGTGGTGCCCGCGGTGGGACAGCCGTTCGATCCGAGCGTGCACGAGGCGCTGCTCGAGGTGCCCGCGCCCGAGGGCATGAAGCCCGGACACGTGGTGCAGGAGATCCAGCGCGGTTACGCGCGTGCCGACCGCGCGCTGCGGGCCGCGCGTGTGGTCGTCGCGCGGACGGACGGCTGACCATGGCCAAGCGCGACTACTACGAGGTCCTCGGCGTCGAGCGCACCGCGAGCGAGGACGAGATCAAGAAGGCCTATCGCAAGACGGCCATGCAGTGGCATCCCGATCGCAATCCGGGCAACGCCGAGGCCGAGTCCAAGTTCAAGGAGGCCACCGAGGCCTACGAGGTGCTGCGCGACGCGCAGCAGCGCGCGCGCTACGACCAGTTCGG
>CAZZLY010000001.1:85420-169034 GCA_964655175.1 uncultured bacterium
GACGACCTCCAGGTCCGTCTGCAACTCACGCTCGAGGAGGTCGCCTCGGGCATCGAGAAGAAGATCCGCGTCAAGCACCTCAAGCGCTGCGAACCGTGCAAGGGCCGCGGCGGCAGCGGCGAGAGCGAATGCTCGCAGTGCAAGGGCCGTGGCCAGGTCCGTCGTGTGCAGCAGACCATGCTGGGGCAGTTCATGAGCGTCACCGCGTGCCCGCGCTGCGAGGGGGAGGGCACGATCGTCGCCGACCCGTGCAAGACCTGCGGCGGGGACGGGCGTGTGAGCGAGAGCGAGACGGTCAACGTCAAGGTCCCGGCCGGTGTGGCGGCGGGCAACTACATCCCGCTGCGCGGCCTCGGGGACGCCGGCGTGCGTGGGGGGCCGGCGGGCGACCTGATCGTGCACATCGAGGAGAAGGAGCACGAACTCTTCGAACGTCACGGCGATCATCTGCTGCTCGAGATGCCGGTGCCGTTCTCGATCATGACGCTCGGCGGCAAGGTCGAGGTGCCGTTGCTGGGGGATGGCAAGGCCTCGCTCGACGTGAGCGCGGGCACGCCGAGCGGACACGTCTCGCGCCTCAAGGGCAAGGGGCTGCCGGGCCTGCGCGGGGGCAAGGGCGATCTGCACGTGCGGCTGCGCGTGTGGGTGCCGACCAAGCTCTCGGGCGCCGAGAAGAAGCTGCTCGAGGAACTCAAGAAGACCGAGGCGGCTCACCTGCCCTCGCCGACGAGGTCGCTGTTCGACAAGGTGCGGGATGCGTTCCGCGGCTGACGCCGCCCCGTCGTTCGTGTACCTGCCCGAGCTCGCGGGGCTGCAGGGCACCGTGGCTCTGGAGGGCGACGAGGCGCGCTATCTGTCGCGCGTCGTGCGTGCGCGCGAGGGCGAGCGCGTCACCGCCAGCGATGGCGAGGGCCTGCTCGCCACGCTCGTCGTGGTGAGGTCGCGGCCCGACGTCGTGGTCGAGGTGACCGAGTCGCGGCGTGTGCCCGCGCCGAGCACGAGTCGCCTGCTGTGCGGCGCGCCCGAGGGCGACCGCGGCGATTGGATGGTCGAGAAGCTCGCCGAACTGGGCGTGACCGAGCTCGTGCCGGTGGACGGCGTGCGCGCGCGCTGGCCCGAACCGCTGCGCGCCGATCGCTGGGAGCGGTTGGCGGTGGCGGCGCTGCGGCAGAGTCGTTCGGCGTGGCGGATGCGGATCGCCCCGCTCGTGGGACTGCGCCAGGCCGTCGAGGGGCTGGGCGCGGGGGAGCGCTGGCTCGCCGACCCGGGCGGAGCCCCGGTGGGCGAGCAGGCGTGCGGGCCCGGCACCTCGGTCACGGGCGCGGTGGGGCCCTCGTCCGGGTTCTCCGATGAGGAGCGCAAGATGTTGCAGGAATGCGGCTTCGTGCTCGTGGGGCTGGCCGGTTCCCGGCTGCGCACCGAGACCGCGGCCCTGGCGCTCGCCGCCCACTGGGCCGCACGACGGGCCTAAGGTCGGCGGGTCGGCTTGACGATTCACAGGGTCGGACCTAGACTGCAACGCTGACATCACACCCCTTTTCGCGTGCGCAGCCCTCTTGCGCACAACGATTTACCACCCTTATCTCTTTCTTCCGGGAAGACCGCTGAGAGAGGGGGGAATGCAATTGCCGGGCATCAGGGTCAAAGAAGGCGAGTCCTTCGAGAGCGCCCTGCGCCGATTCAAGAAGAAGTGCGAGAAGGCCGGTATCCTCGCGGATCTCCGTCGTCATCAGCACTTCGAGAAGCCTTCTGAGCGGCGCAAGCGCAAGTTGAATGCCGCCAAGCGCAAGAACATGGCGCGGCGGACGCAGGAGAACTAGAACACTGTCTCTCTTCCAGCATTTCACGTGGCCGGACTGGATCCTCGTGATCCTGATGGCCGCGTTCGTGGTGAGTGGAATCCTGCGCGGCTCCGTCGCGCAGGTTTTCGCTTTCATGGGCACCGTGCTCGGACTCATCGTCGGGGCGCTCGTCGCGGACCTCGTCGGGACTCATTGGCGTGGTGCCCATCCGGAGTACCTCTATCTGCTGCTGCGATGGGCGGTCGCGTTGCTGGTCGGATTCGGCCTCGCGGGTCTCATCCAGTGGTGGGGAGGCACTCTCTCGAAGGCCGTTCACGACGGTCCGTTCGGTGGGCTCGACCGCGGTCTCGGTGCGGTCATCGGGCTCGCGCTCGGGAGCGTCACCGCGGCGGTCCTTCTCGTGTTCCTCTTCCAGGTACCGGGCCTGGGACTCGTGCAGCGAACGGCTGCGCGAGGGGTGCTGGCACCCCCGATCCTCGCGGCGGCTGACCGCGCGGGCGAGTGGGGCCGGATCCTTCCCGGTGGACTCTGGCTGCACGAGCAGACGAGCCGAGCCGCGCGTGTCCTGGCGGCCCGCCGCTCCGACTGAGCGTCGCAGCGATCGCCGTTTCTCCACCGCACGGTCAGGCACCGGCGGACGGGGTCGCGGTCGCGAGCGTGCTGTTGCATCCGCATTCCCTCGAACTCATCGAATTCCCTCGCGTCGCCGCGGCTCTGAGCGAACGCGCCACGAGTCCGCGTGCCCGTCACGCGCTCGCCTCGGCGCGCCCGATCGCCGACGCGACCGCTCGTGCGTTGGCGTGCGCGCGCCTCGATGAGGCCGTGCGCCGACAGGGCGAACCCGAGGCGTGGTGTTCGGCGGCGCCGAGCTCGCTGACCGACGTGCTCGAGGGCGATGCGCACGAGGCGCTCGAGGCGGAATCGTTCGCCATCGTCGGCGACTGGCTCGAGGCGTCCGTGCGCACGCGCGCGGCCTGGACCGGGGCCGCCCCGCGCGAGCGCTTCCCGCGGCTCGCCGCGCTGGCCGACGCGGTGCCGGTGCTCGACGAACTGCGCGACGCGCTGCAGGCCACGCTCGATGCCGACGGCCGCGTGCGCGACGACGCCTCGCCCGCATTGGCGCGCGCCCGTCGCGGCGTGCTCGAGGGGGAGCGTTCGCTGCATCGGCAGCTCGAACGTTGGGCGGCGAATCATGGCGCGGGCAGCTACGTCACGCGCTTCGCCGATCGGTTCGTGGCGCTGATCCCCGCGGCCGGATTCGCGCGCAAGCAGGGGATCGTCCACGACACCTCGAACAGCGGTCAGTCGTTGTTCGTGGAGCCGCTCGAGAGCTGTGAGGCCAACAACCGCCTGCTCGAACTGCGCGCGGAAGCCCTCGCCGAGGAGCGGCGCATCCTGCGCGAGCTCGCCCGACACGTGCGCGCTTCGGCGCCGGCGCTGGCGGCACTCGAGGAGACGCTGGCGGTGCTCGATGCGCTGCGCGCCAGCGCCTCGTGGGCGGTGGAGTTCGGCGGCCGTGCCCTCACGCCGGGCGGCACGCAGTTGTCGTTGCGACGCGCCAAGCATCCCATCCTCGCCACGGGCGAGCGGCGCGAGGCGGTGGTGCCGCTCGACCTCGAACTCGGCGAGGGCGGGCGCCTGCTGCTCGTCTCGGGTCCCAACATGGGCGGCAAGACGGTGCTCCTGAAGACCGTGGGGCTCGCGGTCGCGCTCGCACACGCGGGCCTGCCCGTGATCTGCGCCGAGGGCAGCACCTGTCCCACGATCCACGAGCTGTTCGCCGATCTGGGCGACGAGCAGTCGGTGGATCGCGGCCTGAGCACGTTCGCGGCGCATCTGCTGGCGCTCAAGGCCATGGCCGAGGCGGCCGGTCCGCACACGCTCCTGCTCGCGGACGAGTTGGGCGCGGGCACCGATCCCGAGGAGGGCGCGGCGCTGGGGCGCGCGCTGGTCGAACACGTCGCGTCGCACGGTTCGTGGGGCGTGATCACCACGCACCTGGGCAGCCTCAAGCGCGTGGCGAGCGAGGTGCCCGGCGTCGTGAACGGTTCGCTCGAGTTCGATCCCGAGACGCTCACCTCGCGCTATCGCTTCCGTCGCGGCGTGCCGGGTGCGAGTCACGCGCTCGACGTCGCCGGGCGACTGGGGTTCCCCGCCGCGCTGCTCGAACGCGCCCGCGCGCTCACGCCCGACGAGACGCGCGCGCTCGAACGGCTGCTCGCCGAGGTCGCCGATGCGCTCGCGAACGCGACCGCCGAGCGCGAGCGGTTGCAGGAGGCGCGCGACGCGGCCGAGCGCGCCGAGCGCCACGCGCGCGAGACGGCGGAGGAGGCCAAGAAGTCGCTCGCCGAACTGCGCCGACGGCTCACCGCCGAGAGCGAGACGTTGCTCGCGCGATCGCGCGAACTGTGGCAGACGGTGCAGCGCGAGGCCAAGAAGCGCGAGAAGTCGCGTGCCGACGCGGGCGCGCTGGGGGAACTGCTGGGCGAGATCGAGCGCGACGCGAGCACGCTGCAGGCCGCCGCCGCGCCCGCCGCGCTGGGACTGCCCGAGCGCGTCGAGCCCGTCGTGCCCGCCACGCTCGTGCCCGGCGCGCGCGTGCGCGTGACCGATCTGGGGTTCGAGGCCACGTTCGTCTCGGGGCCCGATGCCGAGGGGCGTGTGCAGCTGCGGCGCGGCAGTTTCACGATCCAGTCGCACGTCAGCCGCCTCGCCGCCGCCGAAGCCGCCGCCGCGCCGCGGGGTCGCGCGCCGGTCGCGCGCTACGAGGCGTCGGACGAACCGCCGCCGCTCGAGGCCGACCTGCGCGGCATGGACGCGAGCGAGGCGCTGCGCGCGGTGGATCACGCCCTCGATCGCGCCGTGCTCACCGGGCTGCACGAGGTGCGCCTCATCCACGGCATCGGCACCGGGGTGCTGCGCAACGCGGTGCAGAAGCATCTGCGTTCCCATCCGCAGGTCGAGGGTCAGCGCTGGGGCGAGGGGCACGAAGGCGGGCGTGGGGTCACCGTGGCGAGGTTGCGATGAGCCGCGCTCCGGGCATGAGCCTGTCCGCGGGTGGCTTCGCCGGCCATGGGGCGGACGACTGGGTCGAGCGCGTGCGCGCGGCCACCGACATCGTGGACTACATCGGGCAGACCGTGCCGCTCAAGCGCTCGGGCCGCAATTTCATGGGTCGCTGCCCGTTCCACGAGGAGAAGTCGCCGTCGTTCTCGGTGAACGCCGAGCGGCAGTTCTACCATTGCTTCGGTTGCAAGGTGGGCGGGGACGTCTTCAAGTTCGTGATGGCCACCGAGAACCTGGAGTTCATCGAGGCGGTCAAACTGCTGTCGCAGCGGGCGGGCATCCCCGTGCCCGAACGCCGCGTCACGACGAGTGGGCCCAAGGCGCAGTTGCACGAGGCGCTCGACGCCGCCGCACTGGAATACGAGCGCTGGCTCGCCGACCCCCACACGGGGGCGGCCGCGCTCACCTATCTCGAGCAGCGCGGCATCACCCGCGAGACGCAACGTGTGTTCCGGCTCGGGCTGTCGCTGCCGGGTTGGGAGAACCTGGTGCCCCGCCTGCGCTCGCGCTTCAGCGAGGAGGTGCTGATCGAGGCGCGCCTCGCCGGACGCAGGGAGGGTTCGCGTGGCGCGTTCGACTGGTTCCGCAACCGCCTCATGGTGCCGCTCATCGCCACGGGTGGCGCGGTCATCGGCTTCGGCGCGCGTGCGATGGGGGACGAGCAGCCCAAGTACCTGAACTCGCCCGAGTCCACGGTCTATCACAAGAGCCAGTTCCTGTTCGGGCTCGAGCAGGCGCGCCGCGCGGTCAAACCCGACGGCGAGATGATCGTGGTCGAGGGGTACTTCGACGTGATCGCCCTGCATCAGGCCGGGATCCGGAACGTCGTCGCGGCCTCGGGCACCGCGCTCACCCCGGACCACGCCCGCACCCTCAAGCGCATGGTGCAGCGGGTCGCGCTCACGTTCGATGGCGACGCCGCGGGGCAGAACGCGATGCTCCGCTCGCTGGGCGTGCTGCTGGCCGCCGGTCTGGACGTGGTCGTGGTGGACCTCCCGGCCGGGGAGGACCCGGACAGCCTGGTGCGTCGCGCCGGGGCCGAGGGATGGTGTAGAGTGCGGGATTCCGCAAGCGATGCGGTGGAGTTCGTGCACCGTCACATGCTGCGCACCGTCACCGCCGGGGACCCCCGCGAGCGGGCGCTGCAGGCGATCGTGCCGCTCATCGGCGGGGTCACCGAGACCATCCGTCGTCATCTGCTCATCGAACGCACGAGTCAGGTCTTCGGTCTGCCGGAACAGGTGGTGTCGAAGGCGGTGGACGGCGCGGCTCGACCCGCTTCGGCGGTCGCGCCGAAGGCGGCGCCGGTCGCCGCACCGGTGGGACCGCTCGTGGTCGATCGGCTCGAGCGGCAGTTGTTGCAGGGGCTGTGGCACGTGCCCGCGCGTCTCGACGACGTGCGCGGCGAGGTTCCGACGAGTTGGTTCCAGGATGGCCAGGCGCGTGCGCTGGCCGAGATGTGGTGGGACCTCGGGGTGATGATCCCCGAGGATGATGATGCGTCGGTCGCGCTGGTGCGCGAACTGGCGAGTGCTCAGGTGGCGGAGGAATGGGACGCGGACGCCGAGGTCACCGGCGCGGTCCGATCGATGAAGGTGCGACGCCTCAAACACGAGATGCGCGAGCGACAGGCGCGGCTCCGGGGCGCATCGGGTGAACAGGCGAACGTCCTGCTGCAGGAGATCCACGACCTGGCGCAGGCCCTGCAGCGATGGAGTCAGTGAGGAGAGCGTTCTTCATGGCGACGACGGCAGCGAAGAAGAAGGACAAGGAGAAGGAGAAGGCCGAGCAGCGCCGACGCCTCGACGAGATCAAGTCGTTGGCGATGCGCCAGGGCTACATCACCGAGGATCAGATCCTCTACCTGCTCGCGGACGACGAGGAGCAGGCCGAGGTGATGGACGACGTCTACGAGATGTTGTCCAAGCTCAAGATCGAGGTGTTCGCCAGCGAGGAGGAGGCGCAGGAGCGCGCCAAGAAGCTGCGCAAGCTCGAGGACAAGCGCTCGTCGCCGTCCACCAAGGCCACCGTGCCGCAGCCGGTCCGCTACGACGACCCCGTGCGCATGTACCTGCGCGAGATGGGCCGCGTGCCGCTGCTCACGCGCGAGGGCGAGGTCGAGATCGCGCGTCGCATCGAGGCCGGTGAGCGTCAGGTCGTGAGCGCGCTGTTCCGCGCCGAACCGTCCCTGCGCGAGATCCGCCTGCTCATGAAGAAGCTCAAGGACGGGCAGCTCAAGATCGAGGACTTCATCAAGGTCGATGACGCCGCCGCGACCGAGCAGGCCCTCCAGAAGGAGCGTCTGCGCGCCGTCAAGATCCTCGAGCGCGTGTTCGCGAAGCAGAAGCGCTTCAACGAACTGCTCGAGCAGCAGGGCGATCGCATGACCGAGAAGGAGCGCCACCACTACCAGGGCACCTTCGCCAAGGTCGAGGCGGAGCTCGATCAGGAGCTGCACAAGTTGTCCATGAACCCGCGCATGGTCGAGGGCCTCGCCGCTCCGATCAAGGCGCTGGCCGAGCGCGCCGAGCAGTTCGACGAGCAGCTGGCGGACCTCGAGCGCCATTACGGCCACGGCGTCGAGGACATGAACACGTTCGCCAAGCGGCTCAAGAAGGGCCCGAGCGAGCTGCGCGCCGTGCGGCGCGAGTCGTCGCTGCAGCCGGCGCAGATCGCCGAGTTCCAGAACGAGCTCAAGGAGCTGCGCAAGGGCATCAAGGCGCTCGAGGACGAGGCCAAGCTGTCGCGCGAGATGCTGCTCGAGGTGTTCCGTCAGATCCGCGACGGCGAGCGCGCCACCGCGCAGGCCAAGCGCGAGATGATCGAGGCCAACGTCCGTCTCGTGATCTCGATCGCCAAGCGCTACACGAACCGCGGCCTCGAGTTCCTGGATCTCATCCAGGAGGGCAACTCGGGCCTCATGCGCGCGGTCGACAAGTTCGACTACACGAAGGGCTACAAGTTCAGCACCTACGCGACGTGGTGGATCCGTCAGGCCATCACGCGTGCGATCGCCGATCAGGCGCGCACGATCCGCGTCCCGGTGCACATGATCGAGCACATCAACCGTGTCGTGCGCGTGTCGCGTCGCCTCGTGCAGGAGCTGGGTCGCGAACCCACCCCCGAGGAGATCGCGGAGCGCCTCGAGCTGCCCGTCGACAAGGTCAAGGCGATCATCAAGGCGGCGCAGGAGCCGATCTCGCTCGATCGTCCGATCGGTGAGGACGACGATTCGAACCTCGGGGACTTCATCGAGGACACGAGCGTCATCAGTCCGGCCCACTCGGCGTCGTCGGCCATGCTGCGCGACGAGGTCAACGAGGTGCTCAAGACGCTGACGCCGCGCGAGGCCAAGGTCATCCGCCTGCGGTTCGGACTCACGGACGACGGCGCACAGCGCACGCTCGAGGAGGTCGGTGCGTTCTTCAACGTGACCCGCGAGCGCATCCGGCAGATCGAGGCCAAGGCGCTGCGCAAGCTGCGGCACCCCACGCGCAGCCGCCGGCTCAAGGCGTACACCGAGTTGTTGTAGTCCCGGGCGGGGGAGGCGGCCGCGCCGCCCCCGCTTGACGGCCCGCGCGCCGGAGTGCTACAACACGCGGGCTGCAGACGCACGTGGGGGTTGTCTGGGGTCTGGGCCCATAGCTCAGCGGCCAGAGCCGCCGGCTCATAACCGGTAAGACCCTGGTTCGAATCCAGGTGGGCCCACCACGTCGCGCGAGAGTTCTGGGATGGGCGAATAGCTCAGCTGGTAGAGCATCTGGATCACAACCAGAGGGTCACAGGTTCAAGTCCTGTTTCGCCCACCATCCTCCTTCACCCGGCGGACCGCCGTGACCGAAGAACTCCGCCTCCATTGGGCGCTCCACGAGATCGACGAGCAGGCCGTCGTCCGTGAGCACGCGCTCGCGCAGCATCCCGAGCAGCGCCGCGTCGTGGCCGCTCGTGTGGCCGCCGCCCAGCAGGCCCTGACCGCGCTCGATCAGCGCGTCGCCGATTCCGCCAAGCGCCGCCGCGTGCTCGATGGTGAGATCGCCGCGTTCGACGTGCAGCAGAAGCGCTTCGAGACGCAGCTGCAGTCGGTGACCGACCAGAAGCAGTTCGAGGCCGTGCGTCACGAGATCGAGGCGGTGCGGGCCAAGCGCGACGTGCTCGAGACCGAGGCGCTCGAGCGGCTCGAGGCCGAGGAGCAGGAGACGGCCAAGCGGCCCGAACGCGAGACCGCGCTCACGCGTGCGCAGGGCGAGGCGGCCGCCGTCACCACCCGGTTGGACGCGGAATCCGCGACGCTGCGCACCGAACTCGCGGCGCTCGAAGCGCAGCGCGCGGACACCGTGGCGCGACTCGAGCCCGTCGCGCGCAATCGCTACGAGCGCCTGCGCACGGGACGTGCCGGTCGTGCCGTCGCCGGGATCGTCCAGCAGGCCTGCGGCGCCTGTCATCACGCGCTACCGCCGGCCTCGCTGCAGGAGGCCAAGCGGCGCGAACGCCTCGTCGCCTGCGATGGCTGCGGACGCTTGCTGCTGTTGGCGCCCGACGCGCCCGGCGCCGCGTGAGCGAGGCCCCGCATCGGCTGCGCGCCGACCTGCCGTACCGTCGCATCGCGCTGGTGCTGTCGGGGGGCGGGGCGCTCGGCGCCTACGAGATCGGCGTGCTGCGCGTCCTCGAGCGGCTCGCGCTCGTGCCGTCGCTCGTCTCGGGCGTGTCCATCGGCGCCATCAACGCGGTGGCGTGGCTCGCGGCCGGCCGCGACGTGCGCCCCATCGAGCAGGTGTGGCGCACCGCGCGCGCCGAATCACTGGGGGTGCAGTGGGTGTCGCTGGCGCTGCGCATCGTGGGCGGACTCACCGCGTTGCTCGCGTTCATCGAACTGTTCCTGGGGGTGATGGGCACCCGTGAGCTGTCGGGCGCCTACTGGCTGTGGCGCAAGTCGAGTGCGCGCGTCGACCTGTGGAGCACGCAGCTCGATCTGACCTGCTGGGCGGTGCTCGCGCTCGTGGGTCTGGTGACGTTGCTCGTCTCGCGCCGGCTCGCGCGCGATCTGGACCGCCGCATGCAGGGCGGGGACCCGGCCGCGCTGCAACAGCGGCTGGGACGGGTCGCGCTCACCGCGGCGCTGTTGCACGTGGGGGTCTGGATCATGGGCTGGCCGTGGCCGCATCGCTTCTCGGCGGCCATGGTGCTGCTGCTCGCGCTCGCGTGGCTCGCCGGTCGACCGGGCCGATCGGGGCGCTGGATGCGCGGACTCGCGATCGGACTCATGCCCGAGACGAGCGGGCGCGGCCTGTGGAACGGGCAGGCGCGTCGGCGCATCCTCGAACGCATCGTCGCCGCCGGGGACGGCCGTTCGCTCGCCGGGCCGGGCACCGCGCTGGTGGTGAGCGCCCTCGCGATCGACTCCGGTCGCATCGGGCATTTCGTGAGTTGGCCCGACCCCGACCCGACGTTCGAGGCGCACCTCGTGCAGGAACTGGGTGAGGTCATCCCGGTGCGCGATGCCGCCGGCATGGTCTCGGCCGCCGTCGCTTCGTCGGCCATCCCCGGTCTGTTCCAGCCCGAACGCATCGGGGGGCGCGACTTCGTGGACGCGGGAGGCTTCTCGAACCAGCCGCTGCACGTGGCGATCGCCAGCGGGGCGGACGCGGTGCTGGTGGTGCTGCTGTCGCCGAGCGCGGCGCCCACCGACGTCCCGCCGCCGCCCGACGTGGCGACGCTCGGCGGGCGCCTGCTGGAACTGGCGAACTGGCGCGACCTGCAGACCGAGTTGCGTCACCTGCCCGAGGGCTGGGGGCGCGAGGGCGTGCCGGCGCGCGTGTGCGTGGTCGAGCCGCCCGCACCGTTGCCCGCGTCGCTGCTGTCGTTCGATCCCGAGGGGGCCGGGACGCTCATCGAACTGGGCGAACGCGACGCGTGGCGGGCGCTCGCCGAGGCCGGCTGGCTCGAGCGCGCTTGAGGTCCTCGGCGCGGGCGGTTAGGTTGCGGTCATGACCCCCGACATCCTCGCCGTCTGGACGCTCCGCTGTGACGGAGGCTCGCGTGGCAATCCCGGCCCGGGTGCGCTCGGTTTCGTGCTGTGCGACGAGACCGGTCGCGAGGTCGAGGCCAAGGGCGAGTTCCTGGGCGTGTGCACCAACAACGTCGCCGAGTACCGCTCGCTCATCGCGGGCCTGCACGCGGCGGCGCGTCACGGGGTGCATTCGCTCGTCGTGCGCATGGATTCCGAACTGGTCGTGCGACAGATGCTCGGCCAGTACAAGGTCAAGAACGAAGGTCTCAAGCCGTTGCACGCCGAGGCCCGCATGGCCGTCATGAAGGTGGGCGCGGTGCGATTCGAGTCCGTTCCCCGCGACGACAACGGTCGCGCGGACGGGCTGGTGAACGAGGCGCTCGACCAGGCGCTTCGCAGGTAGTCCCGAGTTCCACAGGTGATCGCGCGGAGTGTCCCGACGATCGTGCCGCAAGGTGCTGTCCGAGGGCGCTTCGTGAGGAAAGTCCGAACTCCATAGGGCAGGACGCCGGGTAACCCCCGGGGGGCGTGAGTCCACGGAAAGTGGAACAGAGAGCAGACCGCCAACGGGCGGCGCCGCGAGGCGCCGCTGCGGGCAAGGGTGAAACGGTGAGGTAAGAGCTCACCAGCGGTGACGGCAACGCCACCGGCTCGCTAAACCCCGTCCGGAGCAAGACCGCATAGAGGGGGAGGGGTGTGTCCCGCCCCGCCATCACCCCAGGGTCGGTCGCATCGAGGCGATGGGAGACCATCGCCCCAGACAAATGATCATCACGGAGCGATCCGTACAGAATTCGGCTTACGGGGAACTCGGGATGCAGTCGTGGCGCCCGCCGACGATTCGTCGGCGGGCGTTCGCGTGTCCGGTCGTCGCGCCATGAGCCGTACCTTGCCGCAGGGCGCGGCGCACCCGTAGACTGCGGGTTCTCGCCTCCGCCCACGCGTCCCCTCCGACCCGGGAACCCCATGTCGCCCAGCACGACCGCCTCCTCCAAGAAGTGGGAGAGCCTCCAGCGGGAGGGCTCGGAGGCTGCCGCCGAGCGGCTCGCCGGGGCCACGGAACTCAAGCTGGCGATGGCCCAGGTCCTCGTGAACCGCGGCATCCGCACCGCGGACCAGGCGAAGCAGTTCCTCGACCCGCACGAGGGGGACCTGCACAAGCCGTCCGAGATGCTGGGACTCGAGCGCGCCGCGCAGCGCATCCTCGCGGCCATCGATCGCGGTGAGCGCATCTTCATCCAGGGCGATTACGACGTGGACGGCATCACCTCCACGTTCCTGCTCTACCGCGTGTTGCAGCGCGAGCTCGGGGCCACGGTCGAGTACCGCATCCCGAACCGGCTCACCGACGGCTACGGCCTTTCCATCGAGGCGGTCGACCAGGCCGTCGAGAAGGGCTGTCGGCTCATCGTGACCGTGGACTGCGGCATCACCGCGAACGAGGCGGTGGACTACGCCGCCACGCGCGGCATCGACGTCGTGGTCACCGACCACCACGAGCCGCCCGAGGTGCTGCCGGCGGCACACGCGATCGTGAACCCGCTCCAGCCGGGTTGTTCGTATCCGTTCAAGCACCTCGCCGGCGTGGGCGTGACGTTCAAGCTCGTGCAGCAGCTGCTCGACGCCCGTCAGGGCGAACTCGCGTTCGATCTGGGCGAGGACGCGAAGACCTACCTCGACGTGGTCGCGCTCGGCACGATCGCCGACGTCGTGCCGCTGGTGGGCGAGAACCGCGTGCTCGCGCGTCTGGGCCTCGACCGCCTGGGCCTGAACACGCGGCTCGGGCTCAAGGCGCTGCTCGACGAGTCGCCCAAGCGCTTCACCGCGCGCAACGGTTCGGCGGCGAAGCCGCTCAACAGCACGCACGTGGCGTTCGTGCTCGCGCCGCGCATCAACGCCGCCGGGCGCATGGGTAAGGCCGAGCGCGGTCTCGAGCTGCTGCTCGCCGAGCAGCCCGACGAGGCCAAGCGCCTCGCCAAGGAGCTCGAGGGCCTCAACGACGATCGTCGCGTGCGCGACGGTGCGGTGCGCGAGGCGGCCAACCAGATCGCCGACGGGCAGCTCACCGCGCATCCCGAGCAGCGCAGTCTCGTGCTCTGGGACGAGGCCTGGCATCAGGGCGTCATCGGCATCGTGGCCTCGCGGCTGGTCGAGCGCCTGCACCGGCCCACGGTGTTGATCTCGCTCCACGACGGCATCGGACGCGGTTCGGGCCGCAGCATCCCGGGCGTCGATCTCACGCGCATCCTGCAGGACTGCGACGACCTGCTGGTGACCCACGGTGGTCACGCGTTCGCCGCGGGGCTCACGGTGGAGCGTGACAAACTCGAGGCGTTCAAGGCGAGGTTCGAGCAGCTCGTGGCGGAGGCGCTGGAGGGTCGCGACGCGCTGCCTCCGATCGAGTACGAGGCCGAGCTCACGCCCGAGGACTGCGACCTCGATCTGGTCGAGCAGCTCGAACGCCTGGCCCCGTTCGGCCTGCGCAACACCGAGCCGGTGTTCCGCATGAACCAGGTCCGCATCCTCCACGCCAAGGAGGTCGGGCAGGGCAAGCACATCCGCTTCGACGTCGTCTCGGCGCGCGAGGAGCGTGGCAGCAGCCTCGAGGCGATCGGCTTCGGTCTGGCCGAGCATCACAGCCTCGACCACTTCCGGTCCGGCCGCAGCGCCGACCTGCTCGTCGTGCCCACGCGCAACGACTATCGCGACCAGACGCGCGTGCAGCTCAAGGTCCGCGACATCAAGTTCAACTGACGATGTCGAACGGCAGCCCGCACCCCGAACTCCGCGCCGCGCTGATGAGCGCGTTGGTCGAGAAGGCGCCCAAGGTGGACCGGGATCGGATCGGCGCGTGCTTCGACTTCGCGGGGCACGCGCACGGGGAGCAGCGGCGCGACTCCGGGCAGCCGTTCTTCAGCCACGTCGTCGAGGTCTGCCGGATCCTCGTGGACCTGTTCGAGGCACGCCTCGACACGACGTTGGCCTGCGCGGCGCTGCTGCACGACGTCGTCGAGGACACCGACGTCACGCTCGCGGACGTCGAGAAGCACTTCGGCAAGGAGGTCGCCTCGCTCGTCGAGGGCGTCACCAAGCTGTCGGGGTTGCACTTCGACAGCCGCGAGGAGGCGCAGGCCGAGAACTTCCGCAAGATGCTGCTGTCCATGTCGCGCGACCTGCGGGTCATCTTCATCAAGCTCGCCGATCGGCTGCACAACATGCGCACGATCGAGTTCCTCAAGGGCGACCGCGCCCGGCGCATCGCCGAGGAGACGCGCGACATCTACGCGCCGCTCGCGCATCGACTGGGTATGGCCGGGATCAAGCGCGAGCTCGAGGACCGCGCCCTCAAGGTGCTCGAGCCCGAGGCCTACGCCGAGCTCGCCAAGCGCATCCAGATCCGCATCGCCGAACGCGACGCGTTCCTGGCCGGGGTGAGCGAGCGGCTGCGCGACGCGCTCAAGGCCGTCGGGCTCAAGGCCGAGGTCATCGGGCGCCCCAAGCACTTCTACTCGATCTTCAACAAGATGAAGTCGCGCCCGCTCGAGGAGATCTACGACCTGTTCGGGCTGCGCGTGCTGCTGCATTCGCGCAACGATTGCTATCGCGCGCTGGGCGTGGTCCACGACCAGTTCAGCCCGGTGCCCGAGCGGTTCAAGGACTACATCGCGACGCCCAAGAGCAATCTGTACCAGTCGCTGCACACGACCGTGCTCACCGAGACCGGTGAGATGGTCGAGGTCCAGATCCGCACGTGGGAGATGCACCGCATCGCCGAGACCGGCGTCGCGGCGCACTACGTGTACAAGCAGGGCGGCCGCGTCGACGAGGAACTCGATCGCCGGCTGGGCGGGTTCGTGACCCAGATCGCCGATTGGCAGAACGAGGCGACCAACGACGAGTACATGGACTACCTCCGCACCGCGCTGCACCAGGAGGAGGTGTTCGTCTACACGCCGCGCCGCGAGCTCAAGCGGCTCGCCAAGGGCGCCACGCCGCTCGACTTCGCGTTCCTCATCCACACCAAGGTCGGCGAGCGCACGGTGGGCGCACGCGTCAACGGCGAACTCGTGCCGCTGCGGCACGAGCTGCGCAACGGCGACATGGTCGAGATCATCACCTCGCCGCAGGCGCAGCCGCACGAGGACTGGCTCAAGATCGCGCGCACGACGCAGGCCAAGACCAAGATCCGGCATTGGCTGCGGCAGAAGCGCCTCACCGACAGCGTGCAGTTGGGCCGCGAGATGCTGTTGCGCGAGCTCAAGCGCCTGCGCGTGAAGGCCGGCGACGCCGAACTGCAGCCGATCGCCAAGGACGAGGACTGTCCCGACCTCGAGACGCTGTACGCGCGCATCGCGGAAGGACAGATCTCGCTCGCGAGCATCGCGCGGCGTTTCACGCCCGAGAAGGAGGGCCTCGCCGAACGGTTGGTCAAGGGCCCGCTCGAAGCGCTCGGCGTCGGCCGCAAGCCCACCGGCGGGGTGCGCATCCAGGGCATCGACAACGTCATGGTGACCTACGCCCGATGCTGCCAGCCGGTCCCCGGCGACCCCGTCGTCGGACTCATCACCGTGGGCCGCGGCGTGTCGGTGCATCGGCAGGACTGCCCCAACACGTTCGGCGACAAGGCCGCGCCCGAGCGACGCATCCCGGTGGATTGGGACGCGCGCCCGCAGGACACGTTCCCGGTGCGGCTGGTGATCTCGGGGCAGGACCGACCCTCGCTGCTCGCCGACATCGCCAAGGTGCTGTCGGGTGCGGGCGTCAACGTGCGCACCGCCGGCATGCAGTCCGAGCATCACATGGTGCGCGGCGTGTTCGTCATCGAGGTGCCCAACGCCGGCCGGCTCGTCGAGGTCATGAACGCGCTGCGCAAGCTGCCCGGTGTCTCGCGCGTCGAGCGGCGCCTGCGACTGCTCAAGCCCTCCAAGCGCGGTTCGAGCGACCGCTCATGAGGGCCCTCGTGCAGCGGGTCACGCACGCCCGCGTCACCGTGGACGCGCGGGTCACGGGGGAGATCGGCACGGGCCTGCTCGTGCTGCTCGGGGCGACGCACACCGACGGCGAGGCCGAGGTCTCGTGGCTCGCGGCCAAGGTCGCGGGGCTGCGCGTGTTCGCCGACGACGCCGGCAAGATGAACCGCGACGTGCGCGAGGCGGGCGGCGGCGTGCTGGTGGTGCCGCAGTTCACGCTGTACGGCGACGCGCGTCACGGCCGCCGGCCCGAGTTCACCGCGGCGGCGCGCCCCGAGGTGGCCGAACCGTTGTTCGAGCGCTTCTGTCGGGCGCTCGCGGACCATGGGGTGACCGTGGCGCGCGGCGTCTTCCGCGCGCACATGGCGGTCGAGCTGCTCAACGACGGACCGGTGACGATCGCGATCGAGACGCCGGGAGCCACGGCGGGCGAGGGGACTGCATCATGAAGGCGTCGCGTGCGCGACTGTTCTGGCGGGGACGCGCCCCGCTCGTGCTGGCGTCCGCCTCGCCACGACGCGTGGCGCTGCTGCGGCAGGCGGGGGCGGAGTTCACCGTCGTCGATCCGGGGCCCGATCGCGAGTGGCCCGGGCAGGCCGCCCCGCGGCACGGCGTGCGCGCGCTGGCGCTCGACAAGGCGCAGCGCGTCGCCGCGAAGCGTCCCGACGCGGTGGTGCTGGGCGCGGACACGGTCGTCGTGGTGCGCGGCGAACGCCTGGGCAAGCCCGCGAACGTGGCCGAGGCGCGCCGCATGCTGCAGCGCCTGCACGGGCGGCGGCACGAGGTCTGGACCGGACTCGCGGTGATCCACGGCCGCGAGCACCGCACGACCGCCGAGTGCACGGTGGTGCGCATGGCCCGGCTGAGCGAGCAGGACCTGGAGGCGTACCTCGCCACGGGGGAGTCGCTCGACAAGGCCGGTGCCTACGGCATCCAGGGGCTGGCGGGCCAGTTCGTGAAGGGGATCGAGGGCGATTACACCAACGTGGTGGGGCTGCCGCTCCATCGCCTGCGCGGCCTGCTCGACGAGTTCGTCTGACCCCCTGCGGGCGCCGCCGCCGCGGCGGGCGCGGCCGCCGCACGCCTCGGGGGCGGTCCGGAACGGCGACAGCGGTACCGAATCCGCGGTCCCCCAAGGGGTTGCCCGGGGCCCGGCCGTCTTGACACCGACCGCCGCCACGGGCTATTTTCCAGCGCTTCCTGTACACGGGTCCGGGCCGCTCGTCTCGGATCCTCACGACCGCATGACCCCGCGTGGGGCTCGAACGCGGTCGTTTCGGCCATCATCGGAGGACGGATGAAGACGTATTCCGCCCGCGAGAGTGACATCCAGCGGCGCTGGCTCGTCGTGGACGCTGAGGGTAAGACCCTCGGTCGTCTGGCGGCCCAGATCGCGACGGTCCTCAAGGGCAAGCACAAGCCGATCTACACCCCGCACATGGACACGGGTGACTTCGTCATCGTGGTCAATGCGGAAAAGGTCCGGCTGACCGGCACCAAGCCGGAGCAGAAGAAGTACTTCCACCACACCATGTACCCGGGCGGTGCCACGTGGACGCGGCTCACCGAGCTGCTCGCGAAGCACCCTGAGCGCGTCATCGAGAAGGCGGTCAAGGGCATGGTCCCGCGCAATCGTCTCGGTCGCGCCATGGTCAAGAAGCTGAAGGTGTACGCGGGCCCGCAGCATCCGCACGCCGCTCAGCAGCCCGAGACCTGGACCATCGAGGCCTGAAAGGGGATCCCATGACGACGACGACGAAGCCCCTGACCGGCCGGCGTAAGGAAGCGGTGGCGCGTGTGCGCCTCGTTCCGGGCACGGGTCAGCGGATGGTGAATGGTAAGACCGCGTTGGACTACCTGAAGCGCGAGACGCTGGTGCTGCACGCGTATCAGGCCCTCGTGGTGACGAATCTGACGGAGAAGTACGACGTCCACGCCCGCTGCATGGGCGGTGGTCTGACGGGGCAGGCCGGCGCCATCCGCATGGCGATCGCGCGCGCGCTCGTTCGGCTCGACGAGTCCCTCAAGGGACAGCTCGGCCGCGAGGGCTTCCTCACGCGCGACTCGCGCATGAAGGAGCGCAAGAAGTACGGCCAGCCGGGCGCCCGCAAGCGCTTCCAGTTCAGCAAGCGCTAACGCGCCGACGTCCACGCTTCACCGAACGACATCTCACACGTCCCCTCGCCGCGCCGGGGTCCCTGCACAGGGAGTGGCGCGACGAGCGCGAGGGGGCGGAGGAAGAACCCCACAGGAGGTCATCCGTGGCCGAGATCACGATGAAGGAACTGCTCGAAGCCGGTGTGCACTTCGGGCATCAGACGCGACGCTGGAACCCGCAGATGAAGAAGTTCATCTTCATGGAGCGGAACGGCATCTACATCATCGACCTGCAGAAGACGCTCAAGTGCATCCAGGATGCGCGTGCGGCGATCGTCAAGGTCGCGCGCAACGGCGGGCACGTGCTGTTCGTCGGTACCAAGAAGCAGGCCAAGCAGATCGTGGGCGAGGACGCCGGCCGTTGCGGCATGTACCACGTCACCGAGCGCTGGCTGGGCGGCATGCTGACCAACTTCAAGACCATCAAGACGAGCATCAAGCGCTTGAAGGAGCTCGATGGCATGGTCGCCGACGGCACGATGGACAAGCTGTCCAAGAAGGAGGTCTCGCGCCTCACTCGTGAGCGCGTGCGCCTCGAGTTCGCCTTCTCGGGCATCAAGGACATGCCGGGTCTGCCGTCGCTGGTGTTCATCGTGGACACCAAGAAGGAGAAGATCGCGGTCGCCGAGGCCAACCGTCTGGGCATCCCGATCGTCGGCGTCGTGGACACGAACTGCGATCCGACCCTGATCAACTTCCCCATCCCGGGCAACGACGACGCGCTCCGCGCGATCAAGTTGTTCTCGGGCATGGTGGCGGACACCGTCACCGAGGCGCGCTCGATGTCCCGCGAAGGGGCCGATCAGGCGACCGTCTCGTTCGGTGGTGATGCCGCCGAGGCCGAGGCCGCTGCCCGCGGCTGACCGCTGAAACCCTGAATCGAACATCCGCGCCCGCCCGCATCGAACGTGTGGGCGGGCGTTCCAACACGCAGGAGAGACGACGACATGACGATCACCGCGCAGATGGTGCAGCAGCTCCGTGAGATGTCCGGGGCGGGCATGATGGAGTGCAAGAAGGCCCTCGTGGAGACGAGTGGCGACCTGCAGAAGGCCATGGACACCCTTCGCAAGGCCGGCATCGCCAAGGCCGAGAAGCGTGCCGACCGCGCCGCGTCGCAGGGCCGCATCGAGTCGTACATCCACGACAGCCGCATCGGCGTGCTGATCGAGGTGAACTGCGAGACGGACTTCGTCGCGCGCACCGACGACTTCGCGAAGCTCGTGCGTGACCTCGCGATGCAGGCGGCCGCCGCGAACGCCGACTACGTGCGTCGCGAGGAGGTGCCCGCGGATCGCGTCGAGCGCGAGCGCGCCATCTACGCCGACCAGCTCAAGAACGAGGGCAAGCCCGCGAACATGATCGACAAGATCACCGAGGGTAAGCTCAACAAGTTCTACTCCGAGGTCTGCCTCATGGAGCAGCCCTTCATCAAGGACGACAAGAAGTCGATCGGCGACCTGGTGAAGGAGACCTCCTCCAAGTGCGGCGAGAACATCGTCGTGCGCCGCTTCGTCCGCTTCCGCCTCGGCGCGGAGTGACGGAGTGACGCGGAAGCCGCAGCGCATCCTGCTCAAGCTCTCCGGCGAGTTGCTCGCCGGGGAGGGCGGTCAGGGCATCGACGAGGCGATCCTCGCGGGGCTCGCCGATGAGGTCCGGGACGTGCACGCCCTCGGCGTGCAGATCGGCATCGTGCTGGGTGGGGGCAACATCTTCCGTGGCGTCGCGGGCAGCGCCCGCGGCATGGACCGCGTCTCCGCGGACCACATGGGCATGCTCGCCACGGTGATCAACGCGCTGTCGCTGCAGGACGCGCTCGAGAAGCGCGGGCTGTTCACGCGCGTGCTCTCGGCCATCCGCATGGATCAGGTCGCGGAACCCTGGATCCGCCGCCGCGCGGTGCGCCACCTCGAGAAGGGGCGCATCGTCGTCATGGCGGCCGGCACGGGGAATCCGTACTTCACGACCGACACGGCGGCCGTCCTGCGCGCCGTCGAGATCGGCGCCGACGTGGTCCTCAAGGGGACCAAGGTGGACGGCGTGTACTCGGGCGACCCCAAGAAGGACGCGTCCGCGACCTTCTTCCCTCGCATCGGCTACATGGATATCCTGAACAAGGACCTCAAGGTCATGGACGCGACCGCGATCTCGCTGTGTCGTGACAACAAGCTCCCGCTCATCGTCTTCAACGTCGGCGTGCGCGGGAACCTGGTCCGGATCGTCAACGGTGAATCGGTGGGCACGACGGTAGGGGAGTGACACGATGGCCTCCAAGACGCTGACTGAAGCCGAAGACCGCATGAAGAAGGCGGTGGATCACGTCCGCCACGAGTTCGTCGGGATCCGCACCGGCAAGGCGAGCCCGCAGCTGCTCGACACGGTGAAGGTCGATGCCTACGGCAGCATGGTGCCGATCCAGCAGGTCGGCAGCGTGAGCGCGCCCGAGGCCCGGCTGCTCGTCGTGCAGCCCTGGGACAAGAGCCTCATCAAGGCCATCTGCAAGGGCGTGAACGAGGCCAAGCTCGGGCTCAACCCGACCGACGACGGCAACGTCGTGCGCATCCCGATCCCGACGCTGACCGAGGAGCGCCGCAAGGACCTCGTCAAGCTGATCGCCAAGTTCGCCGAGGAGGGCCGCGTGGCCATCCGCCAGATCCGTCAGGACGCGAACAAGGATCTCAAGGCGCAGGAGGACGCCGGCACGCTGCCCGCCGACGACTCCAAGCGTCAGACGGCCGAGGTCCAGAAGCTGACGGACAAGTACACCGGCACGGTGGACGAGATGCTCAAGAAGAAGACCGCCGAGGTCATGGAGGTCTGACGTGGTGCCGCGCCGTGGGGATCCCGCGGCGCCCCCGTCCTTCCTCCCGAGTGCTCCGTGGCGACCCGATCCGGTCCCGAGGCGCTGATCGCGCGCGGCAACGTGCCGCGTCACATCGCGATCATCATGGATGGCAACGGCCGCTGGGCGAAGGCCCGCGGCGTGCCGCGTGTCATGGGGCATCGGGCGGCCCGTGAGGCCGTCCGTGAGGCGGTGCGCGGCTGCACCGCGTTGGGCGTCGAGGTGCTCACGCTGTACACGTTCTCGGTCGAGAACTGGCAGCGTCCCGCGCGCGAGGTCAGCGCGCTCATGACGATCCTGCGCGAGACCCTGCGCGCCGAGCGCAAGGAGCTCGACGCGAACAACGTCCGCCTCCAGGTCATCGGCCGCATCGACGACCTGCCGGCCGCGGCGCGCGCCACCATCGCCGAGACGCAGGAGTACCTCGCCGACAACACCGGCCTGCAGTTGAACCTCGCGCTCTCGTACAGCGGGCGGGCCGAACTCGTGGACGCCGCGCGCCGTCTCATGCGCGACGCGCTCACGATGGGCCTCGATCCGGCCAAGGTCGACGAGGAGTTCCTGGGCAGCTATCTGTACACCGCGGGCCTGCCCGACCCCGACCTGCTCATCCGCACGAGCGGCGAGATGCGGCTGTCGAACTTCATGCTCTGGCAACTCGCGTACACCGAGCTGTGGATCACCGACATCCTGTGGCCCGACTTCCGCCGGCAGCACCTGTACGACGCGGTCGCCGACTTCCAGGGCCGCGAGCGCCGCTTCGGGCGTTCGGACTGAGCCGGGGGGACGCACTGGACGCCACGCCGCCACCCGCCGGTCCCGTGACCCCGACCCCGCCCGCGAAGCGCACGCAGTGGGCGCTGCGCCTGCGTGTCGTGAGCGGCGTCCTGTTCGTGCCGCTGCTGATCCTGCTCGCGCGTGCGGGCGGCATGGCGTGGCTGGGCTTCGTCGCGCTGCAGACCTTCCTCGGGCTCGAGGAGTTCTTCCGCATGGCGCGCTCGAAGGCGCTCGTGCCCGTGCGTGCGCTGGGGCTCGTGACCGGACTCGCGCTGCTGGGGCTGGCGTACCGACCGCAGACGCCGTACGCGTCGCTGCTCGCCACCGCGGTGTTCCTGCTGCTGCTCGCCTGGTCGCTGCGCCGCGCCGGACAGCCGCGCATCCTCGAGAGCGCGGCCGTGACCGTGTTCGGCGTGCTGTACGTGGGCGGACTCTCGGCGCACTTCGTGCTGCTGCGTGAACTGCCGTGGCAGGCGGGGCTCGCGTATCGCGACGGTGCCTCGCTCGTGCTGTACACCTTCCTCGTGACCTGGGCGTGCGACACCGGCGCGTATCTGACCGGGCGGGCGTTCGGACGCACCCGGCCCTGGGCGAGCATCTCGCCGCGCAAGACCCTCGAGGGCTCGCTCGGTGGATTCGTGTTCGCGCTCGTGGCCTCGTTCATCGCTTCGCGCACGTTCCTGCACGCGCAGGGGGGCGGGCCGTTGCTGACGGGCGTGCATCCGTGGCTGCTGGGCGCGCTCGTCGGCGTGTTCGGGCAGGTGGGCGACCTGGTCGAGTCGCTGTTCAAGCGCGATGCGGCGAGTGGCGATTCGTCGGATCTGATCCCCGGTCACGGCGGTGTGCTCGACCGCTTCGACAGCCTCTATTTCGGCGCGCCGATCGTGTACCACTACCTGCGCGCCGTGATCCTGCAGGTCCCGTGAGCGACGTCCGCACGCTGGCGGTGCTCGGCTCGACCGGGTCGATCGGCGAGCAGACGCTCGACGTCGCCTCGCGCGAGCGTGAGCGCCTGCGCGTCGTCGCCCTGGCGGCGGGCCGTTCGCTCGTGAAGCTCACCGAGCAGGTGATCGCCTGGCAGCCGTCGTACGTGGCGCTGGAGCAGGCCGAGGATCCGATCGCCGCACGGGCGCAGTTGCAGGCCGCCGCGCCCGGGGCGGACGTCGAGGTGGGCGAGGGCGCGGCCGCGCGTCTGGCCGCGCGCTGCGGCGCCGACGTCGTCGTCAACGGCATCGTCGGCGCGGCCGGTCTTGCGGCCTCGCTCGCGGTTCTGGAACGCGGGGCCGCTCTCGCGCTCGCCAACAAGGAGACGTTGGTCATCGGCGCGCCGCTCGTGCACGCGGCGCTCGCTCGGCACGGCGGGAGCATGTTGCCGATCGACAGCGAGCATTCCGCCTCCCTGCAGTGCCTGCTCGGACGCCCGAGCGCCGAGGTGGCGAAGCTCACGCTCACCGCTTCGGGCGGTCCGCTGCGACGGCATCCCGATTGGCGGCGCGCCACGCCCGCCGAGGTGCTGGCGCATCCGGTCTGGGCCATGGGCCCGCGCATCACCACGGACTCGGCCACGCTCTTCAACAAGGGGCTCGAGATCCTCGAGGCGCACGCGTTGTTCGGACTCGGCTTCGACCAGCTGGATGCCGTCATCCAGCCGGGCGCCGTGCTGCACGCGATCGTCACGTTCCGCGACGGCTCGTTGATCGCGCAGGCGGCGCATCCCGACATGCGGTTGCCGATCCAGTTGGCGTTGTCGTGGCCCGAGCGTTGGGGCCCGGCGGTGCCCGCGATCCCCGTGACCGCGCTCGCAGGGCTGACGATCGAGCCGATCGAGGCCGGCCGGTTCCCCGCCTACGACTGCGCACTCGCGGCCGGTCGGGCCGGAGGCACCGCACCGTGCGTGCTCAACGCCGCCGACGAGGTCGCCGTGCAGGCGTTCCTGGACGGGGCGATCCCGTTGGGTCGCGTCCCCGAGGTGCTCGCCCGCGTGCTCGACGCGCACACGGTCGAGCCGGTCACGTCGTTCGAGCAGTTGCGCGGGGTGGACGCCTGGGCGCGCGCGGCGGCCCGGGAGGCGGTGCGCGCGTGAGCGCGCCGATCGTCGCCGTGCGTCTGCGGGCGCTCGGCGATCTCGTGCTGAGCACGGCCGCGTTCCGTTCGCTCGCCGAAGGACATCCCGGTTCGCCGCTCCACGTGGTGACCGACGCGCGCTTCGCGCCGCTGCTCGAGGGGCAGCCGGGCATCGCCCGCGTGTGGCCCGTCGCGCGCACCCATCGCGCCACGTTCGCCACCGCGTGGGGGCTGCGTGCGCTCGCGCCCGCGCTGGCGGTGGATTTCTTCGGGAACTCGCGCAGTGCGCTCATCGCCCGCGGTTCGGGGGCGGGCACCGTGTGGGGCTACGACATGCGCGGTCGTGGGCGGCTGTACCACCGCACCGTGCCGCGTGTCGCGCACACCGACGACGATCGTCGTGAATACGCGGCCGCCTCGCTCGTGCGGCTGGCGCGTGCCGCCGGTGGGGCGGACGTCCCCGCGTTCCCGCGTCTCGTGCTCACCGACGCGATGCGCCGTGCGGGGGAGGCGGTGCTCGAGCGAGCCGGCGTGACCGACCCGGCGCGCACGGTGGCCTTGGTCGCAGCCGGCTCTTGGCCCAGCAAGACCTGGCCGCTCGCGAACTCGGCGCAGTTGGCGCTCGCGCTGCGTGCGGCCGGTCACCCGGTGGTCGCCATCGGTGGGCCCGGCGAGGAGGGCGTGCTCGCGCGACTCGCCGCGCTGGCGCCCGGCACGCCGGTGCTCACCGCGCCGGACGTGGCCGCACTCGCGGGTGCGATCGCGCCCCTGCGCGCTCTGGTGGGCACCGACAGCGGACCGCGACATCTGGCGATCGCGTTCGGGCGACCGACCTTCACGTGGTTCGGTCCCGCGCATCCGGCCGCCTGGACCCCCGACGATCCGCGTCACGGGCTGTGGCGCACGAGCTTGCCCTGCCGCGCCTGCGAGCGCACCGTGTGTCCGCATTGGAACTGTCTGCCCGGGCTCTCGGCCCGCGCGGCCACCGCGCTCGTGCTCGAGCATCTGGAGCGTCATGGACGATAGGCTGCCCCTGAGCGTGCTGCTGCTCGTGCGCGACGAGGTCGCGGACGTGGAGGCCCTGCTGCCGACGCTGTCGTTCGCGCGTCAGGTGGTCGTGGTCTGGGATCCGCGTGGCGATCGCGCGGCCCGTGCTGCCGCCGAACGGCTCGGCGCCGAGGTCCATGAACGCGTCTTCGACGGCTTCGGGCCACAGCGCGCGGCCGCGCTCGCGGCCTGTCGCGAGGACTGGGTGCTGTGGCTCGACGCCGACGAGCGTCTCGATGCGCGCGCCGTCACGGCCCTGCGCACGGCCCTCGCCACCCGGTCGAGCACGACGCACTTCCGGTTCGCGCGTGCGACCTGGTTCCTGGGGCGTCGCATCCGCTTCTGCGGCTGGCAGGGCGAGCGGCTCGTGCGGCTGTTCCGCCGTGCCGAGGCGCGTTTCGACGATGCGCCGGTGCACGAGCGTGTCCACGTCGCGGGGGAGGGGCCCGGGGAACTGCCCGGGACGATCGAGCACCTGAGTTATCGCACGTGGGACGATTGCGTGGCCAAGATGCTGCGCTACGCCCCCGCCAACGCGGACAAGGCGTACGCCCTCGGGCGCCGCGCGGGGCTGCTCGACGTGATGCTGCGGCCACCGTTGCGATTCCTGCGGCAGTACGTCCTGCAGGGGGGTGTGCTCGACGGTGCGCACGGGTTCGTGCTGTGTGCGCTCGCGTCCACGCAGGTGCTCCTCAAGTACGCGGCGTTGTGGCAGCGCTCACGCGAGGAGCGTGGCGCATGACGCGGATCGCGCTCCTCGGCGCGTGGGATCCGGCCTATCCGCGCAATCGCGTCGTGCGCGACGGCCTGCGGCTCGCGGGGCACACGGTGCTCGAGGCGCGCGTGCGCGATCGGCGTGCGTTCCGTCGCTATCCGGCGCTGTTGCGGGCGTGGTCGCGCGTGGCGCGTCACAGCGATGCGATCCTCGTCCCCGAGTTCCGGCACAAGGACGTCCCGTTGGCGCGCCTCGTGGCCGGTCGCCGTCCGTTGCTCTTCGATCCGCTCGTGTCGCGGTGGGACACGCTGGTCGGGGACTGGCGTCTGCACGCCGAGCGCTCCGCGCAGGCGAGGTGGAATCGTGGGATCGACCGCTGGGTGTTCCGTGCCGCCGACCGCATCCTGTGCGACACGTGGGCGCACGGCGAGTTGTTCGTCGAGTTGGGGGCCGCCCGCGAACGCTTGAGTCGCGTGCTCGTGGGTGCCGAAGCGGTGTTCTTCGACGTGCCGTCGCCGCCCCCCGACGGTCCGGTGCGCATCCTGTACGTGGGTGGTTTCCTGCCGCTGCACGGGGTGGGCACCATGCTCGAGGCGTTCGCCCGACTGGAGCGCGACCCGCTCCTGCGCGATCGCTACCAGGTGCAGTTGGTGGGCACCGGCATCGAGTACGCCGAGGCGCGCGCGTTCGTCGAGCGCGAGGGCCTCGAGCGCGTCGGGTTCACCGGGCGACTGTCGTACACCGACCTGCCGCGCGTGCTCGAGGACGCGCACGTCGTCCTCGGTGCGTTCGGCCGCGGCGCCAAGACGGGCCGCGTCATCCCGCACAAGCTGTGGCAGGGACTCGCCGCCGGACGCGCGGTGGTCACCGGCGATGGTCCGGGGCCGCGCGAATTGTTCACCGACGGCCGTGAACTGCGTCTCGTCCCGCGTGGGGACGCGGCCGCGTTGGCGGAGGCGTTGGCAGGCCTCATCGTGGAGCCCGCGCAGCGCACCGCGCTCGGCGAAGCGGGCCGCGCGGCGGCGCGCGCCCATGGTCATCCCGAGGCGATCGGCCGCCAGCTCGACGAGGCGCTGCGAGCCTGTGCGCGGGAGGGACGTTGATGCGGATCGCCCATCTCGACACCGGTCGCACCTGGCGCGGCGGGCAGGGACAGTGCCTGTTGCTCATGCGCGAGCTGCGAGCCCGCGGTCACGAGCAGTGGTTGTTGGCCCCCGCAGGGCCGTTGCTCGATCGCGCGCGCGCCGAGGGCTTCCAGGTGCAGGCGTGGCGACCGCACGGCGAGCTCGACGTGTTCGCGATGCTCGCGGCCGCACGGGGCCTTCGGCAGGCGGGTGTCGAGGTCGTGCACGCGCACAGCGCGCACGCCCACGCGGTGGGCGTGCCCGCGGCCCGGTGGGCGGGGGTGCCCGCCGTGTTCGTGTCGCGTCGCGTGGATTTCAAGGTGCGCACCAACCCGTTCAGCGCCCTCAAGTACGCGCTGCCGGTGGACCGTTACCTGTGCATCAGTGAAGGCGTGCGCGCCGCGATGCTCGCCTCCGGGGTGCCCGACGCCCGTCTGCGGCTGGTGCCGAGCGGGGTGGACTTCGTCGAGGTGCGCGCGGCGGGAGCGCGCCCCGCTCCGTCCCTGCGCGAGTGGTTGGGGCTGCCCGCCGACGCCGAGATCGTGGGCACGGTCGCTTCGCTGGCGCCGCACAAGAACCACGCCCTGTTGCTCGAGGCGGTACCCGCGGTGCTGCGCACCCGACCGCGAGCGCACTTCGTGTGGCTCGGCGAGGGCGAGACGCGCACGGCCCTCGAGCGCCGTCGTGCCGAACTCGGGCTCGAGCGTCACGTGCACCTGCCGGGCTTCCACGCCGAGGCCCGCGCGCTCATGCGGCAGTTCGACCTGTTCGTGCTGTCGAGTCACCTCGAGGGGCTGTGCACGTCGCTGCTCGACGCGCAGGTGCTGCACGTGCCGATCGTGGCGACCGCGGTGGGTGGGGTGCCCGAGGTGGTGCGCGACGGTGTCACCGGTCGGCTCGTGCACGAGCTCGCGCCCGCACCGCTGGCGGCCGCGATCGTCGAGGCGCTGGCCGACCCGGCCCTGCGCGGCGAATGGGTGGCGCAGGGCGTGCGTGCGGTCGAGGCGTTCGGCATCGGGAACACCGCGGAACGCACGCTCGAGGCCTATCGCGAGGTCCTTCGGGAGCAGGCCCCGAAGGCTTGACGGGTTCGTCACGAAAGCGGCGCTCCCGGGGTGCCGATGCCAAGACCCAAGTGTTTGACGCACAACGAGTCACGCGGTTAGCCTCACGCGTCGTCCGACATCCTTCCCGGGGGTCCCCGTGGCATTCCCGTTGTTCCACAGCATCGTGAGCTTCTGGCCCGTGATCCCGCTGTTGGGGATCGTCATCTTCTTCCATGAACTCGGGCACTTCCTCGCGGCCAAGTGGCGCGGCGTGACGGTGATCAAGTTCTCGCTGGGCATGGGTCCGGAGATGATCGGATTCAGCCACGCCGGCACGCGTTATTCGCTGTCCTGGGTGCCGCTCGGCGGCTTCGTCCAGATGGCCGGCGACCAGTTGCAGGAGGACGGCACGTTGCCGCCGGGCGGCCCCGAGCAGTTCCTCACGCATCCGTGGTACGGCCGTGTGATCATCGCGCTGGCGGGTCCGGCCGCGAACCTCGTGACCGCGTGGGTCGTGGTCATCCTCACGCTGGTGATCGGTTTCTCGCGCCCCGACTTCCCCAACGTCATCGGCGCGGTGCGTGAGGACGGTCCCGCCTGGGCCGCCGGGGTCCGCGAGGGCGACCGGTTCGTCGCGGCCGAGGGCGTCACGGTCGAGAACTGGCACGGGCTGGTGGACGTGCTCGAGGCGGCCGACTCCACGAAGGCGGTCACGGTCGCGTTCGAGCGCGCCCAGGGTCACGAGCGCTACGACGTGCAGGTGGCGCCCGGGCAGGCGGCGGCGTGGATGGTGGGCTTGGAGCCCGTGGGCCTGCGCGCCATCGTCGGCGCGGTCACGCCGGGCATGCCCGCCTATCGTGCGGGGGTCAAGGAGGGCGACCGCTTCGTCGCCATCGATGGCCTCCCGGTGCAGTGGTTCCACGAGGTCCACGAGCGGCTCAAGGGCCGCGCCGATCGCCGCGTGGTGTTCACGATCGAGCGCGAGGGCCGGCGCTTCGATCTCGCGATCACGCCCATGCGCGCCGATCCCGAGCAGCCCGACAGCCCCGACGGAGCGATCGGCGTCATGGCGCCGCGCGAGATGGTCTACACCGAGCGCATGTCGTTCCCGCGCGCCTTCTCGTCGTCGTTCCCGCAGATCGGCAGCATGGTCGTCACCGTGTTCAAGAACCTCGGTCTCACCCTGACGCGACCGCTCTACTACAAGGGCGCCGTCGGCGGTCCCATCCTGATCGCGCAGATGGCGCGCGAGTCCGCCAAGCAGGGGCTCGACAGCTGGCTGTGGTTCCTCGCCATGATCAACCTCGCCATCATGGCCTTCAATCTGCTGCCGGTGCCGCTGCTCGACGGCGGTCACGTGGTGCTGGCCTGCCTCGAGGGCATCCGTCGTCGTCCGGTCTCGGGCAACGCCTACATCAACTTCCAGAAGGTGGGGTTGGTGCTGGTCGGGTCGTTGTTCCTCTTCATCGTCTCGCAGGACATCCTGCGTCCGATCCTGCGCGCGCGTGCGGTCGAGCAGGCCCCCCGGGAGAGCACCACGGTTGCGCCACCGTCCCACTGATCGCATCGGGGTCCTGCTCGGGGCCCTGATCCTCGCACTCGCCCTGCTGTTCCCCGGGATCGCGTCCGCACAGGGCGGCGGGGAACTGCCGGATCAGTTGCGCGTGATCGCGGGGGTGCGCTTCGAGGGCGTGCGACACCTGCGCGTCAAGGACCTGCGCGCGGCGAACCTCAAGACGCGCCGTCCGTCGCGTCTGCCGTGGGTGGGGCGCCCCTCGCTGCGGCTCGACTACCTGCGTGCCGACACGGCGACGATCGTGGCGACCTATCGGCACTACGGTTTCCTCGATGCCCGCGCGAGCTGGCGGTTCGAGACCACGCGTGACCCCGAGGCCGTGCGCATCGTGTTCGTCGTCGACGAGGGCCCGAGGTCCCGCATCGCCTCGGTGGCGCTCGACGGCGTGACCGAGTTCCACGACCGCGAGCTGCGTCGCGTCCTGCTCGCGCGCGTGGGGGAGCCGTTCGACCCCGCGTTCCTACCGCTCGACACGCTGCGTCTGAGCTCGATGTACCAGGAGCGCGGACGTCGCCCGCACACGGCACCGACCGCGGCCCGCGGCGATTCGGATTCGACGCAGGTCGCGGTCCGCTACCTCATCACGGAGGGGCCCCGGTACCGCATCGGCCGCATCGACATCGAGAGCAACGGGTCGTTGCGTGAATCGCTCGCGCGGCGCGAACTCCTGTTCCACACCGGCGATCTGTATCGCCGCACCCGACTCGAGGAGTCGGTGCAGCGCCTCTACGACACCGGGCTCTACAGTCAGGTGCAGGTCTCGACCGTGCCCGACACGACGGAGGCCACGTTGGGTCTGGCGCTGCGTGTCGCCGAACGGCGGCCGCGTTGGGTGGACCTGGGCATCGGATCGGGCACGGCCGAGCTGTTCCGATTCACCGGTGAGTGGGGACATCGCAACCTCGACACGCGCGCCCTGCGGGGGTCGCTCGCGGGCGAGTTGTCGATCGATCGCCAGCGGCGCGACGCCACCTCCGACGTCAAGGTGCTGCGCACGCGTACGCTGCGCACGAGCGCCAATCTGGTCGAGCCGTGGCTGTTGGGACTCCGGCTGCAGGGGCAGGCGTCCCTGTTCTACGAGCAGTCCAACGATGATCGCGATTTCCGTTTCCTGCACCGCCGCGACAGCCGTGGCGTCGAACTGGCGCTCGTGCGCGAGTTCTCGCGGTTGTTCCGCGGCAGCGTGACCGGTCACTTCGCGCAGGTGCATCAGAGCTACGACATCTTCCTGGACACCGACGAGGCCACGCGCGATTCGCTGGCGCAGGTGCTGCCCAGCTACTTCGACAACGCGGTCGGGCTGGCGCTGACGCGTGACACCCGCGACGACCGGGTCACCCCCAATCGGGGTTCGATCCAGACGCTGCTCGGCGAGGTCGCGGGTGGTCCGCTGCGTGGGGCGAGCAGCTACCAGAAGATCCAATTCGTCTCGAGCTGGTACAGCCCGCGGTCCAACGGCACGCAGTGGGCGTTCCGTTTCATGGGCGGCGTCATGTCGCCGGTCGGCACGCCGTCGGAGGCGTTCTCGCCCGGTGCGGTGGACGCGCAGGTGGCGCGCGTCCCCAAGGAACGTCGGTTCTTCGTGGGCGGCGTGAACAGTCTGCGCGGCTTCGGTGAGAACTCGATCACCGGTGACGGTGGTCTCGCGATGCTGCTCGCGAACCTCGAATGGCGCATCCCCTTGCGCGGCCCGCTCGGCCTCGAGGCGTTCGTCGACGCCGGTAACGTCTGGTCGCGGCCGACGCAGGTGCGGCTCTCGAACTTCGTCGCCCCGTGGGACGCGCGTCGTGGGCGCCCCGGCGATCTGCGCTACAGCTACGGTGTCGGTGCGCGATTCATGCTGCCGTTCGGACCGCTGCGCATGGATCTCGCGTGGAGCCAGCACCCCGAGTTCTCGAGCGGCAAGGTGTTCGGCCGCCGCCAGCCGTTCGTGTACCAGTTCGCCATCGGCCCGAGCTTCTGACATGAGCGACGACACCCCGACCCCGACCCCGAACCCGAATCCGAACCCGGATCCCGCGCCGAACGACGAGCCCCACGGGGTCGTCGAGACGTTGCGCGAGGAGATCACGGAGGCGGTCGAACACGTCCCGCAGCCCATTCGCTGGACGGTCGGGAAGTTGTTCCGACTCGCGGGACTCATCACCGCCGGTGTGCTCCTGCTGGCGCTCGTGAGCACGGTCCTGTACTTCATGAACCGCACCGAGCTCGTGGCGCGCGAGATCACGCTGCTGCTCAATCGCACGCTCAAGGATCACAGCGACGTCGTGCTCGACCTGCGGGACATCCGCGGCAACCCGTTCACGGGCTTCCGTGCGATCGAGCCGCGCGTGCGGTTCACCGATGGCTCGCCGCTGCTGGCCGCGACCGAGATGCGGGTCAACTACTCGGCGTGGAGCCTGATCACCGGGGGCGACGGCAGCCTCGAGGTCGTGCTCGAGCGACCCCGCGTGCAGCTTCGCGGCCCGGACGGGGGCTGGCGTCTGCCCAGCTGGCATGGCGCCGAGCGTGCGCCCTCGGCGCAGCCCGCCCGTGCGCTGCAGGTGCGTCTGCACGTGCGCGGGGCGGAACTCATCGCGCCCTCGCCCTGCGACACGGTGCGCGGGGTGGAGTTCGACGTCATCGCCAACACGGGCAGTGAGACGCGGATCAGCCTGCAGCACATGCGTTATCAGCAGGGTCCGTGGCACACCCGGCTGCAGGAGTTGAACGCCGATCTGGTCGCCGATCGCAAGGGCGTGCGCCTGCGGGTCGGGGAACTGCGCACGGGGGACGTCGAGTTGCGCGCCGAGGCCTCGTGGGCCCATGCCGATTCGATCAAGCACGTCCACCTGACCCTGGGGCGGGTCCGTTTCGCGTGGCTCGCCGAGGTGTTCGACAACAAGACCTTCGCCGTGCCGGGCGAGGGCGCGTTCGTGGTCGACGCGAAGGGCGACGAGGACTGGACCGGTCGCTTCCGCACGACGCTCTCGTGGGACGGTCTGCCCGCCGAGGGGTCGGGGCTCGCGTCGTGGGCGCACGGCGAGCTGCGGCTGGATTCGCTGCTGGCGCGGTCCGATGCCGGCGACGTGCGTGGTTCGCTGCGCTGGGCCGAGTCGGGGTGGGAGATCCGGGCCGCGGTCGAGGACGCCGATCCCTCGGATTGGCACCTCCTGCATCTCGACGGTTGGCCGGCCGGCAGTCTGAACGGGCAGGTGCGTTACACCGAGGACACGCGCGTGAAGGATCGTGCGGTGGGTCTGCTCGTGGCCGAACTCGGACCGTCCGAACTCATGGGTTGGCGCGTGGACAGTGCCATGGTGCGCGTGGACCTGCCGCCCTCGAAGGCCGATTCGTTCCAGGTCGTGGGGCTGCGGCGAGGCGGGCGCTTCACGTTGCGCGGTGGCAGCCATGCCAAGGGCTGGGGTGGTGTCTACACGATCCGCGAACTGCCTCTCGAGGAGTGGCCGGACGGTCGTGCGACCGGGCTCACGGGCATGCTCGAGCGCGGCGAGGGCACGATCGAGGACCGCGACGGGCAGCTGCGCGTCACCGGCGATCTCGAGGGCCGTGGGACGCATTGGGCGTCGGCGTCGTTCGCGCGTTGGTCGCTGGCGAACCTCGAGGGGCGCATGTTGCCGACCCCCGATCTCGCGGCCGATGCCTCGGTCGAGGACGGGTTCTTCACCGGGCTCCATCTCGATCGCGCGTCCGGTCCCATCGTGCTCGGCGAGCAGCTCGTGCGTTTCGAGCCGCTCACCGTCGAGGCCGGGGACACCACCGTGGTGCTGCGCGGCGTGGCGACCTACGACGAGAAGAACTGGGCCATGACGCTGAGCCACGCCGAACTCTCGAGCCGGCAGTTCCATTTCGTGGCCGATCCGCCGCTGCGTCTGGCCGGCGATGCGCAGGGGACGATCATGGAGCGCGTCATCGCCGAGGACCGTGGCGCCCGCATCGAGGCCCACGGGCGCTGGGCGGCTCCCGGCGGTCCCTACGACTTCCGCTTCACCGGGCGCGGGCTCGATCTATCGCGCGTCGGCATGGATCCGGAACTCGGCCTCGGCGGACGGGCCGACGTGGACCTGACCGTGACCGGGCGTTCGGGGCGTCCCGATTGGCGTTTCGAGGCCCGCACGCACGCGCCCGCGTTCGGGGGGCACGTCGCGGACTCCCTGGCGCTGACGCTGCACGGCGGGCCGCATCGTCTGGAGCTCGAGGATGGCGTGTTCCGTCTGGGCCGGGGGACCGTACGTGCCTCGTTGCTCGTGGACCGCGCGGGCCACGCGTTCCCGGACTCGCTCTCGCCGACCGCGGTCGTGCGTTGGTTGCAGGACGCGGGGGAATGGCGGGGGCAGGCGACCGCGGATGCCCTGCCGCTCGGCCGCATCACCGGGATCGTGGCCGAGGCGAAGGGCTGGGATGGGAACCTGTTCGGTTCGATCGCGTTGTCCGGGCGACCGTCGGCCCCGATCGTCGAGGTGCGCACCCAGGCCGATCAGTTCGGCTGGCGCGACATCCGCACCGATTACCTGACCGTGAAGGCGCACTACGAGGACGGGCGGCTCGAGGTGCAGGACGCCCGTGCGCGCATGCGTGACGTGGAGTCGCGCGCGAACCTGTCGGTGCCGCTGCGGATCGCGCTCGGTCGCGAGACGGTCGTGCCCGATGAGCCGCTGCGGGGGCGTGTCGACATCCCGTCGGGCGATCTCAAGGTGCTGCCCATGATGGTGCCGCAGCTGCAGTACGCGCGCGGACGCTTCGAGCTCGCGGCCGAAGTGGGGGGCACGGCACGGGCCCCCCGGCTCGCCGGCAAGGGACGCATCCGGGACGGCGTCGTGCGGCCGGTCAATCGCAGCGAGGTCATCGAGGGGCTGTACGCCGATCTGCACTTCGATCAGGACCGCATCACGCTCGACACGCTCTCGGCGCGTCAGGGGCGCACCGGTCGGCTGTGGTCGCGCGGGGTCGTCAACCTCGAGGGCGCGCTGCCGCGCAACTACCGCTTCGATCTCGGTATGCGCAACTTCGCCGCGTCCGAGGAGGGCATGTACGCCGTGCTCTTCGATGGCGACTTCGTGGTGAGCGACGGTCCCAAGCTGGCCGGCGAGCCGGCGCCTTACGTGACCGGGCGCGCCCGGCTCAAGAAGGGCGTCGTCGAGTTCGACTTCGCCAACCAGAGCGAGGTTCAGCGTCGCGCCGCCACGACGCAGCCGCTGTTCTGGACCTATCGCATCAAGGCCGATGCCAAGAGCAACATGCGCTGGCGCACGCAGGATGCCGACATGGAGTTCGACTGCGACGTCGATCTGCAGCAGACGGCCGACTCGCTGCTCATCTACGGCGAGATGCACCTGCTGCGCGGGCAGTACTGGTTCCTGGGCAGTCGCTTCCGCATGTCGCGGGCCGACCTCGTGTTCGACAACCAGCAGGGGGTCGATCCGCTCGTGGACATCGCGGCCGAGACGCGCCTGCCGTCGGCGCCGGGCGCGCCGCTCGAGACGATCACCGCCCAGCTCACGGGACGGGCGAGCAAGCCGGTCATCCTGCTCACGAGTTCCGCCAACTCGGACCAGCGGACCATCCTCGCGGCCATCACGCGCGGTGCGGTCACCGACGAGCAGGATCGCGTCTCCGTCTCGAGTCCGCTCGACAACTACGTCACCCGGCAGCTCAACGCGCAGCTGAGCGCCAGCCTGTCGCAGTTCTTCCGCGGTGCCATCGACGAGTGGGAGCTGCGCCGCGATCGCGGTGGCCTGCTCACCGGCGAGGGCGGCATCGTCGTCGGAGTGGGTTCGCAGGTCACCAACAACCTCGCGTTCCGGTACCGGCAGCGACTGCCCATGAACGAGCGCCCGGTCAATTACGGGCGTGTCGATCCGACCGACCTGTTCGACCAGAACATCGAGGCGGAGTACCGCCTCAATCGCTTCATCTACTTCACGAGCGGTGTCTCGCGGCGACACATCGGGCAGGGTGGGCCGACGCCCATCAACACCGATTACAACGTCAATCTCAAGGCGCGCTGGGAGTACTGAGTCGGGGACAGCGGGAACGACCGCCACCTCGACGGTGTAGACTGGTGGAGTCGCGAGGGTCGTGGTGGACCGGGAAGAAAGGACCTGCGGGATGTCACGTCGAGGGTGGAGCGCCATGCGGTTGGTGGGGGCGCTGCTGTGCTCGTGTCTGGCGACGGTCGCCCATGCCCAGTACTTCGGCCAGAACAAGGTCCAGTACCGGGACCACGACTGGAAGACGATCCGCTCGGATCACTTCGAGGTGTTCTTCGACGCCGGTGCCGACAGTCTGGCCATGCGCACGCTGGATCTGTCCGAGAAGACCCAGGCGCTGTTCCAGACCCGCACCGGGCACCGCCTCAGCAAGCGCATCCCGATCATCCTGTACGCCTCGCACCAGGAGTTCGCGCAGACCAACATCACCAGCGAACTCATCGATGGCTCCACGGGCGGCTTCACGGAGGCCCTGCGCGACCGGGTCGTGGTGCCGTTCTCGGGATCCTACGAGGACTTCCGCCACGTCCTCGTGCACGAACTCGTGCACGCGTTCCAGTTCGACATCTTCTACAACTCCCCCGGGGTCTCGCTGCTCTCGGGGCAGGGCTTGTTCGGGGTGCCGCTCTGGTTCGCCGAGGGCATGGCCGAGTACTTCTCGCTCGGCATGGAGCCGAACGCCGAGATGTACGTGCGCGATGGCACCCTGACGGGGTATCTGCCGCCGCTCGAGTACGCGGGCGGTTACCTCGTCTACAAGATGGGCCAGTCCGCCCTCCAGCACCTGATCGAACGCTATGGCGAGGACCGCTTCCGCGAGGTGCTCAAGCGCGTGCGGCAGCAGCGCAACTTCGAGCGCGCCTTCCAGCGCACCTATGGCATGTCGACGCGGCGCTTCGACGAGCAGTGGCGCGAACACCTGCGCAAGACCTATTGGCCCACGGTGGCGCACCTCGACCACCCGGAGCGGTTCGCACGCCGGCTCACCGATCATCGTCGGGACGAGAGCGTGCTCAACTTCTGGCCCTCGATCTCGCCGGACGGCGACCGCGTCGCCTACTTCAGCGATCGCCGGCAGTACAACGACGTGTACGTGATGTCGGCCTTCGACGGCCGGGTGCTCAAGCGCGTCCTGCGTGCCGAGCGCAACGTCATGTTCGAGGCCATCCCGCTGCTGCGCACCTCGATCGCATGGTCGCCCGAGGGCGATCGTCTGGCGCTCGTGGCCTCGAGCGGGGGACGGGACCGCCTCTACGTGGTGGACGCCGACGATGGTCGTCTGCTCCAGCAGTTCGAGATCCCGGCGTCCGAACTGTCGTTCCCGGCCTGGTCGCCGGTGTCGGACTCCATCGTCGTGTCGGGCCTTTCGGGCGGGCGCTCCGACCTGTATCTGGTGGATGCCAAGACGAGCCGGGTCGAGCGGCTGACGAACGACGCCTGGGACGAGAAGGAACCCACGTGGTCGCCGGACGGCCGCCAGCTGGCGTTCGCCTCGGATCGGCTGGCCCCGGTGGTGCTGGAACCCCTCAAGCGCCGCGACGGGTTCGGACGCTACGGTCTGTATTCGATGGACGTGGCCTCGCGCGAGATCCACTTCATCCTCGACACCTTCGGGGAGGACCACGCGCCGGCGTGGTCGCCGGATGGCCGCAAGTTGGCGTTCATCACCGACGCGTCGGGCGCCTCGAACCTCGCGCTCTACGACCTCGACGACAGCACGATCACGCAGCTGACCGACCTGACCGGCGGCGTCATGTCGCTGTCGTGGTCGCGGCGCAACGACCGGCTCGTGTTCGCGGCCTTCGATCGCGGCGGCTACGACCTGTTCGCGGTGCAGGAGCCGCTCACCTCCTCGAGCATGCTGCAGCGCCTCAAGCAGCACGTTCCCATGGCCGTGACCCCGCTCGCCGTCGCGCCGCTCGAGGTCGAACGGGTCGCCCACGAGGCTCGCGGTCGCGGGGCGCTCCTGGGTAATTGGCCCGATTCGACCACCACGCCGGACACGACCACCGCGATGGGCGGGCGTCGAGGACGCGCCGGGCGCGGCGCGGATCCGATGCTGGGCGAGATGCCGCTGTGGGGCTCGCGCGGCGGCTATCCGCAGCCCCTCGCCGACGTGGGTGCGGACACGGCGCGTGCGGCGGAGCCCGTGCTCACGCCCCTGCTCGATCGCGGGGGCGCGTTCGCGCTCTCGGATTCCGTCCTCGGACAGGAGCCGCGGCCCTACCGGTGGAGGCTCGCGCCCGAAGCGGTGCAGGTCGGCGCGATCGCCGCGAGCAGCTTCGGATTCGCGGGTTCGACGCAGTTGGTGTTCAGCGATTTCCTGGGTGACCACAGCCTGTATCTGGCCGGCGACGTGTTCTCCAACTCGATCTCCGACGCCAACGTGATCGGCATCTACAGTGTGCTGCCTCGCCGCACCGACTGGAGCGTGGGCGCGTTCCACCTCAAGAACTACTACCAGTCGCGCGTCACCACGCTCGGCGAGCAGCTCTCGGGCGCCAAGCTGTTCTCGGAGCGGTCCTTCGGCGCGCTCGGGGGCCTGAGCCATCCGTTCGATCGCTTCCGTCGCGTCGAGATGCAGTTCACGCAGATGTTCGTGGACCTGCAGTTCTACGAGGAGCGTCCGAACGGCGATTTCGTGCGCACGACGCGCGACTATCGGGCCGTGTCGTCCCCGTCCGTGTCGCTGGTCGGTGACAACTCCCTCTTCGGCGAGTTCGGCCCCGTCAACGGGGGCCGTTGGAACCTCACGTACAGCCCGGCGTTCGCGCTGTTCCCCAAGAGCCTCGCGTACCACACGGTCACGTTCGACCGCCGCCGCTACGTCGATCTGACGCACGGTTACTCGCTCGGCGTGCGGACCTTGGCGGGGGTGAGCACGGGCCGTGACGCGCAGGCCTTCCGCGTGGGCGGGTACTCGACGATCCGGGGGTACCGCGATTTCGACCTCATCGGGACGCGCCTGCTCATGGGCAACGTCGAGCTTCGCTTCCCGTTCATCGACCAGCTGGGCATCGTGGGCCCGCTGCCGCTCGGCACGCTGCGTCTGCGTGGCGCGCTGTTCGCGGATCTCGGGGCGATCTGGGACCGCGGGGAGAGTCCGAGGTTCTGGGTGAATCGCAACGGCCGCCGTCTGCAGGACCCGTACTTCAGCTTCGGCACCGGCATCCGCTCGTGGTTGTTCGGCCTGCCCATGAAGCTCGACGTCGCCTGGGCGAGCGACCTGCAGGATGCGCGCCGTCCGCGCTGGCACTTCAGCATCGGACCCGAGTTCTAGGAGGTCGCGAGCGCATGGACGCGTTCGATCACGCCTCGCGACTCGAGGCGCGCGAGGTTCCCGGCTTCGCCACGCCCGAATGGGCCAAGCACGCGGTCTGGTACCAGATCATGGTGGACCGATTCCGCCGCGGTGCCGGCGCTCCGCCGCGCGCACACGTGCGCGACTGGCGTCAGGCGTGGGACGAGCCGAGCCCGTGGGAGGCCGCCGACCCGCGCGATCCGTATCGCGGCTGGATCTGGGAGCGGCAGTTGGGCGGCGACCTCGCGGGGTTGCGTGAGGCGTTCCCGTACCTGCGCGAGCTCGGGGTGAACGCGCTCTACCTGCTGCCCGTGTTCCAGGCCGAGAGCCCGCACAAATACAACGCCACGAACTACCTGCACATCGACGAGCGCTATGGCACCGGCGCGCCCTATGCGGCGAACGAGGCGGTCGAGGACCTGCTCGATCCATCGACGTGGCGATTCGATGCGAACGACCGGTTGTTCCTCGAGGTGCTGCGCGACGCCAAGCGCGCCGGCTTCCGCGTGATCCTCGACGGGGTGTTCAACCACGTCGGGACCGCGCACCCGGCGTTCCGGGACGTGCGCGAGAAGGGCCCCGCCAGCCGCTACGCGGATTGGTTCGAGATCGAGTCGTGGGAGCCGTTCCGCTATCGCGGCTGGTTCGGGCACGGCTCGCTGCCGCAGTTCGCCAAGGACGAGGAGCACGGCCTCGCCAGTGCGAGCCTGCGTCAGCACGTGTTCGACGTGACCCGGCGCTGGATGGATCCCGACGGGGATGGCGATCCGTCGGATGGCATCGACGGGTGGCGTCTGGACGTGCCCAACGAGGTCCCGATCGCGTTCTGGCAGGAGTGGCGTCGACTCGTGAAGTCCATCAATCCGGAGGCCTACATCACCGGCGAGATCTGGACCCCGGCGCAGCCGTGGCTGCAGGGCGACGCCTTCGACGCGGTCATGAACTACGAGTTCGCCACGCCGGTCGTGGCGTGGGTGTTCGACCGTCGTCTGCGCATCCGGGCGCGCGAGTTCGACCGGCGACTGCACGAGGTGCGCGACCGGCATCCGAGCGAGTCCACTTACGTGATGCAGAATCTGCTCGACAGTCATGACACCGATCGCGCGGTGAGCATGGCGCGCAATCCCGACCGCGTGTACAACAAGCTCAATCGCGTGCAGGACACGCCCGAATACGTCGGGGCCAAGCCCGGACCCGAGGAGTACCGACGGCTGCGGCTCGCGGCGCTCATCCAGATGACCTACGTGGGTGCGCCCATGATCTGGTACGGCACCGAGGTCGGCATGTGGGGCGCCAACGATCCGCACAATCGCCGTCCCATGCTGTGGCCGGAACTCGAGCCCTACGGCGACGCGCCGGACAACGCGATCATGCCCGACCTGCTCGCGTGGTACCGCCGCGTCATCGCCCTGCGCAACGCGCATCCCGCGCTGCGCATCGGCAGCTTCCGCACGGTGTTCGTGGACGACGTGCTGGACGTGTGGGCCTTCGTCCGCGAGTCGCAGGGCGAGGAACTCCTGGTCGTCACCAGCATGGCCGAGCGCGCGCAGCGCGTGCCGCTGCCCATCGAACTCGGGGGCGGGTGGACGCCGGTGTTCGGCGAGGAGCCCGCCGGCATGGTCGATCGCTTCCCCGACGTCGTCGTGGGACCGATCACCGGCCGCGTCTGGCATCGCGGCGGCGAGCGATGAGCCGTCCACCCGGGTTGTTCGATCGTCGTCGTGCGGGCGTGCTGCTCCACCTGTCGAGTCTGCCCGGCCCGCACGGGATCGGGGGGCTCGGGCCCGAGGCGCTGCGCTTCGTCGACTGGTGCGCGACGGCGGGGCTGTCGCTCTGGCAGATGCTGCCGATCGGACCCGTCGGGGGCGGCGAGAGTCCGTACTCGGCCACCAGCAGCTTCGCCGGCGAGCCGTTGTTCGTGAGCCTCGAATGGCTCGCCGACGACGGCCTGCTGCCGCGGGCGCGCCTCGCGGCGCCGGTCGCGTTCGGCCGCGGCCCGGTGCGCTATGCGGCCGCGCGAGCCTTCAAGTGGGCCCGCTTCACCGAAGCGCACGAGCGGTTCGAGCGCAAGGGCGGCCCCTCGTCGCGGACCTACCGTGCGTTCACCCGCACGCACGCCTCGTGGCTGCCGGGTTGGTCGCGCTTCTCGGCCCAGCGTCACGGCGGCTCCGAGGCGCTGCAGGCGTTCGTGCAGTACGTGTTCGCCACGCAATGGGAGCGCCTGCGCGTGCACGCCGGGCTGCAGGGCGTGCATCTGGTCGGGGATCTGCCGATCTTCGTCACGCAGGATTCCGCCGACGTGCAGGACCGCCCCGAACTGTTCCGGCTGGGCAAGGGAGGGCGACCGCGCGTGGTGACCGGGGTGCCGCCGGACTGCTTCTCGGCCGACGGCCAGCTCTGGGGGCATCCGCACTACGCCTGGGCCGCGCATCGGCGCGAGCGGTTCCACTGGTGGATCGAACGCGTGCGTTTGGCGCTCGAGCGCTTCGATGCGTTGCGCATCGATCATTTCGTGGGGTTCGTCCACGCCTACGAGATCCCCGGCGATGCGACCTCGGCGCGGATCGGTCGTTGGCGGCCCACGCCGGGTCGTGAACTGCTCACCGCGGTACGTCGTGCGCTCGGGCCGCTGCCGCTCATCGCCGAGGACCTGGGCAACGTGACGCGCGAGGTGGTGCGTCTGCGCGAGGATTTCGGGTTGCCCGGCATGAAGCTGCTGCACAACGCGTTCTACGACCCCGACCATCCCGACCTGCCGCATCACCATCCGCTCGATGCCGTGGTCTATCCGGGCACGCACGACAACGACACCTCGCGCGGTTGGGTGAGGGGGCTGTCGCGCGAGGTGCGGGAGCGGTTCGTACGTGTGGCGGGTGGGGACGTGCGCCGTCCCGAGGAGGCCCTCGTGCGCATGGCCTGGGGCAGTACCGCCCGCACCGCGATCGCCTCGATGCAGGACCTGCTCGGGCTGGGCCCGGAAGCCCGGCTCAACGTGCCCGGGGTGGCCGAGGGCAACTGGGTCTGGCGCATGGCTCCGGGGGCGCCCACAGGGCCTCTGGCGGCCCGTCTGCGGGCTCTGACGGCCGATACCGGCCGGCTGCCCGGCTGAGGCCCCGTCGGCGCGCCTGCGGGCGTGCTGGCGCGTTCAGACCGCGGCCCAGAGGAAACAGGACGGCCCCCGTCGGGATCCCGACGGGGGCCGTTCCGTGATGCGGTGACGTCAGAGGCGAACGAGCCGGGCGGTACGCAGGCCCTCGGGGGTGCGCAGCTGCACGAAGTAAAGGCCCGGGGCGCTCGTGTGACCGCGGCCGTCGCGGCCGTCCCACGCCAGCAGGTGGTCGCCGCTCTCGTACACGCCGTCCGCGACCACCGCGACCTCACGGCCGGACACGTCGTGCACCGACAGGCGGACCGCCGCGCGGGTCGGGAGCGTGAACGACAGCGCCGAGGCGCGGTTCGTCGGGTTGGGCCACGGCGCGGCCAGCGCGAGCGTGGACGCCCGCGGGGCCGGGGGCGCGACACCGACGAACGAGTTCGGAGCGAGCACGATGAACGCCATCTTCGGCACCTTGAGCGTGATCGACTGATTGAAGCCGTCGTACGCACCGCCGTTGGCGAGCAGCGTGCCGGCGTTGGACGGACCCGAACCGCCGTAGCGCGTGTCCTGGCTGTTCACCAGTTCGGTCCACGTGCCGCCCTGCGGCATACCGATCTGGTAGATGGGGTAGTCGGTGTTCGACCAGTTGGCCAGGATCACGATCGGGTTGCCGCTCCCGTCCGTGCGGCGCCAGCCGATGACGTTGCCGGCCTCGTTGACGTGGAACACGTGCGTCGCACTGTTCGCGAACAGCGGCGCGAGCGACGTGCGCAGCGAGATGAGGCGGCTGAAGAACGCGTACACGCCCGCGCCCACGGTGCCCGTCTTCTTGGACCAGTCGAGACGGCCGGTGTTGTCGGGGGCGGGGTTGAACGGGTTGGACTCGAGCCATTCGTCGCCCTGCAGCATGGCCGGCACGCCCATCGAGGTGAGCGTGGTGCCGAGCGCCAGCAGCGTGCGGCCGCGCGCCCAGACGTCGTCGTGCGGTGCGGTCGAGTCGATGGTCTTGCACAGGCGCTGGCCACCGGTGGACGGCCACGCCTCGTCGTGCAACTGCACGTAGTGGTACGCGCGCTGCTGCTGCACGTAGTACCCGGCACCCAGGAGCGCGGTGCGGACGTCGTTCATGCTCGGATCGCCGAAGGCGGCCGCGAACACGGCGTTCCGGATGTTGTCGCGGAACTGCATGCTGTACTGGCTGTCGAAGCCGGCGCCGCCCAGGCTCGTGGGCGTCGAGACGGCGGCTTCGGTGGGCAGGTTCTCGGCGATCGTGACCTTGTCCACGAAGCGCTGGTTCTTCTCGTTGTTGAACCGCTGCATGATGGACCAGCCCGACGAGACGTTGGGGCCGACCTTCATGAACGCGGTGCCGTCCATGCGGAAGCCGTCGAGGTGGTACTCGTTCATCCAGACGTGCGCGCTGTGCGCGATCTGCTCGGCGACGGCGGGGCGGCTGAAGTTGGGCTGCGAACCCCAGGGCGTCGAGGCGTCCGGCGTGCAGAACCACGACTGCGTACCGTCGTAGTTCCACAGGTAGTTGTCGGTCGGCGAGTAGTGGTTCCAGACGAGGTCGAGCAGCACCGCGATGCCGTTGCGGTGGAGCGTGTTCACCATGGCCTTGAACTCGTCCGGCGTGCCGTAGCTGCCCTCGGGCGCGAAGAACGTCACCGGGTTGTAGCCGGCCGAGATGTTGGACGGGTACTCGGTGATCGGACACAGCTGCACCGCGTTCACGCCGAGCGCCTTGAGGTGCGCCACGCGCGCCGTCACGTCGGCGAAGCGCGACGGGTTGGGCGTCGTGCCCGCCGGGTCGTTGAGGCCGGCGAACGTGCCCACGTGCATCTGGTAGATGACCATGCGGTCGAGCGACGGCGTCGTCCAGCTCGTGTCGGTCCACGTGTAGCGGAACGGGTTCTCGACGATCGAGTTGTAGCCCGCCGGGGCGTTGAATGCGCGCGCGATCGGGTCCGGCGCGTAGCCGCCGTCGGCGGTGCGCGTCGGGAAGTAGAACTTGTACTCCGAGCGGTCGGTGACGTTGAGCCCGCGCGCGGTGAACCACTCGCCGGTCTTGGTCATGGCGAGCGTGTTCCAGTTGTTGAACGCGCCGCGCACGTAAGCCGTCGCGACGTCGGGCGCCCAGACCTTGAACACGGCGGCGCCGCCGTTGACGAGGGTGGCACCCGGCGGCGCGTGCTCGAACGTCGTGAAGTTGATGCCGAAGCCTGCGGCATCGGCGGGCACGGTGGCGGTGATGCCGTTCGTGCTCAGGTAGGCGTTGTTGGCGCCGTCCGTGTACTGGATCCAGTACCGCTCGGTGGTGGAGGCCGTGGCCGGGATCTGCGCGGCCCACAGGTCGTAGGGCCCACGCGTGCCGATGCGCGAGGCCGCGATCGTGGAGGAGGTCGCGCCGACGATCAGGCGCACCGAGGCGGACGTGAGGTCGTTGCGATACGACTGGAAGCGCACCTGGAACGATTCGCCGTTCACAGGACACAGGGGCCGACGATCCTGCCAGGGGTAGTGCGAGAGGCCGTTCCACTCGACGTTCCCATCCGCGGACGCGGCGAACGACGAACCGACCGACAGGCACAGCAGGAGGCCCGTGAGGACCGAGGTCATTCTCTGGTGCAGGCGCATGCATCCTCCATGGAGTGGCTTCAAGGATAGCGATGCGAACGGGTCCGCAGCAAGGGCCGACCGCGGTCGGGCACGGCCATAAGGGATGCGATAACCTATTCAGCGTCGGTAAGATACGGCAATCCGGCAAGTGCACCCGAACAGGAGGGCTCCGCCATGCGCGCAAGGTACGGTTGGGCGATCGGTGCGGTGGTCTGCGGCGTCGTGGGCCTCTCGTCGGGCGCCGCCGCCGCGGTCCGGTTCGAGGTCCGCGTGCCGGCGAGCACGCCGCCCGACGCGGTGCTGCAGATCTGCGGGGACCGGACCGAGCTGGGGATGTGGAGCGGCCGCGGCGTGCGGCTGACGCGACTCGAGGACGGCCGGCACGTGGGCGAGGTCGAGCTGCCCGCGGGGACCCCGTTCCAGTTCAAGGTGACCCGGGGCGGCTGGGACACGGTCGAGAAATCGGCCACGGGCGAGGAGATCGCCAATCGTCAGGCCGTCGCCACCGGTGGGGCCGATACGATCGCGATCGTGGTCGCCGGATGGCGCGACGGACTCGAGAAGCCGGTGGTGCGCCGCAGTACGATCACCGGGGACGTCCGCCGTCATGCCGCGTTCCCGTCCCGGTTCGTGTCCGCGCGCGACGTGCTCGTGTGGTTACCGCCGGGCTACGACGCCCAGCCGCGCCGCCGTTACCCCGTGGTGCTGTTCCACGACGGGCAGAACGTGTTCGACGGCGCGACGAGTTTCCTGCCGGGCTTGGAGTGGGGCGCCGACGAGACCGCCGACCATCTGATCCGCAGCGGTCGCATGGCCCCGTGCATCGTGGTGGCGGTCGCCAACTCGCCGCAGCGGCGCGACGACTACACGTTCGAGGTGGACGGCCGATACGGTGGCGGTCGGTCGGCCGAGTACGCGCGCTTCCTGATCGAGGAACTGTTGCCGTTCCTGGATCGCACCTATCGCACGCGCACGCAGGCCGCCGATCGTACGGTGATCGGTTCGTCGCTCGGCGGGCTCGTCTCGCTCGACCTGGGATTGCAGCATCCCGAGGTGTTCGGCCGGGTGGGCGTGATCTCGCCGGCCGTGTGGTGGGCCGATCGCGCGATCGTCGCGCGCGTGACGGCCACCGGGCATCGGCCGCTGCGCGTCTGGCTCGACGTCGGGACCGAGGAGAGCACGCCGACCGCCGATGGGCATCGCGAGTGGCTCGAGAGTGCGGAGGCGTTGCGGGCCGCGCTCGTGGGTGCGGGCTGGCGGGAGGGACGGGACCTGCATTACGAGGTCGTCGAGGGCGCCCGGCATCAGGAGCCCGCGTGGGCGGCACGGCTCGAGCGCGTCCTGGAGTGGCTGCAGGCTCGGTGACCGGGGCCGGGGGGCGGACGCGACAAGGCCCCGCGGGTCGGTGACCCGCGGGGCCTCGCGTGTGTTCGAGCCGCTCAGCGCGTGATGCGGTAGATGCGTCCCGTGCTCGCCGGGAGGTCCAGCTTCACGGTGCCGCTCCACGACTGCGCCGCGCCACCCTCGAGGGCGTCCACCGCGCGGACCGTGCCGCCCAGCACGCTCGCGTCGAAGCTCACCTGCGCGGGACCGCGGCCGGCGTTGAGCACCACGACGAACTGCGACTGCGCGTCACGACGCAGGAACGCGAACGTCTGGCCCTGCGTGGCGAGGGTGCGGAACTCGCCCGTGCGCAGCGCCGCGTTCTGCAGGCGCAGGTTGGCGGCCTTCGTGTAGTAGGCGTGCACCGCCACGCGCTTGGGATCCTTCTCCCAGTCCCACGGGAACGGGCGCCGGCAGTCGGGGTCGCGCTGACCCTCGAGCGCGACCTCATCGCCGTAGTAGATCGCCGGGGCGCCCACGTAGGTCATCTGGAACAGGGCCGCCAGCAGCAGGCGGCTCACGTCACCGTTCGCCTGCGTCAGGTAGCGCACCGTGTCGTGGCTGTCGATCAGGTTCATCTGCACCGCGACCGACTGGCGCGGGTACGTCAGACGGCCGGTGGCGAGCGCCGCATCGAACTCGGCCGCCGTGCCCTGGCCGTTGCACAGGAACTTGAGCACCGGGTCACGGAAGAAGGCGTAGTTCATGACCGCGTCGTACATGCCGGGCTTCACGTAGTCCGAGGCGTTGCCCCACAGCTCGCCCACGATGTAGGCGTCGGGCTTGACCTTCTTGACGCGCTTGTTGAACAGCTTCCAGAACCAGAAGGGCACCTCGTTCGGCACGTCGAGGCGCACGCCGTCGGCGTCGGCCTCCTTGAGCCAGTACTCGGTGGCGTCGAGCAGGTAGTTGACCAGTGCGACGTTGGGCTGCGCGTCCTTCACGTCGCGGACCGGGATCTCGGCCTTGTCGTCGCGCGACAGGTCGAAGTTCAGGTCGGGCAGATCGCCGAAGCCCCACCAGCAGTTGTAGTAGTCGCCGGGCTTCCAGGCGTAGCCCACGTTGGGCCAGCCCTGCGGGAGCGGATACTGCTTGAAGGTGAACCAGCTGTAGTAGGGCGAGGCGGGCCCCTTCTCGACGGCGTCCTTGAACGCCCAGTGGGCGTTGCCGCTGTGGTTGAACACGATGTCGAGGATGATGCGGATGCCGCGCGCCTTGGCCTCCTTCGCGAACGTCTTGAACTCCTCGTTCGTGCCGAAGTGCGGGTCGATCTTGCGGTAATCCGCCGCGTCGTACTTGTGCGTCGACTTGGCCTCGAACAGCGGATTGAAATAGATGATGGTCACGCCGAGCGACTGCAGGTAATCGAGCTTCTGGCGGACGCCCTCGAGGTCGCCACCGTAGAAGGCCATCCAGTCGCGGCGATCGTTCGTGTGCGGCGCCTGCGTGAGCGCGGCGACATCGTCCCACTTCACGAGGTGGTAGTACTCCTGGAAGTCGGTGTTGATGCGACCCGAGGCGGGCAGGGTGCGCTTGCCCTCGTAGTACCACTCCTTGAAGTCGGGGTCGTTCGCCGGGTTCCCGTTGCGGAACCGGTCGGGGAAGATCTGGTAGATGATGCCGTTCTTGACCCAGTCCGGCGTGACGAACGCGGGGAAGCGGCTGCTGTCGTAGGTGAACGCCTCGCCCTTGGCGCGCGTCGTCGACAGACCCTTGGGGCCCAGCCACGGCCCCGGCGTGCCGTCCTGATACTGGAACACGTACTGCGCGCCCTCGGGCAGCTTCACCTCGGTGCGGAAGTAGTCGTACACGCGATCGCGCTCGACCGGCGTCATCGCCACGCGCGTCTCGGTGCCCCCCGGCGCCCACCAGATCAGGTCCACGCCGGTCACGTCGTCGAGGTGCGCGCGCGTGGTGAGCTCCACCAAGCCGCCGCCGAGCGCGTTGAGTTCCTGCGCGCCCTGCGTGTGCTCGACGCCGTCGGGGAAGACCTTGCCGTCGCCGCGCTTCACTTCGATCGCGGCGAAGCGCTCGTCCACGTTCTTGATCGAGTTCTTGCCGCCGAAGCCGTCCTCGGCCTCCGCGTCCTGCCCGGCGGTGTCCTGCGTCCAGCCGTTGGAGTTCACCACGAACTTGTACTGGTACGACCCCGGCGCGAGCAGCAGGGTGGCCGTCCACACGCCGTCGCCATCGGCGTCGCTCATGGGCGTCTTGCCCACGGTCCAGTCGTTGAACGTGCCCGCGACGCACAGCGCATCGGGCTTACCCGTGGGGCGGAACGAGAACGTCACGGTGCGCAGGCCCAGCTTGGGCGCATCGGCCTTCTTGAGCGTGGTGCCCTGGCCCAGCGTGACCGGCTGGTCCTTGAGCGTGGCGACGGCGTTCTGGCCGCCGAAGCCGTCGGACGAGGTCTCGACGGCGTTGTCATCGGTGAACCACTGATCGCCGTTGACGACGAACTTGTACTCGATGCGGCCGGCCGGCAACTCGAACGTGGCCGACCAGATGCCGTCCTTGTCGGCATCGGCGAGCGGGTTCGCGGTCGCGTTCCAGCCGTTGAAGCTACCGGCCACTGAAACGGCGTTCACGCCGCCGATGACGGGCTGATAGCGGAACGTGACCTTGGCCGCCGAAGCGAGGCCCGTCATGCACGCGAGCAGCACGGGCACGAGGGCGAGGGCGAGGCGCGCGAGGCGCTTGGGGGTGCTGGACCGCATGCTTCGTCTCCTGCTCGCAGGGGGGCGGCGAGTCTGGCTCGGGGAGGTCCCGGCGGGTGCCGGGGCCGGGTTCACTTCACGACGAGGACGGAGTTGAGACCGCCGAAGTCGTCCTCTTGAGTGGTCTTGTTCGCGACGTCCGTCTTCCAGGTCTTGCCGTCGATGAGGAACTTGTACGTGTGCGTGCCGGCGGGCAGCTTGCGGGTGACCGTCCAGGTGCCGTCGGACTGCTGCGTCATGGGGTCGGTGTTGATCGCCCAGTCGTTGAACGAACCGCACAGGGCCACCGACGAGCCGGGACCGGCATACGTGAACGTCACACCCGCGGCGGCGATCTGCGGCGCGCGCGGGCTGCCCGTGACCTTGATCGCGCTCGCGACGGGCGCCGCACCGGCCCCTGCGGTACCCGCGACGACCATGATGGCGTTCTTGCCGCCGAAGCCGTCGTCCACGGTCTCCTTGGCGGTGGGGTCTTCCTTCCAGTTCGAGCCGTCCACCACGAACTTATAGGCGTAGCGGCCGGGCGCGAGCTTCTTGGTGATCGACCAGACACCGTCGGCGCCCTTGGTGAGCGCATCGGCGCTGGTGCTCCAGCTGTTGAACTCGCCGGCGAGGTTCACCGAGTTGGCGGCCCCCGCGTAGCGGAACGTCACGCCGTCGCCGGTGACGGTGGAGCCCGCCGACTTGGCGGCTGCGGGCGCGGCCGCGGCGGGAGCGGCGGTGCCGCCCACGACGACGATGGCGTTCTTGCCGCCGAAGCCGTCGTCCACGGTCTCCTTGGCGGCGGGGTCTTCCTTCCAGTTCGAGCCGTCCACGACGAACTTGTAGGCGTAGCGACCGGGCGACAGCTTCTTGGTGATCGACCACGTGCCATCGGCGCCCTTGGTGAGCGCATCGGCGCTGGTGCTCCAGCTGTTGAACTCGCCGGCGAGGTTCACCGAGTTGGCGGCCCCCGCGTAGCGGAACGTCACGCCGTCGCCGGTGACGGTGGAGCCCGCCGACTTGGCGGCTGCGGGCGCGGCCGCGGCGGGAGCGGCGGTGCCGCCCACGACGACGATGGCGTTCTTGCCGCCGAAGCCGTCGTCCACGGTCTCCTTGGCGGCGGGGTCTTCCTTCCAGTTCGAGCCGTCCACGACGAACTTGTAGGCGTAGCGACCGGGCGACAGCTTCTTGGTGATCGACCACGTGCCATCGGCGCCCTTGGTGAGCGCATCGGCACTGGTGCTCCAGCTGTTGAACTCGCCGGCCACGTTCACCGCGTTGCCCTCGCCCTTGTAGCGGAACGTCACGCCATCGGCGGACACCGCCGAGCCAGCGGCAGGGGCTGCCGCGGTCGCCGTCGGGGACGCGACGTCGTCACCGGCCCACTGCGGCGGGACACCGTTCCGCCAGCCACCGGCGCAACCCAGGGCGGGCAGGAGGAGGGCGACGAGAGCGAGGGAGCGGAACGCGCGGGTCATGGCAGTCTCCTGGTCGGGATCGACCGAGCCGGTGCGGCGGCACGCAGGGCCGCGACGCCGGGGGCGTGGTACTCGGTGATGCTGATGCTGAGGCGGCGCTCGTCGAAGACGAACGCGAACGTGTCGGTCGTGGCGAAGTGCACCACGAGGTCGGTGGCGGGCGTGGTGCCGAAGCGGGCCGGTGCGTCGGTGAACGGCGCGGACAGCGTCTGCGAACCGTCACCGCCCCAGCCGATCAGGTTCCCGATCGTCGAGGAGGCGTCGGTCACGAACTTGAGGCGATAGGTGCCCGCGGCGATCGTCGGCATGGGGGAGGCGTACAGGTTGTAGTCGTTGTCGAGCCGCCACAGGCCCGCCGACGTGCCGATGCACAGCGTCGTGAACGTGAGGAGCTCGTCGGGCGAGTAGCCCGGCATGGTGCCGATGACGAACACGTTCGAGGCGAGCGAGTCGGCCGTGTTGGCGATGAGCTTGAGGTCGCCGGCGTCCCGCGTGCGATCCACGACGCGGAACGGCCCGTACGCGCGCGGCGAGAACGCGTGCGAGCGCGCCACCAGCCCGTAGTCGCCGGGCTTGAGGCGGGCGAACGTGAACGCGGGCGAACCGGGCGTCGTGAGGGTCTCGGCCACCACGAGGCCCCCCTGCGTCATCTGGACGCGCACGGGCGGGAACGGGGCGCGGTCGAGCCCGGGGTAGGCCGTCGTGTCGAACACCACGACCCCGGTGAGTCCCCCGGTCGGCACCGCGGGCGCGGGGCGGATCCCGGTGGGCACGAGCACCTGACCCTTCTCGTTGCGACCGCAGCCGACGAGAGCGACGAGCAGGGGGAGCGTGAGCCACAGCGAACGTGCACGCATGGTCGGACTCGACCTCACCGGACGTCCAGCAGCGAGTTGAAGCCGCCGAAGCCGTCGTTGGTGCGGTTGGGGTTGTTCGGGTCTTCCTTCCAGTTCACGCGATCGATGACGAACTTGTACTGGTAACGCCCCGCCGGGAGCCGCTCGGTGCGCGTCCAGATGCCGTCGCCATCCTCGTCCTTCATCTCGCCGACGAGGAACGACCCCGTCTGGGCCTGGCCCGCGAGCCACTTGTTCTCCGGCCAGTCGCCCGCCACCTGCACGACCTTGGCGCTCGGGGCCTCGAAGCGGAACGTCACGCCCTCGGGACCGGCGGTCGGCGGCGGGAGGCGGCGCTTGATGAAGTTGAGCGTGCTGCAGCCCGCGACCAGCGCCAGCAGCGCGAGCGCGGTGAGGATCGGACCGAGGGGACGACGCATGTCGGGACTCCTTGGCGGCGGTGCGTGAGAACTAGAAGTGGACGATCGCCTGGATCTGGATGCGCTTCTCGTTCATGAGTGCGCGCTCGGCGGCGGCGATCTGCGGGGCGAGGGACAGGTAGTCGGTCTCGGCGACGAAGCCGTTGGCGTTGCGCGCCTCGAGGTAACGCTCGCGTCCGAGCGGCGCGTACTCGTTGGTGATCGGGTCGAGCACGTTCGGGTCCACGCCGAAGCCCAGCGACAGTTCGATGCCGGGCGCCCAGCGATAGGTCGCGTCGGTGAAGAAGTCCAGATAACCGCGTCCCAGCCCCAGCTCGGGCGTGTCGTACTTGACCCAACGCAGGTCGTGCTCGATGCGGATGGGGCGATTGAGGTCCCAGCCCAGCGTGAACACGGACTCGGCGTAACGGGGCTGCGTGCCCAGATGCACGCCGGTGAAGTTGCCCTTCCAGGCGAACGAGCCCTTGCGACGGGGCGCGAACGGGATCTCGAGCGAGGGGCGCACGCGCACCACGTCGGACTGTCCGAGCACGGTGAGGCGATCGGGGCCGACCAGCGAGCGCCCGCTCTCGAGCCAGAAGTTCCCGGTCGGGAACCACATCTGATACTCCCACGCGGTGCGCGGGTCGTACTCGAAGTGCGTCACCTCGAGGTCGAGCGTGGTCTTGACCTCACGGTCGAGGTAATACCGCCAGTTGCGATCCCAGCCCAGCGTGAACGTCGTGCGGGCGTTGTCGAGCTGCAGGAACGGGTCGTCCACCTGCGCGCGCTGGAACTCGACGTTGAGCACGCGCGGATGGTCGTCGGGCGGCAGGCCCGCCGGGATGATCGGCGACTGCGCCCACGCGGGATAGCGGTGCGTCTCGCGCTCGATCGTCGCACGCAGGCCGATGTCGCCCTGCGCCAGCGTCCACGCGGCACCCAGATGCAGCTTGTCGCTCGCATCGGTGGTGAAGTGCTGCCCGTCGGCGAGCGTCGAGCCGAGACTCGAGAAGCCCGTCGCCCCGGTGGCGGCGATCGCGGACGCCTTCCAGCGCTCCTCGGTCGCGCCGTTCACCAGGTTCAGGCGACGCGCGCCGAACAGCGCTTCGGCGTCCAGACGCAGCGTGCTCGACGGCTGCCAGCGGAGCGTGCCGCCGAGGCCGTACCACTGCTGCGTCGTCTGGCCGCTGCGCACGCGGACGACGCTGTCCGAGACAGGCTCGGCGAGGACGAGCCGACCCAGCTGGAAGCCTCGATCGGTGCGCCCCAGCACGCTCGCGCGCAGGCCGCGACCGAGGTCGCGCGCCACGCGCAGGGCGAACGTGTTCTCGTTGCCGTCGCCGTACCCGAACGCCTTACCGTTGTCGCCGAAGTCGGTCGCCGACACCTTGGCGAGCTGCTGCGTGCCGAGCCGGAACCCGGTCGTGCCGCGCTCGGCGGCGAGCAGGGCGAGCGCCTTGGCGGTCGCATCCCCCTCGAACACGAAGTCGGGCAGGGGCTGGCGCGTCACGGTGAAGCCGGGGAACGTCGTACCGCCGGCCTCGAAGTTGTCCGTGTAGAGCAGTTCCGTCTCGAAGCCCGCCTGCGGCGTGCGGAACTGGAACCCCTGGCGCTGGTAGCCGAACGGCCGCGCGTACGGTCCGATGGCGCCGACCAGATGGAACGGGTCGTCCCAGTCCGCGATCGTCTCGCTGTCGAACGCGTACAGGGACATGCCCGGCGTGGTCATGGTCAGGCTCCCGCGCTTGAAGTTGAGGCGGCTGCGGAAGTCCTGCCCCGTCTCGTTGCGCGGATTCAGATTGGTGAGCATGTGACCCGTGAGTGCATCCGAGAACCGCACGCCGAAGCCCAGGTCCACGTCCATCTCGGGACGACGCAGTTCGTAGCGCGAGTAGGCGGGCGTGTAGAAGCTCTGGTACAGGCCGATGATGCGCCCGTCGATGAGCACCTTGGGGCTGTAGGGGGTGTTCGAGGTGGCCTTCTGCGTGACGAGTTCGCCCTTGGCGTCCACCGTCACCACGCTGTTGCCGAACTCGCCCTTGGTGGCGCCGTTCTCGGGATCGGCGAACCACTGGCCGTCGACGACGAACTTGTAGGTGTGCTCACCCGCCGGAAGCGCGAGCGTCACGCTCCACAGGTCCCCCGTCTTCTTCATGGGGTTCGCGCTCGAGTTCCAACCGTTGAACTCGCCGGCCCACGCCACACTGCCGGCGTTGGCGTCGCGATAGGTGAAGCGGATGCCGCCCGCGGCCTTCTCGGGGGCCGCGTGCGCAGGGGAGGCGAGGGCGAGCGCCACGAGGGCGGCCGAGAGCGTCGCCGCGAGACGACGGAGCGGACGGACGAGGACGTGGGCGCGCATCAGAAGTTCCCCTTGAGGATGAATTTGATCTGGTCGAACTGGTCGCCGTTGCCGTTGAGGTTGCCCTCGTCGACGGGCGTCGAGCCACCACCGATGTAGTCCGGGCCGTACTGCAGGAACATCTCCATGTTCCCCGTGGGCCGGTACTGGAGCTGGGTGAACAGCCCCTTGCGCAGGATGCTGGCGTCGTTGCCGAACACGAAGCGGTTGTAGACCTTCATCTTGGGCGTCAGGTTGAGCGAGTTCTCGATCGAGAACAGCTGCTTGCGCTCGGGCTTGCCGATGTCGCGCAGCTTGCTCTGCACGCGCAGCCATGCCAGACGGCTCTCGACCTGGAGCTCGTTGAACCAGTCCAGGTGCGACTCCTTGCGCAGGATGCCGCCGCTGGGGGAGTAGACGTCGCGGCGACGGTACGAGGTCTTGCCCGTGAACCCGTTCACGAACTCGATGTAGAGCTCGTTGTACATCTCGCGCGTCGCGTTGCGGCTGAACGTCTTGTTGGAGTACGCGAGGAACTGGTTCGAGTAGGTGATCGCCCGCTCCGGCAGCATGTAGTAGGACTGCAGGATGAAGCCGGTCTCGTCGCTCGTGGGCCCGCCGAGGGCGTTGCGGTAGCGCGGGCCGCGGCTCCACCAGCCGGGCGCGAAGTTGAGGTAGCCGACGCGCGGGTGGCCGACCTTGAGACTGCGGATCTCGGCGTGCAGCACCGAGCGGTCCGAAAGTCGGAACGGGGTCGGGGTCTTGCCGATCGTGATCGGGCCGCGGACACCGTTGCCGTTGTGCAGCGTCGGCATGCTCTCGGCGTATTCCAGCGACAGGTCGGTGTGGCCCCAGCGGTAGCGCGAATCGATCGCCATCACGCTCGTCCAGGGCGCGGGGCCGCTGATGCTGTCGCGGCCGGTCCAGCCCTCGAAGCGGTTGTAGGTCATCCCCAAACGCAGGCGGTCGTCGCGGAAGAAGTTGCGACGCAGGCGCATGACGTACATGTCGTCCGTGCGCAGCTCGCGCTGCGCCGCGATCGAGTCGCGCGGGATGACCGGATCGCTGCCGCTGAAGTCCTGCGGATTGAACTGACTCGACTGGTCCGCGACGATGAACGTGGCGTTGGTCTTGAAGAAACCCCACGTGTCGAGTCGCACGCCCTGCCCGTCGCCGCGGCCGTTGGTGATGTTGATGAGGTAGGAGTCCACCCAGAAGCGGTCCTGCCGCGAGAACAGATAAGCGTCGAGGCCGCGCTTGCCCATCTCCTTGCGGAATCGCAGATGCGATTCGCGGTACTGGAACTCGGGGCGCGCGCCGTTGTTGTCGTTGGGATGCCACTCGGCCTCGACCTTGAGGAACGCCTCGACGCCGCCGCGGGGCTGCGTGAACAGGCGCAACTGCGCGTTGTCGAAGTTGTCGTACGAGTTCGAGTCGAAGTTCCACGGATAGGCGCGGTTGTTCTTGCGCATCTCCGCCATGAGCTGGTACTCGCCCTCGAGCTTGGTGACCGCGCGCGCGACCGTCGGCCATGCCGACAGCACCGCGAGGGCGAGCAGGGCGAGGGCCTTCCGACGCCGGATCAACGGTCACCTCCGGGAAGCGGTGCGCGCAGGGTGATGCGATAGGAGGCGCCCAGATCGTGGTCCGTGGTCGCGGTGGCGTCCACGTGATAGCCCCGGTGGAAGACGCCGAAGCCGCCGTTGAAATCGAGTTCGTTGGGAGAGCCCTGCGTGTCCACGATGTTCGACAGGTTCGAGACGCTCGAACGGATCGCGAACACGTTGAAGAACGTCACCTCGATCCCGGCGCTCAGCGAGGTGCGTCCACCCGCCAGCTGCGACCAGCCCAGCGAGATGGTGGATTCACGGTTCCACCGTACCGAGGCGGCGAGTTCCTGGCGTGCCGCGAGGCGCTGGCCGCCGGTGCCGGGGATGAACTCGTAGCGCGGCTCGAGCAGGTCGCGACCGACCCACGCCAGATCCACGCGCCACGGCGTCTCATAGAGGAGCGAGGCGTCGAGCGAGGTGCGCGACTGCCGACCGTAGTCGATCGCGGTCGCGGGCGCCGACGGGTCGGCGAACGGCGTGAAGCCGATCCGGCCCACCTTGCCCGCCAGACCCACCGACAACGTCCCGCCGTGCGGCATGAAGTCCGGGCTCATGCGGTGCGCGACGGCCAGCGTGAACAGGTCCTCGGCGTAGCTGTCCGACAGCCCCAGATGGTGCCAGCCGGCGCCGAGGCTCACCGGGCCCACCGGAGCGGCCACCGCGATGCCACCGACGTTGAGATCCGCCAGCCCATAGGGCTTGGCGTAGTCCACCGAGGCCTCGCCGCGCGTGAGGCGGGTGAGGGCGGCCGCGTTCCAGTAGTGTGCCGAGACGTCGGACACGCTCGCGATGGAACCGAATCCCATGGCGAGTCCGCGTGCCCCGACCGCGACCTCCTCGAAGTAGGCGTGGGCGGTGGCGGCCCACAGCAGCGTCAGCGCGAGTGCCCGCGACAGCGCCTTCATCGCACCACCACCACGGAACGGAGCGCACGGCTCAGATTGGGCTCGATCACGGTGCGGATCACGTAGATGCCGGGCGGTACGATGCGGCCGCGCTCGTCACGGCCGTCCCACGCATCGCGCAGGTCGGTCTCGGAGGCCGCATCCCAGAACGAATCCCCGGGCTGGCCGCGCACGACGTTGCGCGTCTGGCCCTGATACAGCGCACGCACGAACCTTCCGCGCAGGTCGTAGACGTTCGCGGTGAGGTTGTACTGCCGCACCTTGGCGATCGGATCGGTGGGATCCAGCTTCTTGTCGAGTTCGACCCGGAACGACACCTTGTCACCGGCGTCGGGTGAGAACGCGGGGCGATCGAGGTGCACTTGGTCCGCCGCGAAGCGCAGCGCCACGACGGGCGGCTGGAACCGGAACGTGATGCGATCCTTGGGCGAGACGTTCCAGTCGGCCACGCCATCGGGGCCGGGCGCACCGTTGTTCAGCCCCGTGTCGTTGTTGCGGTCCAGATCGAGGATCGCCCAGTTGTCCAGGAACACGAGGTCGCCCGAGTTGTCCGTGTGCCCGCGCAGGTTGTCCGGGGCCGAATCGGGCCCACCGGTGCCGTCGCCGCCGGCGGTCACGACCGCGCACACCTTGATCTTGGTCCCCGGCGGGAACAGGCGGAAGGTGTCCGCGACGCCGGCCACGGTGAGGAACGTGTCGCGCGTGCCCACGCCGGCCGAGCCCAGGAACAGCGAGCGCCAGGGGATGCGCAACTCCATGGCGCGCTCGGGATTCCCCTGCAGGAAGGTGGCGGCGGCGTTGAACGTGGCGCCGACGCGCTGATCGTCCACCTGGTTGCCCGCGATCTGGACGATGAGGCGCGGCGAGGTGTTGCCATCCCACGTGGCCGCGAACAGGTCGGGGGCGAAGCCCTTGCCCTGCGCGGTGCCGGTGGTGTCGAAGTCGAAGTTGCGCTTCCACGAGTTGAGCTGCGTCATGGACGTCAGACCACGATTGGGCACGGTGTCGAACAGCAGCACCATGTTGTTGTCCCAGATGCGGCCCTCGCCGGCGACGTACAGGAACTGCGCGTCCCAGGTGATGCGGATCTGGTTGACGTCCTCGTTCACGCCCCAGCGCGAATCATCGGGCGCTTCCTCTGGGGCGTTGGCGGCGTTGTTGAAGCCGAACATGGCCTCGTCGGTCTGATAGTCCGTCGTGAAGCCGTCCACGCGGATGCGCGCGGACAGATCGCGCGCGGTCACGGCGTGACCGATGCCGGGCAGCGCGAGGACGAGCGGCAGTGCGAGACAGAGGGAGCGCAGACGCACGGGAGCCCACCGGGATTGGGGAGGGAACGTGACGAACAAAGTCCAGGACGGTGCGCATACTCGCCGTGTCACGCGATGGGGTCAAGGCTCCCGCACCTCACCATGAGCGGCGCGTGTTCCGGCGTCCGATGGCGTGTTGAGCCCTCGCCCTGAGGTTGCTTGAATGCATAGATATTGCGTTGATTCAAGGACCTGCTGAACACGTCCTCGGGCTCGGAAGGACGGGCTCCCCCGCGGATCGCACAGGGCTCGCCGGCGGAACCGAGGGATGCGGGGCGGGGGGCGTCCACAGCGCGGCTTGAGCCGATGTCCGTCGCAGCGTCGCCCGCCGTGAAGGGCGGGCGAGCGGGTCCGGGTTGCCGATGCGAACCTGCAATCGGGCATTGAATCCCGGTCCTCGTCCTCTTTATTATCGGGGGCGGACTTTGTTCGTAGCACCCTCCGGCACACTGCTCCTCGCTCATGCGCGCCCGGCCGGGCCCTGGTCGCGTCATGCTCCGTTCCATGCACGGCCCCCGGGAGACCCGCATCCATGAAGAGGCTACTCGCCCTCCTTCTCGTCGCGCTGGCGTGTTCGTTCGCCGCTCAGGCGCAGGCCGCGACGCCGCAGACCATCGTCGTGGACGGTGTCAACGACTTCCTGCCGGGCAACCTGCTCAAGGACGATCGAGCGGACACGCAGAGCAACTGCGGCGTCGGCATCTACCCGATGGATCTGGGTCGCGTGTACGTCACGAACGACGCCAACTTCCTGTACGTCGGCATCGAGTTCTCGAAGACGTGCTACTGCGACATGAACCTCGGTATGGCGATCGACGTCGGCACCGCGACCGGCGGCACCACGGATGCCTTCGGTCGCAAGATCGGTTGGGCCAACGTGCCGTTCAAGCCGGATTGGTACCTCTACGACGTGACGCCGACGAACTGCAACTCGTTCAACTACGAGGCGATCTACCGCGACACGCTCGGCACGTGGCAGAACCGCTCGAGCCTGTTCAACCCCTCGTACAGCACCGGTGCCAACGGTCTGGGCATCGTGGACTCGCTCAACTTCAAGGAGTTCAAGCTCCCGCTCGCCACGCTCGGGGCGCCCGCGGGCACGGCGATGCACCTGGAGTTCTGGGTCACGCAGGACAGCCCCACGAAGGGCCCGCTCGACGCGCTGAGCAGCGACAACGTCCAGATGTCGCGTGCGACGACGACCACTTACGACACGACCGCTGTGGTGCAGATGACGAGCATGATCACCTACACCGTGCTCAACGCCACCGACAACGCGCCGCCGACGCTGCTCTCGGCGGAGGCGGTGGGCTTCGCGGTGCAGGCCAACAAGCAGTTCGGCCTGCTCACCACCAAGGTGGACGTCAAGTTCAGCGAGCCCGTCGATCTGACGAGCGCCCAGACCGCGGCCAACTACGCGTACTCCGGTCCGGCGCCCGCGCGCACGATCACGAGCGCGGTGCGTGATGCCGCCGCGCCGGACATCGTGCATCTCACGCTGAGCACGCCGATCACCGCCAACGCCGCCGCGTTCGGGATCACGGCGTCGAACGTGAAGGACGTCGCCAACAACACGATCGTGGCGAACGGCGTGACCAACAAGGCGCAGTTCTTCCTGCAGAACCTGCAGTTCAACGGCAACTTCGCGCTGGGCCTGTGCAGCGGTGCGTTCACGGCCGCCGACACGTTCGCGGTCGAGGGTAGCCTCGCGCCGCTCACGTTCGGCCTCTGCGACAACGGCCTCATGTACGACGCCAACGCGGACTCGGTCTACACGCTGTCGGTGCCGTTCTCGCTGTCGCTCAACCGGGCGACGGGCAAGGGCGAGGCCGATCTCGAGTGGAAGTTCAGCAACAAGTGCACCACCTACGAGTCGCTCGCCGGTAACCGCTTCTTCCACCTCACCAGCGACAGCGGCTCGACCGCCCGCATCACGGCCGCCTGGAACAACGACGACCCCGCGAACTACACCTCGCGTGCGGTGGACGTGATCTTCAAGGTCAACGCGGCGCTGCGGAACCCCGGTCCCGCCGACGTCATCACGCTGCTGGGGGATCGCGGTCCGCTGTCGTTCAACCAGCCCGGCGTGGCGATGCTCGACAACGGCGTCGCGCCGGATGCGGTCGCGGGCGACAAGATCTACACGGCCCGCGTCACGTTCCCCAAGTGCTCGTTCCGCACCGTGGGCTGGAAGGTCGATTTCAACGGTTCGTTCGAGTGCGCCGGCCAGGGCAACCGCACCGTGTATCTGAACGACGCGCTCTACAGCACGACGACGCCGATCGTGCTGCCCGCGCGCGGCATCGATCGCTGCGAGGTCACGGACAAGGCGCTCACCGTGGTGTTCTCGGTGCGGGCCGACCAGTTCTACCCGCCGTCGGGCCCCACGGACACGCTGTCCATCCGGGGTGACGTGGCGCCGCTCGACTTCGGGACGGACGCGGTGATCATGAAGGACGACGGTGCGGGTTACGACGCCCGCGCCAACGACGGCGTGTTCACCAAGGCCGTGACGTTCCCCGACTCGTCGCGCTTCAACGTCTCGTTCAAGTACTTCACGCTCGGTAACTTCGAGTGCGCGGGCTTCGGCAACCGCACGCTGACGCTCAACGACGTCACGATGGCGACGGCCACGCCGCTCGTTCGTCTGCAGGACGTGTTCGACTACTGTTCGGACCTCGCGGGCGTGGGCCCGGGCGTGCGCCCCGGCGATGCCGCGTCGTTCGCGGTGCTCCGTCCGGTGATGCCGAACCCGATCCGCCGCTCGGCGCGGTTCTCGTTCGAGCTCCACCGTCAGGGACGCGTCGCGCTCGACGTCTACGACGTCACCGGTCGTCGCGTGGCGCGCGTCGCCGAGATGGAACTGGCGCCGGGCGTGCACACCGTGGCGTGGGACGGCCGTGATTCCCGTGGCGTCCGCCTCGGAGCCGGCCTGTACGTCTACCAGCTGTCCATGGGCGGGGAGCGCGTCTCGAGCCGCCTGATCGTCACCCAGTGATCCACCCGGCGTCGTCCGGGGCCGCGTGCCCCGGACGGCGTTCCGGTTCATGCCGCACCGCTGTACGACCACGGCGGCCCGCTCGAGGTGGGCAGGCCGCTTCTTCGGACGAGGAGAACCCCATCATGCGCAATGCGACCACGATCCTCGCGACCGGCCTGTTGCTGGCCTTCGCGGGCTCGGCGCTCGCGGCGACCGTCGACGGCACGCTCGACGGGGCCTACGGTGCCGCGCTGTCCACGCAGACCACGCAGACCCAGTTCGGGGATGCCAACATCAGCCTGACCGACTACGCGAACGGCTCGGAGCTCGATGCCGCCTACGGTTACATCAGCGGCGGCGTGCTCTACCTGTTCCTCGCGGGCAACCTCGAGTCGAACTTCAACAAGCTCGAGCTGTTCCTCGACACCAAGACGGGTGGGCAGAACCAGCTGCGCAGCGACAATCCGAACGTCGACTTCAACGGTCTCAACCGTCTCGCCGGCCTCAAGTTCGATGCCGCGTTCAGCCCGGATTACTACATCGGCTGGAGCGGTGGCTACGACGGCAGCGGCTACCGTCTGTTCGCCAACTGGGCCGAGCTCCTGACGGCCGGTGGCGGCGCGGGCAACTACCTCGGCAGCAACACCGCCGCGACCTCGGGCCCGCTGTCGGGCGGCACGAACCCGGACGGCATCGAGATCACGATCAACAACAGCAACGCCGGTGGCGTGGGCGGTGGCTGCTCGGCCGCCAGCGGCGCGGGCGTGAGCACGGGCGCGGAGTACGCGATCCCGCTGTCGGCGATCGGCAGCCCGTCGAGCGGCTGCATCAAGGTGCTCGCCGCCGTCAACGGCAGCGGTCACGACTACTTCTCGAACCAGTTCGCGGCGCCGCTGCCGGCGGGCACCTGCAATCTGGGCGAGCCGTCGGTCGTGGACCTGTCGCAGATCGCGGGGGACCAGTACTTCCAGATCTGTCTGCAGACGGTGTCGGCCAAGAAGAGCACCTGGGGCAACGTGAAGTCGCTCTATCGGTGATCGACGTCGTTGGAACGTTAGAGCCCCCGGCGAGCGCGACTCGCCGGGGGCTTCGTGTTGCCGGGCGTCGTCCGGGTCAGCCCTTCACGGAGCCCAGGGACAGGCCGCTCACGATGGCCCGATTGAGCACCACGAACAGCACCATCACCGGCACGCACACGATGAGCGAACCCGCCGCGTAGTTGGCCCATTCCGTCTGGAACTGGCCCGCCAGACTCTCGAGCCCGAGCGGCAGCGTGTACATGGGCTGCCGCGAGATGACGATGCGCGCGACCATGAACTCGCTCCAGGCGGCCATGAACGAGAACAGTGCGGTGATCGCGAGCGCGGGCGCCGCGAGCGGCAGCGTCACCTTGGTGAACGCCTGCCACGGGGTGCAGCCGTCCAGGAGCGCCGCCTGCTCGAGTTCGACGGGGATCGTCCGGTAGTAGCCGCGCATGGTCATGACGCAGAACGGCAGTGCGGTGGCGGTGTACGCCAGCGCCAGACCCGCGAACTGGTCCAACAGGTGCAGGGCGCGCAGCAGGACGTACAGCGGCAGCATGGTCATGGTGGCGGGGAACATCTGCGTGAGCAGGAACACGCTGATCATGGCGTTGCGGCCGCGGAACGAGAACCGGCTCAGCGCGTAAGCGGCCGTCGACGCGAGCGTGACCCCGAACAGCGTCACCGCGGCCGAGATCACGAACGAGTTGAACAGCCAGCGCAGGAACGGCTTCTCGAACAGCATGACGCGATAGGCGTTGAGCGAGGCCCCGTTCGGGAGGAGCGCCAGCGAGGTCGAGTAGAGCTGGTCGTTGGGCCGCAGCGACACGGTCACGATCTGCAGGATCGGGTACACGGTCGCGAACGTGAACAGGATCAGGAACGCGTGGACGAGCACGCGTCCGGGCGTCCAGCGCATGCGGTCGCTCATCGGGCCTCCGCGTCGTCGCCGGTGCGTCGCATGACGTACAGGACGAAGCCCAGCAGCAGCACGAACACGACCACGGACAGCGCGGCCGCGTAGGAATAGCGCGAGTAGGTGAACGCCGCCTTGTAGATGTACGTCACCAGGATGTGCGTGTGGTCGGCCGGCATGCCGCCGTTCGAGACCAACCACACGACCAGCATGGAGTTGAACGTCCACACCGTGCCCAGCAGGATCGCCGGCGTCATCGTGGGGGCGAGGCCCGGCAGCGTGATGCGCACCAGCTTGTCCCAGCCGCTCGCGCCGTCGAGTTCGGCCGCCTCGTACTGGTCGCGGGGGATGGCGGTGAGCCCGCCCAGGGCCACGACCATCATGAACGGGAAGCCCAGCCACAGGTTGGTGAGGATCGGCGCCACGAACGCCCAGAACGGGTCCGAGAGCCATGGCACGGGCGGCAGGTGGAACCACTGCTGCAGGATCAGGTTCACCGCGCCGTACTCGTAGTTGAACATGCCGCGCCAGGTGAGTGCCGAGATGTACTGCGGCATGGCCCACGGCAGGATGAGCAGCGTGCGGAACCACGTGCGCCCCACGACGCGGCCGTTCAGCAGCAGCGCCAGCGCCACGCCCACGACCACGTGCCCGACCACGTTGACCACGGTCCAGACGAGCGACTTGCCCAACAGCTCGTAGAACACGGGCTCGCGCAGGATGGTCGCGAACTGCTGCAGACCCACGAACGTGTGGTCGCGGAACCGGTACAGGCTCATGTTCCGGAACGCGAGATGGAAGTTGTAGAGCAGGGGGAACAGCACGACGCCGAGCAGCACCAGTAGCGCGGGTGCCAGCAGCAACCACGGGAACCGCTTCGGCGCGCGCAGCAGACTCACTGCTTCATCCCCGCGATCTGGGTGACGGCCGACGTCTGCATCTCCTTCGCGGCGGCAGCCGCGGTCGCCGAGCCGTTCATGACCTTCTGCAGACCCGGTCGCATGGTGTCCCAGATGACGCGCATCTCGGGGCGCACGGGCATGCGGCGGCCGAGTGCGTAGCCCTCCTGCGACGCCTTGAGCATCGGATCGTTCTGGATCGTCGCGTCGTTCCACGCGTCGCGGTGGCTCGGCAGGATGCCGAGCGTGGTGGCGTCCTTGAGCGTGGCTTCGGGGCCGGTCAGGTAGGTGACGAGTTCGATCACGGCCGGCAACGCGTCGTCCTTCACGTTGACGTTGATCGAGTAGCCCTTGCTCGCCGTCATGGGGTGCGCGCGCTCGCCGTTGGGCAGCGTCCAGATCGGGGCGATGCCCAGATCGATACCGGCCGCGCGATAGCCCGCCCACGACCAGGGCCCGTTGATGATCATCGCCGCCTTGCCCTCCTTGAAGAGCGTCTCGGCGATCTGGTAGTCGGACTCCTTGGGCATGATGCCCTCGCGGTTCTTGAGCCCCGCGAGGTACTCGAGCGCCTGCGTCATGCCCGGCGTGTCCAGGGTCGGCGTGCCGTCGGCCGACATCACCCAGCCGCCGTAGCCCGCGAGGAACGGGGCGAGCCAGTAGGGCTCGGTCACGTTCATGGCGAAGCCGTAGCGCCCGCCGCCGGTGTTCGCCTTGGCGGCCTTGAGGAACTCCTCATGTGTGGTGGGAGCGGACGGGACCAACGCCTTGTTGTAGCACAACATGAGGTGGTTCCCGACCTGATCCGGCGCGGCCCAGAGATGGCCGTTCAGGGTGTCGAGCGCCTGCGGCACGAAGCGCTCGAAGAAGCCCGTCGGCAGGGTCTCGTCGAGCGGCTTGAGCAGCTGCAGGAGCGACAGAGGCCCGACCTGGTCCGACGGTCCGAAGATCAGGTCGGGGCCCGAGCCGCCGGCCGCTGCGGTCTGGAACTGCTGGCGCAGGTTCTCGGTGTCGTAGGGCACCGCGGTCACCTTGAGACCCGGATGGTCGGCCATGTAGCGCACGAGCGTCGAGTCGAGACGCGTGCGCTCGGCCGGGTCCATCTGCATCCACAGCACGATCTCCTGCGGTCCGGAGGACTTCTTCGGCGCCTTGCTGCACGAGGCGAGGGCGAGCACCGCCAGGGCGAGAACGAGGAGTCGCGGGGAGGGGACGAACGACCGCATGGGGGCCTCCGTGCGGGACGTCGAGTCCCGCGGGGTGTCGTGCGCGGCCGACCGGACGGGGCCGGGACGGGCCCGGAACGTGGTCGACTTCGAGGAATCGTGTGACGGCGCGGGGCAGGTTCACAGACGACGCGCGCCCATGCAAGCGGAAGAGGGGGGCCGGATTCCGGCGATGGACCCGGTCGCGGAAGGGGCCCGGCAGGAGGGCGGGCGGTGCCGGGGGCCGCAACGGGCTCAAGCGGCGCCGTGACCCCGGCCGATGCTTCCGTTACACTGTCCCGGTGGTGGTCGTGCGTGGGTCATTCCGACTCGCGACGGCCGCGTCCCGAGTCCCGATCCCGAGGGGTGGTTCCCACTCGTCGTGGTCAGAACCCAAGGAGTTCCCATGTCGTCACCGCGCAACGCGGTGCGCCTCGACGTGAGCGCGCGCCAGCCCCGCACTTTCGACGTCCCGCGCAACCCGGACGGCCATCGCGCCCCGGTGAGCAGCTTCTTCGGCCGGCACGTCCTCGACCTCATCAAGCTGCGCGAGAAGCTCCCGCGCGAGGTCTACAACGCCCTCCTCTCGACGCTGCGCAACGGCACGCCGTTGACGCGCGAGGTGGCCGAGACGGTCGCGTCCGTCGCGCGCGATTGGGCCGTGTCGCACGGCGCGACGCACTTCACGCACTGGTTCCAGCCCATGACCGGCCTGACGGCCGAGAAGCACGACAGCTTCGCCGATCTCAACGTGCAGATGCAGGGCGAGCTGCGCGTGCTCGAGAAGTTCTCGGGTTCGCAGCTGTGGCAGAGCGAGCCGGACGCGAGCTCGTTCCCCTCGGGCGGCATGCGCAGCACCTTCGAGGCGCGCGGCTACACGGCGTGGGACCCGAGCAGCCCGATGTTCCTGGTCGAGAGCACGAACGGCCGCACGCTGTGCATCCCGAGCGCGTACATCAGCTATCACGGGCATTCGCTCGATCACAAGACGCCGCTGCTGCGTTCGATCGAGGTGCTGAGCAAGCACGCGACCGCGTTCCTCAAGCTCCTCGGCGACGTCGACGTGAAGGCGGTCGCCACGACGCTCGGCTGCGAGCAGGAGTACTTCCTCGTGGACCGCTCGCACCACGCGCTGCGGCCCGACCTCGTGCTGGGCGATCGCACGCTGCTGGGTGCGGCGTCGGCCCGGCATCAGCAGTTCGAGGACCACTACTTCGGCACGATCCCGGCGCGCGTGCTCGCGTTCATGGAGGAGATGGAGTACGAGCTCTATCGCCTCGGCATCCCGGTGCGCACGCGGCACAACGAGGTCGCGCCGATGCAGTTCGAGATGGCGCCGATCTTCGAGGACGTGAACCTCGCCAACGACCACAACGTGCTCGCCATGGACGTGGCGCGCCGCGTGGCGCTGCGGCACGACTTCGTGTGCGTGCTGCACGAGAAGCCGTTCGCCGGCATCAACGGCAGCGGTAAGCACTGCAACTGGTCCATGGCCACGGACCGTGGCGAGAACCTGCTCGACCCGGGCAAGACGCCGCACCAGAACCTGCGCTTCCTGGCGTTCCTCGCGGTCTGCCTCAAGGCCGTGCACGATCACTCGGTGGCGCTGCGTTGGTCGGTCTCGGGCGCGAACAACGACCTGCGTCTGGGCGCGAACGAGGCCCCGCCGGCCATCCTGTCGGCGTTCGTCGGCGCGCAGCTGACCGACATCATCGAGCGCCTCATGAAGGGCGAGGCCGCCAAGGACCCCGAGCACTTCATGCTCGAGATGGGCGTGGGCAAGCTGCCGACGCTCGCCAAGGACAACACGGATCGCAACCGCACCTCGCCGTTCGCGTTCACGGGGAACAAGTTCGAGTTCCGTGCCGTGGGCAGCTCGCAGAACTGCGCCGTGCCCATGACGATCCTGAACGCCGCCGCCTCGGACGCGCTGCACCAGATGACCGAGCGCCTCAAGAAGAAGCTCGACGCCAAGCCGGGTCACCGCGATCAGGCCGTGGTCGAACTGCTGCGCGAGGTGTTCACCGAGAGCGCCGCGGTGCGCTTCGAGGGCAACGGCTACAGCGAGGAGTGGAAGGCCGAGGCCGCCAAGCGCGGTCTGCCGAACCTGGCCGACACGCCGGCCGCGATCGCCGAGGTCATGAAGAGCGAGCACCACGCGTTCCTCGTGAGCACCGGCGTCCTGTCGCAGCTCGAGGTGGACGCGCGCTTCAACGTCGCGGCGGAGCGTTACCTCAAGCAGGTCACGCTCGAGGCCGAGACGCTGGTGGACCTGCTCAACACCGCGGTCATCCCGGCCGTCGAGCGTCAGCTGGCCGCCACCGGGTCCGCGTGGCGCGTCGTGTCGGAGGCCGCCGGTTCGGCCAAGGGCTCGGCCTACGGCAAGCGGGTCACGGCGCTCGCGAACGGTCTCGAGGCGCTGCAGGACGGCGTCGCCAAGGTCGAGAAGCTGCTCGCCGGTCTGCACGGTGGTCACGACGAGGTCGCGGCCTGTCGCATGCTGGGTTCGCAGGTCCGTCCGCTCATGTCGGAACTGCGCGCCACGGCCGACCATATGGAGTCGTTGATCGACGACGAGACCTGGCCGCTGCCCAAGTACCGCGAGATGCTGTTCGTGAAGTGACCCCCGCTGTCCGTGGGCCGGGGGAGGACGTCGCGAGGGCCGTCGGGGCGACCCGACGGCCCTTCGCGTCGGTGGCTGCGCGTTCTGGAGTGACGTCGCGGCATGCGATAGATTCGGGGTTCGCACGACCCACCTCCCCGCATCGGAGTCCCTCTTGGCCGTCGTCTCCCTGAATCCCGCACAGCTCGAGGCCGTCGAACACGAACGCGGTCCCGCCCTCGTCATCGCCGGCGCCGGTTCGGGCAAGACCCGTGTGCTCACCGGTCGCGTGGCGCGATTGCTCGAGCGCGGCGTGCCCGCCGAGGCCATCCTCGCGTTCACGTTCACGAACCGCGCCGCCAAGGAGATGCGCGAGCGCATCCTGCACCAGCTGGGACCCGGCGCCGCCGGCGTGTGGATCGGCACCTTCCACGCCACCGCGATGCGCATCCTGCGGCGCGAGGCGGGCACGTTGGGGCTGCCGCCGGGCTTCAGCATCTACGATCGTGACGATCAGGAGGGCGTGATCCGCCAGCTCGTGCGCGAGTCGGGTCTGCCCGACACCCTGTACAAGACCGGCATCGTGCTCGGCCGCATCTCGGACGCGAAGAACGCACTCGTGCGTCCCGACGAGATGGCGCGCGTCGCGCTCTCGGACTTCGATCGCAACGTCGCGACCTTCTACGCCAAGTACCAGACCGCGCTGCGCAAGGCGGGCGCGCTCGACTTCGACGACCTCATCGGCGAGACCGTGCGGCTGTGGATCGACTTCCCGCAGGCGGGCGAGCGCTGGTCGCGGCGATTCCAGCACCTGCTCGTGGACGAGTACCAGGACACGAACCACGCGCAGTTCCGGCTCGTGCAGGCGCTGGGCAACGTGCACGGCAACGTCTTCGTGGTCGGCGACGACGACCAGAGCATCTACGGCTGGCGCGGTGCGGACCTCGCCAACGTGCTCGATTTCGAGCGCGCGTTCCCGGGCGCGGTCACCATCCGGCTCGAGCAGAACTACCGCAGCACGAGCAACATCCTCGATGCCGCCAACGCGGTGATCGCGAACAACGTCGCCCGCAAGGGCAAGACGCTGTGGAGCACGCGCGGCGCCGGTGCGCCGATCCAGTTCGTCCTCACGCCCGATGAGACGTTCGAGGCGCGTCGCATCCGGCATTGGCTGCAGAAGCAGCAGGTGCGCGGGCGGCGGTTGACCGATTGCGCCGTGCTCTACCGCACCAACGCCCAGTCGCGCGCCCTCGAAACCGAGATGCGCCAGAACGGCGTGCCCTACGAGATCGTGGGCGGCGTGTCGTTCTTCCAGCGGCGCGAGGTCAAGGACATGCTCGCGTATCTGCGGCTGGCGGTGAACCCGCTCGACGCGACCTCGTTCTTCCGCGTCTGGAACACGCCGCGCCGCGGCCTCGGGCCCGCGGTCGAATCGCAGGTGCGTGCCCGGCTCGTGCTGCCCGGCATGGACCCGACCACCGCGTTGCGCGGGCTGCTGCAGGACGGGGCGCTCAAGGGCGCGGCGCGCGCGGGCGCTGGGCAGTTCCTCGCGCTCATGGACGAGCTGCGCGCGCGTGTGAACGATCCCGTGGATCAGGTCATGGCGCTGCTCCTCGAGAAGAGCGGCTACCTCGAGCATCTCGATGCGGCCGGTGAGGAGGACCTCGCCGAGCGCCGCTCCAACGTCGAGGAACTCGGCGTGGCCGCCGCGCACTTCGCGGCGTTGCACGCGGCCGACGACCCGGCGCAGCGCAACCTGCTCGCCTGGTTGTCCGAATGCTCGCTGCTCACCGACGCCGATCGCGTCACCGACGGCGAACGCGTGCTGCTGCTCACCGTGCACAACGCCAAGGGCCTCGAGTTCGATGCGGTCGCCATCGCCGGACTCGAGGAGGGCCTCATGCCGCACGCCTCGTCGCTCGAGTCGTCGGACCAGCTCGAGGAGGAGCGGCGACTCTTCTACGTGGCGCTCACGCGCGCGCGTGACGAGGTGCTCCTCACCGCGGCCGCCTATCGCCGTCGCTACGACGGTGCGTGGGGTTCGGCCGTCTCGCGCTTCGTCTCGGAGATCCCCGACACGCTCGTGGAGCGTGAGGAGGGTGCGGCCGGAACGAGTGATCGTGTCGGGGCGGGTGCGGGTTCGCGATACGGGGGCGGCGCGAGCGGTGGCCCGCGTCGCGACTGGAGCGATCGCTCCGGCCCGCCGAAGCGCATCCCCGCGGGCAGCGCGCGACCGTCGTTCGCGCAGCGCGAGGGGGACGAGTGGGACAGCGGGGATCCGGGCGACAAGGAACCCATGATGATCCCGACCGTGGGCGGCGGGCGCAGCGCCAGCGCCAAGCGCGCGATCGGCAAGCGGGTCATGCACGAGAAGTTCGGCGTCGGCAAGGTCGAGGACGCCGAGGGTGACGGACCGGACATGAAGCTCACCGTGCGGTTCGCGACCTCGATCAAGAAGGTGCTCGCACGGTTCGTGACGGGGGTGGGCGATGGCGATTGATCGCGCCGAAGCCGCGCGCATCGCGGAGCTCGCGCGGATCGAGCTGCCCGAGTCCGAGCAGGACACCGTGGCGCGGCAGTTGTCGCAGGTCCTCGAGTTCGTGGCGACGCTCGACGAACTCGATCTGAGCACGCTCGAGCCCACGGTGCTCACGCCCGAGCACGCGGTCCCGCGTGCGGACGCGCCGGACGGCCGGACGCTCGATGCCGACCGCGCCACCGCCAACGCCCCCGAGTCCGAGCACGGGTTCTTCCTCGTGCCGCCGGTGGTCGAGAGCCTCACGTCGTGACCGTCTGGTCGCGTCGTTCGGCCCGGGCCGTCGCGGCGGGGGTGCGCGCGGGAACGGTCACGCCCGAAGCGGTGGTCGCGGAGGCGTTCGACGGGATCGCGCCGCGCTTCGAGCCGCAGGTGAACGCGGTCGTGCACACCGACCCCGAGGCGCGTCATGCGAACGCCGTCGCCGCGCGTCGCGACGGCCCGCTCGCCGGTGTGCCGGTGCTGGTGAAGGACAACCTGTGCAGCACCGACTTCGCGACCACCTGTGGTTCGCGCATCCTGGGCGACTTCCGCGCGCCCTACGACGCCACCGTGGTGGCGCGGCTGCGCGAGGCCGGCGCGGTGGTGGTGGGCAAGGCCAACATGGACGAGTTCGCGATGGGCTCGTCCACCGAGTTCAGTGCGCACGGCCCGACCCGCAATCCCTACGACCTCGCGCGCGTGCCCGGCGGTTCGTCGGGCGGTTCGGCCGCCGCGGTCGCCTACGGCCTCGTGCCGGTGGCGTTGGGGAGCGACACCGGTGGTTCGGTGCGGCAGCCGGCGGCGTTCTGCGGCGTGTACGGCCTCAAGCCCACCTACGGACGCTTCTCGCGCTACGGTCTGGTCGCGTTCGGCTCCTCGCTCGATCAGGTGGGCGTGTTCGCGCGTCACGTGGACGACGTCGCGACGATGTTCGAGGTGTTGGCCGGGGAGGATCCTTTCGACGCGAGTTCGCGCACGACGCCCGTCCCCGACGTCTCGGGTTGGGACTCGGGGGTCGCCGGTCTGCGCTTCGGTTGGCCCGCGAACCTGTGGCGCGAAGGGGTGGACCCCGCGCTCGTCGAGGCGCTCGAACGTGCGGCCGCATCGCTCGAACGCGCGGGCGCGGTGCGCGTGCCGTTCGACTTCCTGCCCGGACGCTACGCGGTCGCGGCCTACTACTTGATCGCGACCGCCGAGGCGAGCAGCAACCTGGCGCGTTTCGACGGCGTGCGTTACGGCGCGCGCGAGGGCGGCGACGACCTCATGTCGCTCTATCGCCGCACGCGCGGCGAGGGCTTCGGGCCCGAGGTGCGGCGCCGCATCCTGCTCGGGACCTACGCGCTCTCGGCGGGTTATCACGACGCGTACTACGCCAAGGCGCAGCGCGCACGCACGCGCATCGTGCAGGAGTACCGCGAGGCGTTCGCGCACTGCGACCTCATGCTGCTGCCGACGACGCCGACGCTGCCGTTCAAGATGGGCGAGAAGACCGACGATCCGTTGGCGATGTACCTGTCCGACGTGTTCACGATCGGCGCCAATCTGGCCGGCATCCCCGGACTCACCGTGCCCATGGGACTCGAGCCCGGCGGGCTGCCGGTGGCGGTGCAGTTGCTCGCGCCCGCGGACGGCGAACCCGCGTTGCTGCGCGCCGCGCGTGCGCTCGAGATGGACGGCGACACGGCGCGCCTCGCGCGCGGCCCGGAACGGGAGGTGGCATGGCCTGGGAGGTCGTGATCGGGCTGGAGTGCCACATCCAGCTGGCCACCCGCAGCAAGATGTTCTGCGGCTGCCCGGTGGCGTTCGGCGCGGAGCCGGACACGAACGTGTGCCCGGTCTGTCTGGGCCTGCCCGGGGCGTTGCCGCGCGTGAACGCTCGCGCGATCGAGGCGGCGATCGCGCTGGGGACGGCGCTCGGTTGTCGCATCGCCGGGACGAGCGTGTTCGCGCGCAAGAACTACTTCTATCCCGACATGCCCAAGAACTATCAGATCACGCAGTACGATCGGCCGATCTGCCTGGGCGGTGCGGTGCCGGTCACGCTCGAGGGCGCGGCGCACGAGGTCGTGCTCACGCGCATCCATCTCGAGGAGGACGCGGGCAAGTCGTTCCATCCCGAACGGCACGGTGATCGACGGCTGTCGCGCGTGGATTACAACCGCGCCGGGGTGCCCCTGCTGGAACTCGTGACCGAGCCGGTGCTGCGGTCGCCCGCGGAATGCGCCGCGTTCCTCACGCAACTGCGCCGCCTCGTGCGCTGGCTCGGGATCTCCGGCGGCGACATGGAGAAGGGCCAGCTGCGGTGCGACGCCAACGTGAGCCTGCGCCCCGTGGGCGCGACGACGCTGGGCACCAAGACCGAGCTCAAGAACCTCAACACGATCAAGGGGGTCGAGCGCGGCGTCACCGCCGAGATCGCCCGACAGACGGCGTTGCTCGAGGCCGGCGAGCGCATCGTGCAGGCGACGCTGCTGTTCGACGCCGATCGCGATGCGCTCGAGATCATGCGCACCAAGGAGCAGGCGCACGATTACCGGTACTTCCCGGATCCCGACCTGCCGCCGGTCGAGGTGAGCGAGGCCGCGTTGTCCGCGGCGCGCGAGAGCGCCCCCGAATCGCCGTGGGCGCGCGAGGCGCGCTATCGCGAGCAGTGGTCGCTGCCCGCCTACGATGCGCAGGTGCTCACCGAGAACCGGGACGTCTCGGAGTATTTCGAAGCGTGTCTGCCGTCGAACGACCCGGCGGGTGCCAAGCTCGCCAGCAATTGGGTCATGCGCGACGTCCTCGGGGCCTTGAACACGCGTGGCTGGAGCATGGCCGACTGGGCGGAGCGCGTGCCCGCGTCGCGATTGCGCGAGATGCTCGTGCGGCTCGCGGCCAGGGAGTTGCCCGGACCCGTCGCGCGCGAACTGTTCGCGTGGTTGCAGGACGAGGACGGCACCGTCGCGGAACTGCTCGAGCGCCACGGGGTCAAGGTGTCCGGCAGCGCCGACGAACTGCGTCCGATCGTGCGCGCGGTGCTCGACGAGAACCCCGGCCCCGTGCAGCAGGTGCTCGAGGGTCGCGAGGCCACGTTCGGGTTCCTCGTGGGTCAGGTCATGAAGCGCAGCCGCGGCGCCGTACCGCAGGTCGTCAACCAGCTGCTCCGCGAGGAGCTGGCGACGCGGAAGCCGTCGTGAGCCTGGCGGGCGAGGGGTTCCGCGAGCGAGTGACCGCTGCGGTGGGCACGCCCATCGACGGCACGTTGGGTTCGCGGTTCGTGGCGCCGCTCGTGACCTGGCTCGTCGCCGACGCGTCGGCCGGCGACGAACTCGCGGACGCGCTCGCCGGCACGATGCGCGCACTCGAGCGCGTCGGGGTGTTGCGTGGCCGACAGTTCGTGCTGCTCGGCGGGGAGGCGTCGGCCTCGGTCGAGGCGCGCGCGCGCGCCCGGGCCCTGCGCGCGATCCTCGGCGTCCCCGTCCTGGTGCACGATCCCGCCCGCGAGGGTTTCGTCGCGGGCACGTTGGCCGACGGGACCGCGATCGAGCTCGACGACGAACTGCGTGAGGCCGAGGCCATCGTGGTGGTGGCGGGCGGAAGCCCCGAGGCGATCGCCGGTGCGGTGGTCCCCGGCGTCTCGTGCGCGGGCACGCGCGCCGCCTGTGCGCGCGCCGTTGCGCACGGCGTGGTGGCGCACTGGGCGTTCGTGCGCGCCGCCGAGGCGCAGGCGCCGATCGACCTGATGGTGTGGTGGGACGCTTCGGGTGCGGTCTCGGCCGCGTCCGGTCGCGAGGCGCTCGCGCGCTTCGCGCAGGCCGGCTCGCCGGAATCCGCGTGAATCGCGTGCGAGGCTTGACCCTCCGCGCGCCGCGCACCTAGATTGCGCGCCATGACCCTGCGCATCCTGGTCCTCGGCTCCGGTGGTCGTGAACACGCGCTCGCGTGGCGACTCGCCCGCGACCCCGAGCGGCCCGAGGTGATCGTGGCGCCGGGCAACGACGGCATGGCGCAGCAGTTCGCGCGGCTCGCGGTGTCCGAGACCGATCCGTCCGCGGTGGTCGCGTTGGCGACCCGGGAACGCATCGGCCTCGTCGTCGTCGGCCCCGAGGCTCCGCTCGCCGCCGGCGTCTCGGATGCACTCGTCGCGGCCGGTATCCCCGTTTCGGGCGCATCGCAGGCGGCCGCGCGACTCGAATCCAGCAAATGGTTCGCCAAGACGGTCATGCAGGCGGCCCACGTGCCCACCGCACGCGCCGAGGTGTTCGACCGACTGGCGGACGCGGTCGCCGCACTCGAGGGGTTCGGACCGACGTGGGTGATCAAGGCCGACGGTCTGGCCGCCGGCAAGGGCGTGCTCGTCACCCGGGTGCGATCCGAGGCCGAGGCGTTCCTGCGCGAGTGCCTCGAGGGCGGGCGCTTCGGCGCGGGGGGCGCACGCGTCGTGCTCGAGGAGTTCCTCGCCGGTGAGGAGGCCTCGATCATGGCGGTGTGCGACGGCGAGCGACACGTGCTCCTGCCGGCCGCGCGCGACTACAAGCGCGCGTTCGACGGGGACGCCGGTCCCAACACGGGGGGCATGGGCAGCTATGCGCCCACGCCGGCGGTGACCCCCGCGATCGAGGCCGAGGTCTCGGCGCGCGTCATCACGCCGGTGCTGCGCGAACTCGCGGCACGTGGCACGCCGTATCGCGGCGCGCTCTACGCCGGGCTCATGCTCACGGCGACGGGGCCCCGCGTGATCGAGTTCAACGCGCGTTTCGGCGACCCCGAGACGCAGAGCATCCTGCCGCTCGTGGGCGGCTCGCTGAGTCGGTTGCTCGCGAGCGCCGCGTGCGGAGCGATCGACGCGGAGGCGGTCACGCGGCGGCCCGGTGCGGCCGTCACGGTGGCGTTGGTGGACGAGGGTTATCCCGACGCGGTGGTCGGCGGTGGCGTGCTGGGTGGGCTCGCCGCGGTGGGCGACGGGGTGAGCGTGTTCCACGCGGGCACGCGGTTCGAGGCGGGGCAGTGGCGGGTGCGCGGCGGACGCGCGGCCTACCTCATGGCGACCGCCGACACGATCGACGCGGCGCGCGAGAGCGTGAAACGCGCGCGCATGGCATTATCAGGTACGGGCTGGCGGTGTCGCGAGGACATCGCGGTGCAGGTGCCGGACACGATGAGGAGCGCATGAACGCCAAGGTGAAGTCGAAGGGTCGCGGCCGGGCCGCAGTGAAGGTCGGCATCGTCATGGGCAGCGAGTCGGACCGTCCCGTCATGGAGGAGGCGCAGAAGGTGCTCGCCGACTTCGGGGTCGGCAGCGAGCTCGTGGTGCGCTCGGCGCATCGCACGCCCGAAGCGGCGGCGGTGTGGGCCAAGGGCGCTCGCGGTCGCGGTCTGCGCGTGATCATCGCGGCGGCCGGCGGCGCGGCGCACCTGGCCGGTGCGATGGCGGCGCACACGCGTCTGCCCGTGCTCGGCGTGCCGCTCGCCTCGTCGCCGCTCGCGGGCTTCGATGCGCTGCTGTCGACCGTGCAGATGCCGCCCGGGGTCCCGGTGGGCACGTTGGGCGTGGGTGGGTGGGGGGCGCGCAACGCGGCGTTCCTCGCGCTGCGCATCCTCGCCGTGTCCGATGCGGCGATCGCCCGTCGTCTGGAATCACATGCCGCCTCGATGGCGCGCGCCATCATGAAGAAGTGAGCGCCGGCATGCGGATCCTCAAGGTCGAGCAGGAACCCTTCGATCGCGCCGTCCTCGACGAGGCCGCCGCGTCCATGATGCGCGGCGCCGTCATCGCGTTCCCCACCGACACGCTGTACGGGCTCGGTTGCTCGCTGTTCGATCCGGCCGCGGTCGAACAGGTGCGCCGCCTCAAGCAGCGCGTCCCGGGGCACGCCTTCATCTCGCTCATCCCCGAACCGTCCCAGGCGGACGGGCTGGCGCTCGCCATCAGTCCGATCGCGCGCCGGCTCATGCAGCACTGTTGGCCGGGGCCGTTGTCGCTCATCTTCGAGGCCGGCGTGCGGGTCCCCGAGGCCGTGTGCGGCGAGGGCGGGACGATCGCGTTGCGCTGCCCGCGCGATCCGTTGTCGCACGCCCTGCTGCAGCGCTTCGGCGGCCCGGTCGTCTCGAGCAGCGCCAACCTGAGCGGGCAGCCGCCGGCGGCCACCGCCGAGGAGGTCGCGGCGGTGTTCGGCAATCAGCTCGCTCTGGTCCTCGATGGCGGGCCGCGGCGCGGCGGGGTGCCTTCGACCTTGGTGGACGTCTCGGGCGCGCGGCCCCGGCTGCTGCGGCAGGGGGCGCTCGACGTGCGGCCCTGGCTCGGCGATTTCGAGGATCGGACCACGCCCTGAAGGGTTGACGCCCTCGGAAACGGCCGCCTATCCTCCGGCCACATGCCGAACGACCGTCCCGTGCTCCGCGTGCTGTTCGTCTGTACCGGTAACACCTGTCGCAGTCCGCTCGCGGCGTTGGCGCTCCACGCCGAACTGGGGGCGGATGCGGCGTCGGTCGAGGTGCGCTCCGCCGGCACCGCGGCCCACACGGGGGAGTCCGCCAGCGAAGGTTCGCAGCGCGTCGCGGCTGCGGATGGGTTCGACCTCTCGTCGCATCGCGCCCGTTCGGTGACGGCCGCGACGGTCCGTGAAGCCGATCTCGTGTTCGTGATGACGCCCGCGCACCGTGCCGCCGTCGAGTCGCTCGGGGTGCCGCGGGAGCAGATCCACATCGTGAGTGAGTGGCCGGCACCCGGGGAACCGGGACTGCCGGTGTTCGATCCGTACGGGGCCTCGATCGAGGCCTACGAGGAATGTTGGCGCAGGCTCCGCATCCACGCGCGTCGCATCGCGGCCGCCGTGCGGCAGACGCTACGCGATCGTTCCCGCTGAGGTCCCACCCGTCGAAACGGGGAGTCCCACATGGCGATGCAGAAGAGCGACACCATCTGGATGAACGGCAAGCAGGTGAAGTGGGACGAGGCCAACGTGCACGTCCTGTCGCACGTGCTGCACTACGGTTCGTCGGTGTTCGAGGGCATCCGCGCCTACCGGACCCCCAAGGGCACGGCCATCTTCCGCCTGGGCGAGCACATCGAGCGCCTGGCGTACTCGGCCAAGATCTATCGCATGAAGATGCCGTTCACGACCGAGCAGATCGAGCGCGCCTGCCTCGAGACCGTGTCGGTGAACCGGCTCGAGGAATGCTATCTGCGACCGCTCGTGTACCGCGGCTACAACCACGTCGGCGTGAACCCCATCGGCACCCCCGTCGAGGTCGCGATCGCCGCGTACCCATGGGGCAAGTACCTCGGGGACGAGGCGCTCACCAAGGGCGTCGCGGTCAAGATCGGCACGTGGGCGCGCATGGCGCCGAACACGCTGCCGGCGATGGCCAAGGCCGGCGGCAACTACCTCAACTCGCAGCTGCTCAAGCTCGAGGCCGTGACCGACGGTTACGCCGAGGCGATCGCGCTCGACACGAACGGCTACGTGAGCGAGGGCTCGGGTGAGAACCTGTTCCTCGTGCACAAGGGCGAGCTCATCACGCCGCCCATGCACAACAGCATCCTCGCGGGCATCACGCGTGCGAGCGTGCTGCAGCTCGCGAACGAGATGGGCTATCGCGTCAAGGAGATGGTCATCCCGCGCGAGATGCTCTACGTCGTGGACGAGGCCTTCTTCACCGGCACCGCCGTCGAGCTCACGCCCGTCACGTCGGTCGATCGCGTCCCGGTCGGTAGCGGCGAGGTGGGCCCGGTCACGCAGGCGCTGCAGAAGGCGTTCTTCGGGATCGTGAAGGGCGAGGTCCCGGATCGTCACGGCTGGCTGACCCCGGTGCCGCGCACCGTCGCCGCGCCGGCGAGCTGAGCGGCCCGGTGCGCATCGCGCTCGGCAGCGACCACGCGGGGTTCCCGCTCAAGGCGCGCGTCCGCGCCGAGCTGGAGCGTCTCGGGCACGTGGTGGACGACGTCGGCACCGACTCGCCGGACGTGTCGGTGGACTACCCCGATTTCAGTTTCGCGGTCGCCGAGCGCGTGGGCGATGGTCGTGCCGAGCGGGGCGTGGTCGTGTGCGCCACCGGCATCGGGGCGAGCATCGCCGCCAACAAGGTCGAGGGCGTGCGCGCCTCGGTCGTCACCAGTGACGACACCGCGCGCCTGACCCGCGCCGACAACGATTCCAACGTGCTCGCGCTCGGGTCCAAGACCGCGCCGAGCCATGACGACGCCCTGCGTTGGTTGCGCCTGTGGCTCGACACCCCGTTCGAGGGGGGCCGACACGCGCGTCGCGTCGACAAGATCAAGACCTACGAAGCGCAGCACACCCGCCGCACCTGACGCGCCGCCGGGGTCGGGCCTCGTGTCCGGCCGCCACGCGACGGAGGACCTCCTCGTGACCGCCATCCAGAAGCAGGACCCCCAGGTCCATGCCGCCCTCGTCGCCGAGCTCGATCGTCAGCGTCATCAGCTCGAGCTCATCGCCTCCGAGAACTACGTCAGCGACGCCGTGCTCGAGGCCGACGGTTCGGTGCTCACCAACAAGTACGCCGAAGGGTTGCCGGGCAAGCGTTACTACGGCGGGTGCGAGTTCGTGGACGTGGTCGAGACGCTCGCGCGCGATCGCGCGAAGACGATCTTCGGCGCCGAACACGCCAACGTGCAGCCGCATTCGGGCGCGAGCGCCAACCTCGCGGCCTACCTCGCGATCTCGGACCCCGGTGAGACGCTGTTGGGCATGAGTCTCGCGCACGGCGGTCACCTCACGCACGGCCACAACGTCTCGGTCTCGGGCCGTCTGTGGAAGTCGGTGCAGTACGGCGTGCGCGTCGAGGACGGCCGCATCGACTACGACGAGGTCGAGCGGCTCGCGAAGGAGCACCGTCCCAAGCTGCTCGTGGCGGGCGCCAGCGCCTATCCGCGCATCATCGACTTCGAACGCTTCGGGAACATCGCGCGCGAGGTCGGCGCGCATCTCGTGGTGGACATGGCGCACATCGCCGGTCTGGTGGCGGCGGGCCTGCATCCCAATCCGGTGCCGCACGCCGCGGTGGTGACGAGCACCACGCACAAGACGCTGCGCGGTCCGCGCGGCGGCATCGTGCTGTGTCGGGCCGACCTCGCCGAGAAGATCGACAAGTCCATGTTCCCCGGTCTGCAGGGCGGGCCGCTCATGCACATCATCGCCGCCAAGGCGGTGTGCTTCGGTGAGGCGCTCACGCCCGAGTTCAAGGCCTACGGGCAGCGCGTGGTCGACAACGCCCGCGTGCTCGGCCGCACGTTGATCGAGCGGGGTTTCGATCTCGTCAGCGGCGGCACCGACAATCATCTGGTGCTGCTCGACCTGCGGCGTCGCCAGATGACCGGCAAGGTCGCCGAGGAGGCGTTGCACCGCGTCGGGATCACGGTCAACAAGAACGCGGTCCCCGGCGATCCGCAGAAGCCGTGGGTCACGAGCGGGGTGCGCATCGGCACGCCGGCGCTGACCACGCGCGGCATGGGGCCCGATGAGATGGCGCTCATCGGCGATTGGATCGCGCGGGTCCTCGAGAAGCCCGAGGACGAGGCGCTCGCGCGCACGGTCGCGGCGGAGGTGCGCGAACTGGCGCAGGCCTATCCGCTGTTCTCGTGGACCGCGCGGCCGCGGACCGGGGTGCGTGCAGGCTGACGCGGGTCGTCGTGCAGGCTGCAACAGGTGAGGGCGTCCTTCGGGACGCCCTCGCGTGTTTCCGGCAGGAATTGCCGCCGACCGGCAATTGGCACCGGCCGTGCAAAGGTACGTCGGTGGCCTCCTGCGTCGCATCCTGCCGTCGTCCCCCTCCTGCGAGATCCCCCATCATGCTCCCGCATCCCGTCCTGCGTCTGGTCGCGTCGTGCCTTCCCGAACACGTGTCCGGGCTCGTGTTGCACCACCGGGCCCTCGCGTTGGCGGAGCAGGGGAGCCGGGAGTCAGCGGAGCGGATGTTCGAGGCGGCGGTGAACCTGTATCGCCGTGAGGGCGAGGTCGAGGCGCTCGCACGACTGCGTGTGCACCAGCTCATGGTGAGGGCGACCCGGTCGGGCGGCGTGGATCCGGAGGCGCTCCCGGAGATCGTCCGGCGGGTGGGACCGCTCGATCGATTGGAGTCGCTCGCCGCGCCGTTCGCGCTCGAGGATGCGCGCACCGTGCTCGCCGCATGGCTCGAGGCGGGGGAGGCCGCGACGCACCACGGTGGGGCGCACGACGCGGACGTCGAGGGGCTCGCGCGCGTCGCTTGACGGTCGGCAGGCCCGCCGCCAGACTCGCGCGGTCGCCCGTGACGGGGCCCGCGGCGCCTGCGCCGCGCGAGGCTCGCACGGGACGTGGACAGGGCCGTCCCACCTCCTTCCAGGAAGGAAGGCATGACCGTCGATCCGGCATCCGCACAGCGCATCGAACGCGCTGGAGAAACGCTCTCCCGAGTCCGTGACGAGGTCGCACGCGCCGTCGTCGGTCAGCGCGCGATGGTCGATCGCCTGCTCATCGGGTTGCTCACCGGTGGCCACGTGCTGCTCGAGGGTGTGCCCGGGCTCGCCAAGACGCTCGCGGTCTCGAGCCTCGCGCAGGCGCTGTCGCTCAAGTTCCGGCGCATCCAGTTCACGCCGGACCTGCTGCCCGCCGACCTCACGGGCACGCTCGTGTACAACCCCAAGGACGGCACGTTCTCGGCCAAGAAGGGCCCGCTGTTCGCGAACATCGTGCTCGCCGACGAGGTGAACCGCGCACCGGCCAAGGTGCAGTCGGCCCTGCTCGAGGCGATGCAGGAGAAGCAGGTCACGCTGGGCGACGACACGCATCCGCTCGAGGAGCCGTTCCTCGTGCTGGCGACGCAGAATCCGGTCGAGCAGGAGGGCACGTACCCGTTGCCCGAGGCGCAGAGCGACCGCTTCATGCTCAAGGTGAAGGTCGGCTACCCCGAGCGCGCCGAGGAGAAGGAGATCCTGCGCCGTGCGGGTCTGGGCGTGATGCCCACGCTGACGCCGCAGGCCTCGCGCGAGGACGTCCTCGCGGCGCGGCAGGCGCTCTCGTCCGTCTACGTGGACGACAAGATCCAGGAGTACGTGCTCGACCTCGTCACCGCGACGCGTCGCCCCAAGGATTTCGGTCTCGCGCTCGACCATCTCATCACCTTCGGCGCCAGTCCGCGCGCGACGCTGTTCCTGATCCGCGGAGCCATGGGCTGCGCGCTCGTGCGCGGCCGGCCCTACGTCCTGCCCGACGACGTGAAGACCCTCGCGCTCGACGTGCTGCGCCACCGCATCCAGGTCTCCTACGAGGCCGAGGCGGAGGGCGTGGACGGCGAGGAGGTCGCGCGTCGCATCCTGGAGCAGGTGCGCGTTCCCTGATGGCGATGCAGACGCAGGATCTGCTCCGCAAGGTCCGCCGTCTCGAGATCCGCAGCCGGCGCCTGGTCGAGGACCTGTTCTCGGGCGGCTCCGAGAGCGTCTTCAAGGGTCGCGGCGTGGAATTCGAGGAAGTGCGGCCGTACACGCCCGGCGACGAGGTGCGCGACATCGACTGGAACGTGACCGCGCGTCTGGGCCAGCCGTACGTCAAGCGCTTCGTCGAGGAGCGCGAGCTCACGGTGATGCTCGTCGTGGACGTGTCGCGCTCGATGCGCTTCGGGACGCGCGGGCAGGAGAAGCGCGAGCGCGCGGCCGAACTGTGCGCGTTGCTCGGGTTCGCGGCCGTGCGTCAGAACGATCGCGTCGGACTGGCCCTCGTGTCGGACGAGGTCGAGCACTTCGTGCCGCCGGCGCGCGGACGCGTGCATCTGCTGCGCCTGCTGCGCGACGTGCTCGATCACGAGCCCACGCGGGGGACGCGGTTGGGTTCCTCGGCGCGCTTCCTCACGCGCACCCTCAAGCGGCGCTCGCTCGTGTTCTGGATCAGCGACTTCGCGGACACGCTCGACCCGAGCGACTGGCGCGTCATGGCCGCGCGTCACGAACTCACCGCGCTCGCGCTGCGTGATCCCGCCGATGAGCACATGCCCCGCGCCGGCTGGGTGATGCTCGAGGATCTGGAGACGGGCAAGCGTCGGCTGGTGGACACGGATTCCGAGTCGTTCCGACGGGCGTACGCGGCGGCCGCCCGCGCCCGACGCCGCGCGTCCGAGGCGGCGCTCGCGCAGGCGCAGTGCCCGGTCGTCGAGATCCGCACCGACAAGCCCTACGTGCCGACACTCGTGCAGTTCTTCCGCAGCCGACGTCGGCGGGGCGTGGCATGAGGCGTCTGGCGCTGGCGCTGATCGTGTTCGCGGGGATGCGGCCGCTCTCCGCGGTCGCCGCGCCCGCGGGCTCCGTTCCGGACGTGCGCCCGGTGCCCGCACGCGCCGAGGTGGCGCCGTCGCCGTCGCGGCTGGGCCAGCGCCTGCACTACCACGGCATGGTGCGCGTGCCCCGCGGCACGCGCGTGCGTTTCGAGACCCCGCGCGACGACGCGCGCTTCACGTGGTCCGAGGTGCGCGCAGGCCGTGGCGCGGGCGCCCTGCGCACCGGACCCTTCGCGGGCTTCGACAGCGTGGGCTTCGAGGCGACGCTGCAGATTTTCGAGACCGGGACCATCGTCGTGCCCGGCGTCGGCGTGCAGGTGGACCCGTTGCCGGGCCGTGCCGAACCCGGGCGCGTCGTGCTGCCCACGGTGCGTGTGACCGTGACGCCGACGCTCACGGCCGCCGACTCCGCCGCCGAACTGCGCGGCCTGCACGGGCCGCTGCGCGCCCCGTGGTGGGAGCGCATCCCGTGGCGCCTGGTGATCGGCGTGCTCGTGGCGTTGGGGCTCGTGCTGCTGCTCGTGCGGTGGTGGCGTCGTCGCAAGCCGGCGACGCGAGCCATGAAGCCCATCGTGGCCGCCGCGCCGACCGCGACGCCGCGACTCGATCCGGCCGCCGAGGCGTTGCGCGCCCTGCGTGCACTGCAGGAACGCCAGTGGCCGCAGGCGGGCCGCTTCGGGGAACACGCGCTCGAACTGACGGCCATCCTGCGGCGTTACCTCGAGCGCACCGTCGCCACGCCGCGTCCCGGCGACACGAGCGGCGAGCTGCTCGCGCGCCTGCGGGGTTCGCGTATCGCCGAGGCCGACCTGCAACGACTCGAGGCGCTGCTCGCGCTGTGGGACCGGGTGAAGTTCGCGCGCGCCCCGCTCTCGGTCGAGGAGGCGCTGCGCACCGAGGAGGCCGTCGAATCGTACGTGCGACGTGAGGCGCAGGCGCGACTCGAGGCCGAGGCGGCCGCACGTGCGGCCGAGGCGGCGCGCGCGGCGCGCACCGTCCCGCCGCCGACCGCGTCCCAGGGCCCGCGACCGGGGGCCGCATGATCCGCTTCGAGTCGCCGTGGCTGCTCCTGCTGCTGCTCGTCGTGCCCGCGCTCATGCTGTGGCGGCGGCTGCGGCCCACGACGCGTCCGGCCGCGGTGCTGTGGGGCGATGCGTCCGCGTTGCCCGCGCCCGGACTGATGCGCTTCGCCTGGCTCGCGGTGCGGGTGCTGCCGTGGGGCGCGCTCGTGCTCGCGCTGCTCGCGGTGGCGCGGCCGCAGCAGGGCGTGCAGCAGAGCGAGGTGGACTCGCGTGGCGTGGACATCGCGCTCGCGATCGACATCTCGCCGAGCATGCGCGCGGCCGACATGGGCGGCGGCGATCGGCTCGAGGTCGCGCGTGCGACCGCGCAGTCGTTCATCAAGAGCCGGCCGCACGATCGCATCGGCCTCGTCGGTTTCGCCGCGACCGCGTTCACGCAGTGCCCGCTCACGCTCGACCACGAGACGCTGCGCGAACTGCTGCGCCAGTTGGACTTCGGGCTCGCCGAGGACGGCACCGCGATCGGCATGGGGCTGGCCACCGCGGTGCAGCGCCTGCGCGAGAGTCGCACCCCGAGCAAGGTCGTGGTCCTGCTCACCGATGGCGAGAACAACCGTGGAGCGATCGACCCGCTCACCGCGGCCGACCTCGCGCGTGCGCTCAAGGTGAAGGTCTACACCGTGCTCGTGGGACGGCCCGCGGTCGTGCAGGTGCCGGTCATGGATCCGGTCGTCGGGCTCACCATGGTCGCGCAGACGGTGACCGTGGACGACAAGCCGTTGCTCGAGATCGCGCGTCGCACCGGCGGACGGTTCTTCCGCGCCGGCGACGCCGCCTCGCTCGCGTCCATCTACGACGAGATCGACCACCTCGAGCGCGCCCCGATCCGTGCGCTCCTGTATCGAGAGTACCGCGACCTCGGTCCCTGGCTCATGGGGATCGCGGCGGTGCTGCTGGCCCTGTACGCGCTCTCGAACGCCACCTGGGCGTTCCGGGTGCCGTGATGCGCGCGCGCACGAG
>CAZZLY010000002.1:0-45482 GCA_964655175.1 uncultured bacterium
CTCGCGATACCGGAAACAGTCCACCAGGTGGTCGTTCACCATGCCCACCGACTGCATGTAGGCGTACATGATGGTACTGCCCACGAACCGGAAGCCCCGCTTCTTGAGCGCCTTGGCGAGCGCGTCCGAGACCGGCGTCGTGGCGGGGATCTCGCGGTGCGCGCGCCACGCGTTGACCTGCGTGCGGCCGTCCACGAAACCCCACAGCCAGTCCGCGAACCGGCCGTGCTCCTCCTGCAGCGCGAGGAACGCGCGCGCGTTGGAGATGGACGACTCGATCTTGAGGCGGTTGCGCACGAGCCCGGCATCGGCGAGCAACCGGCGCACGTCGGCCGCGCCGAAGCGTGCGACGACCTGCGGATCGAAGCCCCGGTACGCGGCGCGATAGGCCTCGCGCTTGCGCAGGATCGTGATCCACGACAGCCCCGCCTGCGCGCCCTCGAGGCACAGCTTCTCGAACAGGTGCCGGTCGTCGAAGCTGGGCACGCCCCACTCGGTGTCGTGGTAGGTCGTGTAGAGCGGGTCGGCGATCCCCGCCCACGTGCAGCGCCGCCGCGGCGCGGGAGCCGGACTCATCGCGTCAGCGCGAATCCCAGATACGCCGCCAACTGCAGGCCGAACGCGACGACCACCGCGAGCGCCAACAGCCACGCGATCGCGACCAGCACCGGATGCTCGCGCCGGCCGTTGAACGCCATCGCCTCGGCCACCACGAAGCCGCCCGCGAACCCACCGGCGTGCGCCCAGTTGTTCACGCCCGACATGAAGAAGCCGAACGCGAACATCATGGCCGCCGAGATCCACAGCTGCTGCGCCACGGTGTGCTGACCCGAGCGGCGCCCGTACACGATGAGCGCGGCCAACAACCCGAAGATCGAGCCCGACGCGCCCACGGTGGGCGCGCCCGAGGCGAGGTTGCTCATGAGGAAGCCGCTCGCGCCGGCGACGATGAAGATGAGCCACGCGCGCGTGCCGCCGTAGAGTTCGACCACGTCCTCCAGGTAGCGTCGGCCGATCGCCATGTTGAACGCCAGATGCAGCAGGCTGCCGTGCAGGAACACCGCGGTGAGCAGCGTCCACCAGCGACCCTCGGCGATCGCGAACCGGCCCGTCATGCCGAGCACGTACAGCGCCGGGCCCGAGGGCGAGAGCAGGTCCATGAGGCCGCGCATCCTGAGGATCGCGCTCGGGTCGAGTGCGAGCGACCCCAGATAGAGCGCGATGCACGCGATCAGGATGACGTTGGCGAGTTCGAGCCCGCCCATGACGCGCTGCACCACCGGCCCGTAGCCCATCATGCCCGGGCTGATGCGCTCGCAGTACGGGCACACGCGCTCGTTCACGTCCACCAGTCGGCCGCAGCCGGGACACACCACCGCACCACTCGTCTTGCGCATGCGCGCAGCATACGCGGCGGCGCGAACGCGCGGCAACGGCGGGCGGCGGCGCTCCACGGCCGCCTCACGCCGTCCGCGCATCGCCGTGCGTCCTGCACGACCGCGCGCGGCGGACCGCACGAGCGCACCGGAACCCGCACCCGCGCGCCACGACGCCGCATCGGGTTACGCGCTCCGACCACCGCCCGCCACGCTGGCGCGTCCCATGCTCGTTAGCAGGGCCCACTCCCCCTCGAGGTCCCCCCATGTCCCCGGACGTCCTTCACGCCGTCGTCTTCTGGCTGCCCGCGTTCCTGTTCTCGGCCACCGTGCACGAGGCGGCGCACGCGTGGGCCGCGTTGCGCCTGGGCGACCCGACCGCGTGGCTCGGCGGACAGGTGTCGCTGTCGCCGTGGCCGCATCTGCGCCGCGCGCCGATCGGCATGATCGTGGTGCCGCTCGTGACCGCGTTCACGCAGGGCTGGACGCTCGGTTGGGCGACGACGCCGTACGACCGTGCGTGGGCCGAAGCGCATCCGCGCCGCGCCGCGCTCATGTCGCTCGCGGGACCGCTCGCCAACCTCGCGATCGCGGCCGTGTGCTTCGGCGCCATCCAGGCCGGGCTCGCGTGGGGGGCGTTCGAACCCGCGCTCAAGCCCGACCTGCTGCACTTGGTGAGCAACGCCATGCCGCCCGATTCGCTGCTCGCGGGCGACTTCGTCGCCAAGGGCCTGTCGGTGCTGCTGTCGCTCAACGTGCTGCTGTTCATGTTCAACCTGCTGCCGCTGCCGCCGCTCGACGGCGCGTCGGTGTTCACGCTGCTGCTGCCGGTGCAGGCGGCGCGACGCTGGCGCAGCGCCGTCGCGGAACCCGGCGTGGCGTTCATCGGCCTGCTGGCGGCGTGGCAGATGTTCCCGCTGTTCGCCGCGCCCGTGCTGGTCTCGCTCGCCCGCGCGATCACCGCGCTGCCCTGACGGCCCCCCCGCGCGATCGCGCCCCGCGAACGTGAGACTCCCGTTCGCGTCGAGGCCGTCGCCGCCCCGTGCCGCCTTGCACGCCGGGGCCACGTGCGCGCATCATGCACGCGTCCGTTCGGGGTGGTCCGCGGAAGTGCCGCGGACCTGAGAACACACCCGTCGAACCTGAACTGGTTCATACCAGCGTAGGGAAACGGCGACGCGCGCGGGGCCCATGGGCCCGTCCGCGTCCCCGCCGTCCCCTTCGCGGGCGGCGATGATCGCGTGCTCGGGGCGTTCGACCGCATGCGCCATGCTCCGCCCGGAAGGCGTCGAGCCGCACATGTTCACGCACCACCCCCTCGATTGGGGACTCATCGCGCTGTACTTCGCGTCACTGGCGTTCGTGTGGCTGCGCACCTTCGGGTCGCGCCCCACGACCGAGGACTACCTCGTGGCCGGGCGACGCGTGACCCTGCCCGCGTTCGTCGCGACGCTCGTCGCCACGTGGTACGGCGGCATCCTGGGCGTGGGCGAGTACACGTGGCGCTACGGCATCGCCAACTGGCTCGTGTTCGGCGCGCCGTACTACCTGGGCGCGGCGCTGTTCGCGTGGTTCCTCGCCGCGCGCGCGCGCACGAGCGAGCTGCTGTCGCTGCCCGACCTGCTCGAGCGCGCCTACGGCCGCACCGCCGCGGTCGTGGGCGCCCTGCTCGTGTTCGTGAACGCCTCGCCCGCCGCGTACGTGCTCATGCTGGGCACGCTGTTCGCGGCCATGTTCGGCGGCGCGATCGTGCCGTGGGTGATCGTCGCCGCGGTCGTGAGCGTGTTCTACGTGGATCGCGGTGGCCTGCGCACGGTGATCCTCACCGACCAGGTGCAGTTCGCGCTCATGTACGGCGGCTTCGCCCTGCTGCTCGCGTTCCTCGTGACACAGCACGGCGGGCTGGCGTTCCTCGCGCCCCGAGTGCCCGCGACGCACTGGCACTGGCACGGCGGCAACGGCGTGGGCGCGATCGTCGTGTGGTACGTGATCGCGCTCGGCACCATGGTGGACCCGGCGTTCTGGCAGCGCGCGTACGCCGCGCGCGATCCGCGCGTGGCGCGTCAGGGCGTGCTGTGGTCGATCGTGTTCTGGGTCGTGTTCGACCTCATGACCACCGCGTGCGGCCTGTACGCGCGCGCGCTGCTGCCCGATCTGGCCGACCCGGTCATGGCGTTCCCGCGTCTGGCGAACCTCACGCTGCCGCCCGTGGCGCTGGGCCTGTTCTATCTGGGCATGATCGCCACGGTCATGAGCACGATCGACTCGTACGCGTTCATCGCCGCCACCACCGTCGGCCGCGACCTCGTCTGGCGCGTGCGCGGTGGCGACCCCGCGAGCATCCCGCATCGCTCACGGCTCGGGCTGTGGGCCGCGACCGCACTCGCCACGGTGCTTGCGCTCGCCAATCCCAGCGTCGTCTCGCTGTGGCACGACCTGGGCTCGATCCTCACGCCCGCGCTGCTGCTGCCCGTGCTGCTCGCGGGTCGGTCCGATCTGCGGCCGGGTCCGCGCGGCGTGCTCGTCGTGATGCTCGCGCCCACCGTGATCACGCTGGGCTGGGTGCTGTGGAAGCTGCTGCCGTCTGCGCACGGCACCTACCCGTTCGGCCTCGAGCCCATCTACGCGGGGCTCGTCACCTCCCTCGTCGCCTGGCTCGTCACCCGCACCCGTCCCCCGGAGAAGACCGCATGAACCGCCGCATGCTCACCCCGTTCCTCGCCCTGTTGCTCGCGACCGCGGCACGCGCCGACGTCGCCGACACGCTCGCGCGCGTCGTCCCGCTGCCCGTCGTGGAGGTGAGCACCACGCGCACGGGCGATCGCCCCACCGTGGCGGCCACCACGCTCACGCGTGCGACGCTGCGCACGCTCGACTGGGGTCAGGACACGCCCATGGCGATCGCCACGCAACCGGGCGCGTTCGCCTACAGCGACGCGGGCAACGGCGTGGGCTACTCGTACCTCACGCTGCGCGGGTTCCCGCAGCGTCGCATCTCGGTACTGGTGAACGGCGTGCCGCTCAACGACCCCGAGTCGCACGAGGTGTACTGGATCGATCACCCCGACCTGCTCTCGGCCACGAGCGCGCTGCAGGTGCAGCGCGGCGTGGGCCCCGCGTTGTACGGCGCGGCGGCGCTCGGCGGCACGGTGGCGATCGAGACCGCGCCCATGCGGGAGGCCCCGCACGCGAGCGTCGTCGCCGGTGGTGGCACGTTCGGCACGCGCCGCCTCGTCGTCGAGGGCGGCTCCGGCGTGCTGGCGAACGGCTGGAACCTGTACGGCCGGTACGCGCGCGTCGAGAGCGACGGCTATCGTGAGCAGTCGTGGTCGCGGCTGTGGTCGTACGCGTTCGCGGCCGAGCGCACGGTGGGCACGCAGTCGTTCAAGGTGAACCTGTACGGCGGGCCCGAGGAGACGCACCTCTCGTATCTGGCGCTCGCGCCCGACGTGCTCGCGGGTGGCCTCACCGGCGACGCCGACCGCGATCGCCGCAGCAATCCCCTGTCCTACGACGGCGAGCGCGATCACTTCTTCGAGCCGCACTACGAGTTCATCCATCGCTGGCGGCCCGCCGCCAACGTGAGCGTCACGCAGACGCTGTTCGCGTTCGATGGGCGCGGCTACTTCGACGAGCGGCGCGAGGGCCGTTCGCTCGCCGACTATCGCCTGCCCGCGATCGCGACCACCGACACGACGCTCGCGCCGCGCGACTACTACGCGCAGGACGCGAGCGGCGCACTGGTGCGCGACGCGCAGGGCCGCGCGAGCCTGGTGCGGTTCGACCTCGTGCGCCGTCGCGAGGTGACCAACCGCCACTGGGGCTGGCTGCCGCGCGCGCGCGTCGAGCACGCGAACGGGGCGCTCACGGTGGGCGGTGAACTGCGCGCGCACGACGGTCGCCACGTGGGCACGATCCAGGCCGGTGACCCGCTGCCGTTCGGCACGCCCGCGCCGTCGGCCTACTACGACTACCATCCGCGCACGCTCGCGGCGGGCCTGTACGCGCGCGAGGAGTACGACCTGTCGCCGCGTTGGCGCGTGACGGCCGACCTGGCGTGGCGCCACGCCGGTTACGCCATGCGGGACGACCGCTTCGATGGTATCCGCTTCGATCAGTCGTACGACTTCGGCCTGCCGCGTCTGGCCGTCGCATGGCAGCCCACCTCGCGCGTGCAGGCGTACGCCTCGTACGCGTATGCGAGCCGCGAGCCCGCGTTCCGCGACCTCTACGACGCCGAGGGCGTGGGCTCGGTGCCGCTGTACGGCACCGTGGACGTGGCGGCCGGCGTCTACCGCGACCCGCTCATCCGTCCCGAGCACGTGCACGACCTCGAACTGGGCGGCTCGTGGCGCAACGAGACGATCGCACTCGAGGCGAACCTGTACCGCATGGACTTCCGCGACGAGCTCGTGTTCGCGGGCCAGTTCGACACCGATCTGGGCTATGCGATCCTGGGCAACGCCGCACGATCCCTGCATCAGGGCGTGGAGTTGGCGGCGCAGGGCACGCGACGGCTCACGTCGCAGGCCGCCCTCACGCTCGAGGGCAACGTCTCGCTCGGCGACCACCACTTCGTGACGTTCCGCGAACGCTACGGCCCCACGCCCGCCGACGAGGTCGTGTACGACGGCAAGCCGATCGGGTTCGCGCCCGCCACGCTCGCCAACGCGGCGGCCGGACTGGCGTGGCGCGGGCTCGCCGTGCGGCTCGAGGCGCAGCACGCCGGTCGCGTGTACGTGGACAACACCGGCACGCGCGAGAACAGCATCGACCCGCGCACGGTGTGGAACGCGAGCGCGAGTCTGGCGCGCACGGTCGCGGGCACGCGCGCGACCGCGCAGGTGCGCGCCCTCAACCTCACCGACCTGCGCTACACGACCACGGGCTACATGGACTTCGATCGTGCGGGTGACCTGGTGCCGCATCGCATGCCGGCCGCGACGCGCGCGCTGCTCGCGGAGTTGCGTTTGGAGTGGTGACGCAGCGCGCACGCGGGCCGAACGACGAACGAGGCGGACCACATGGTCCGCCTCGTTCGCGTTCCGTCACCCGGGCGTCGCCCGCGTCAGGCCTTGTTCTTGGGTGAGAACAGGATGTTGAGCCCGAGCGCGATCATGAGCAGCGGCCACAGGCGATAGACGCGATCGAACTGGATGACGTGCAGGTTGGCGAGCAGCAATCCGGCACCCACCGCGATCATGATGATCGGACCCAGCGGCGCGGCGGGACGCTCGATCAGATTGAGCAGCCCGGCGAGCACGAGCAGCGCCGGCCACCAGGTGGCGAAGACGTGCCCGAACGACAGGGCGCCCAGCTGGTCGGCCAGGAACAACGCGCCGAACACGACGAGCAGGACACCGGAGAACGGGATGCGCGGCCCCGAGGCCATGGCGGACTCCTCCGTGAGTGGGCATGGAACGGCCCCGGGGCGGCGATGCCCCGGGGCCGTCACTCTACCCGACGAGGGGCGGTCCGTTCATCCGGCCCGCCCGACGCGCGACCGCGTCAGCGGACCTCGACGGTCACCTTGGTCATCTTGAGCGGCTCCTTCGTCGCACCCGACTGCGAACCGGCCGCCTCGAGCGTCTTGAGCACGTCCATGCCCTCGATGACCTCACCGAAGATCGAGTGCTTGCCGTCGAGCCACGGCGTCGGCACGAACGTGAGGAAGAACTGGCTGCCGTCCGTGCCCGGGCCGGCGTTGGCCATGGACAGCATGCCGCCGCGGCTGTGCCGCACGGCCGGGCTGAACTCGCCGTTGAAGCCGTAGCCGGGGCCGCCCGTACCGTTGCCGACCGGGTCGCCGCCCTGCGCCATGAAGCCCGTGATGACGCGGTGGAACGACAGCCCGTCGTAGTAGCCCATGCGCGTGAGGTAGATGAAGTTCGTCACGTGCAGCGGCGCCACGTCGGGACGGAACTTGATCGTGATGTCGCCCTTGTTGGTGCCCATGTGCAGCAGATAGTTCTTGCTCGCGTCGAACTTGACGGCGGTGGGCATGGGCAGACGCGTGCGCCAGCCGGCGGCCTTCTTGTCCACGGCGGCCTTCTTGATCTGCGCGTCGATGGCGGCGATCGCGGCGTCCGTGGCGGCCGGCTTGGCGGCCTCGGTCTTCGGCGCGATGGCCTGCAAGGCAGCGGGCGCGCCGGTGGGGGCCTTGGAATCCTCGGCGAACGCGACGGTGGCGCCGGCGACGAGCAGGGTGCAGGCGAGGGTCACGAGGGCGTGGGCACGGAAGCGCATCAGCATTCCTCCTGGAACGAGGGTGGTTCGGGGATGAGCGCCCGCGGGGGGCGCGAGTCCGCACAGCATGGCGACCCCGACGGGGTCGCGGTGTCACGGAACGTGAAAACCACGCGGGCGCGGGCTGCGATGACCGCCCGGATCGGGCTCGGACACCGCGTTCTGGCCGACCGCGCGGCCGACGGTCCGCGACACCTTCGCCCCGAGCCCGCCCCGACGCAACCCCGCCCCCGGCCTCGCCACGCCCGGAAACGTTTGTTTGGCCTCGTCTTGACGATTCTGTACCGAGTCCAAGTTTAGACTGCGTTCGCTTTTCTCCCCCACACCCGCGCGCCCGCCCCCCCCCTCGCGCGCCCCGTCCCCGCAACCGGAGACCGCATGACCCTCATCGAGCCTTCCCGCCGCGAGCGGAAGAAGGAGGAGACCCGTCAGCGCATCTTCGAGGCCGCCATCTCGCTGTTCCGCGAGCAGGGCTTCGAGGCGACGACGGTGGACGAGATCACCGAGAAGGCCGACGTCGGCCGCGGCACGTTCTTCAATTACTTCCCGCGCAAGGAGTCGGTGCTCGCGTGGCTGTCCGAGACGCGCGTCGCGCAGGCCGAGGACAACGCCGCCGCGTTGTTGGGCCGCGTCACGAGCACGCGCGCCAAGCTGCACGAGCTGTACGCGTTCGCCGCCTCGGCGTACGTCGCGGATCGCGAGCTGTCGCGGTTCGTGTTCCAGGAGTGGATGCGGCAGGCGTTCGCGCCCACCGCGGACACGGGTCCGCGCTGGCAGACGCTGATCGTGCGTCTGATCGAACAGGGTCAGGCGAACGGCGAACTGCGCACGGACACGAGCGCGCTGCAGCTCGAGTCGCTGCTGTCCTCCATCTACATGACCACGCTCTACCACGGGCTGTGCTGTCCGGTGCACGGTCACGACGCCACGCCCGACGTCCCATTGCTCGAGGAACTCCACCAGCGCCTCGAGCTCGTCCTCGACGGCATCGCCACGAAGGGAGGTCGCGCGTGAGCCCGCGCCGACTCGTCACCGTACTGCTGCTCACGATCCTCGCCGGGATCGCGCACGCCGCGCCCGCTCCCCCCGCGCCCGCCACGGAGGACACGCTGCACCTCACGCTGGCGCAGGCCGTCGCACGCGCCCTCGCCTCGGGCGCCGACATGCAGGTGGCGCGCGCCGGACTCGGCGTGGCCGAGGGCCGCGTGCGCGAGGCCACCGCCGACGCGCTGCCGCAGATCAAGGGCGTCGTCAGTTACAACCACAAGTTCGATTCGATCTTCCGCGGCCTCTCGGGCGCGGACACGAGCGGGATCGGCAAGCTGTTCTCGGACACGCCGTTCGGGGCCGAACACGGCTGGAGCGTCGATCTGACGGCGACGCAGATGCTGTGGACGAGCGGTCGCGTGGGCGCGGGGCTGCAGGCCGCGCGCGCGGTGCGTCGCTCGGCGACCGCCGATCGCGACCAGACCGCCGCCGACGTCACGCTCGCGGTGCACGAGGCCTACTGGAACGCGCTCGCCGCGCGTCAGGTGGTGGACATCGCGCAGTACGGTCGCGATCAGGCGCGCGAGCATCTGCGTCAGGTCGAGGCGTACCGCAGGCAGGGCTCGCGCTCGGAGTACGACCTGCTGCAGGCGCAGGTGGACGCCGCCAATCAGGAGCCGCCGCTCGTCGCCGCGCGCAGTCAGGCGCAGTTGGCGCTGCTGCAGCTCAAGCGCGCGCTGGGGCTCCCGCTCGATCGGCCGCTGGCGCTCGACTCGCCGCTCGCCTTCGGCGAGACGCTGCCGGTCGCGGTCGAATACGCCACGGACGCGGCCGCGCGCCCCGCGGTGCTGGGTGCCGATGCGCTCGTCGAGGCCCGCCGTGCGGGCCTGCGCGCCGAGCAGGCCGGTCGCTGGCCGCAGTTGTCGGCGAGCGCCGCGGTGTCGCATCAGGCGTTCCCCGCCGACGGCACGCCGACGCGCGAGCAGTTCCACCGCTCGATCGACGCGACGCTCCGCCTCGAGTGGCCGCTCTTCCAGGGCTTCCGCACGTTCGGCAGCGTGCAGCGCGCGCGCAACGAACTCGATCAGGCCCGCGCGCTGCGCGACGAGCGGCGGCAGATCGCCGAGGTCGAGCTCGCGCAGGCGCGGCTCGGCGTGGACGAAGCGCTCGCCACGCTCGTGGCGCGACGCGGCACCGCGCGGCTCGCGGCGCGCGCCTACCAGTTGGCCGAGGTGCGCTGGCGCAACGGCCTCAGCACGCAGCTCGAGGTCTCGGACGCCCGCCTGCAGATGCAGAACGCGCAGGTCGCCGAGGTGCTCGCTGTGAAGGACTACCGGTTGTCGCTGGCGCGCCTCACGCGTGCCGCCGGCCGCCCCGTGACCACGCAGGAGCGCGCGTTCGAGTCGCTCACGACCGACCTCCCCTCCCCCCGCGAGGACCGCTGACCATGGACCGCCTCTTCAAGACCGTCGTTCTCCTCTCCGTCCTCGCCGGACTCGCCACGGGCTGCGGCTCGCACGGCACGAGCGGCAAGTCCGCCGCCGCCGACAGCAGTGCCGCCTCGGCGCTGCTCGCCCCCTCCGATCTGGCCACCGTCACGCGCGTGGACCTGACGACCGGCGTGCCGGTCTCGGGCACGCTCGCCCCGGGCTGGCAGGCCAACGTGACCTCGCCGTTCGACGACGTCGTGAGCGACGTGCTCGTGCGCGAGGGTCAGCGCGTGGGTTCGGGCGAGGTGCTCGCGCGCTTCCGTGACGATCAGGTGCGCAGCAACGCCGCGAGCGCCAAGGCGCGGCTCAAGAGCGCCGCCGCCGATTACGACCGCCAGAAGAACCTGCTCGCGGAGGGCGCCGTGTCGCAGCGCGACCTCGAAGCGGCCGAGTCCGCGTGGCGTGCGGCGCAGGCCGACGAGGCGGGCGCCGCCAAGCGGCTCGCCGACGCCACCGTGCGCGCGCCGCGCGCCGGCGTGGTGACGCAGCGCAGCGTGCAGTCGGGCTCGCGCGTGCGCGTGGGCGATCCGCTGTTCATCGTGGCCGACACGCGCGAGCTGGAGTTCGAGGCGAGCGTGCCGAGCGAGTACGTGGCGTCGCTGCACCCGGGCTCACCGGTGCGTCTGAGCGTCGCCGGGTTCAGCGACGGCTCGCTGCGCGGCAAGGTCGCGCGCGTCAACGCACAGGCCGACGCCGCGACGCGTCAGGTCAAGGTGTACGTCAACGTGCCCAACGCCGATCGCCGTCTGGTGGGCGGGCTGTTCGCCTCGGGCAACGTCGTCACGCGCGAGGCCAAGCGCGTGCTGGCGGTGCCGACCGCCGCGATCCGCCGCGAGGGGGACTCGACCACCGTGTGGACGCTCGCCAACGGGCGTCTGGCGCGCGTCACGGTGAAAGCGGGCCTGCGCGACGAGGCCCGCGACCTCGTCGAGGTGCTCGACGGCCTGGCCGAGGGCGCGCAGGTCGTCGTCGGCCCGGTGGACGGGTTCACCGACGGCCGCCCGGCCCAGCTCGCGGGCAAGGGGAACTGAGCCATGTTCCTGTCCGACCTCTCCATCAAGAAGCCCGTGCTCGCGACCATGATGATCGTGAGCATGGTCGCGCTGGGACTGTTCTCGTATCGCCGCCTGGGCGTGGACCTGTTCCCCAAGGTGGACTTCCCGTTCGTCAACATCACCACGACCTATCCGGGCGCCTCGCCCGAGGCCGTGGAGCGCGAGGTCACCAAGAAGATCGAACGCGCCGTGAACTCGGTCGAGGGCGTCAAGAAGGTGATCTCGTACTCGAACGAGGGCTTCTCGCAGGTGCTCGTCGAGTTCCGCCTGCAGACGAACATCATGGACGCCGTCGCCGACGTGCGTTCCAAGATGGACGCCATCCGCAAGGACCTGCCCACCGACATCGACCCGCCGGTCATCGCGCGGTTCGACCCGGGCGCGCAGCCCATCCTCACGTTCTCGGTGCGCGGCGACCGCCAGTCGCTGCGCGAACTCACCGAGATCGCCGAGGAGCGCATCAGTCGCCGCCTGCAGAACATCTCGGGCGTGGGCAGCGTGACCGTCGCGGGCGGCGTGCGCCGCGAGATCCACGTGCTGCTGCTGCCGGACCGGATGGACGCGCTGGGCATCTCGCCCGACATGGTCGTCGCGGCGCTCAATCGTGAGAACACCGACGTGCCCGCGGGCCGCGTGCAGCGCGGCGGGGCCGAGAACCTCGTGCGCGTGAAGGGCCGCCTCGTGGACCCGCGCGAGTTCGGCGCGCTCACCGTGGGCGTGCGCGGCGGCGTGCCGGTGCGGCTGTCGCAGGTGGCGCGCATCGAGGACGCGCAGGAGGAGGAGCGCGACGCGGCGTTCGTCAACGGCGAACGCGCGGTCGCGGTCGAGATCCGCAAGGTCTCGGGCGGCAACACGGTGGACATCGCCGACGGCGTGAACCGGGCGGTCGAGGAGCTCAACCACGACCTGCCGGCCGGCGTGCGCATCGCCTCGATCCAGGACAACTCGGTGTGGATCCGTCACTCGGTCGAGGACGTGCAGCACACGCTGTTCGAGGGCGCGATCCTGACCGTGCTCATCGTGTTCGTGTTCCTCAACTCGTGGCGCTCCACCGTGATCACCGGCCTCACGCTGCCGGTGTCCGTGATCGCGGCGTTCGTCGCGTTCTACGCGTTCGGCTTCACGCTCAACACCATGACGCTCATGGCCCTGTCGCTCGTCATCGGCATCCTGATCGACGACGCCATCGTCGTGCGCGAGAACATCGTGCGTCACGTCGAGCGCGGCGAGGACCACTTCGAGGCCGCGCGCAAGGGCACGTCCGAGATCGGCTTCGCGGTGCTCGCGACCTCGATGTCGATCATCGCGGTGTTCGTGCCCGTGGCGTTCATGGGCGGCATCGTGGGCCGTTTCTTCTATCAGTTCGGCATCGTCGTGGCGTTCGCCGTGATCGTGTCGCTGTTCGTGTCGTTCACGCTCGACCCCATGCTGTCGGCGCGCTGGTACGACCCGCAGGCCGAGGGCGCCCCGCCCAAGGGGCCGGTCGGCCGTGCGCTGCGCCGCTTCAACGACGCCACCGAGGGGCTGGGCGTGCGTTACCGCAGCGTCATCCGCTGGGCGCTCGCGCATCGCGGCCTCACCATGCTGATCGCGCTCGCCTCGTTCGTACTGGCGCTCGTGATGCCCATGGTGGGACTCGTGGGCGGTGAGTTCATGCCCAAGTCGGACCAGGAGGAGACCTACGTCGCGTTCGAGGCGCCGGTCGGCTCGTCGCTCGAGTACACGCGCAGCAAGGGGCTCGAGCTCGCGCGCTATCTGGAGTCCCGCCCCGAGGTCGAACACACCTACCTCACGATCGGCGGCGACGCGCACAACAAGGAGGTCAACCGCGGCACGCTGTACGTGAAGCTGACGCCGCGCAAGGCGCGCAAGCTCTCGCAGGCGCAGCTCGAGGCCGACCTGCGCACCGTGCTGCCGCGCTTCACGGGCTCGAACGCGCGCATCCTGCAGTCGGGTGCGGTGGGCGGCGCACAGGCGCCGATCGTGCTCAACCTGAACGGCCCCGACCTGCCCACGCTGCAGCGGCTGTCGGACGAGGCGCTCGCGTCGCTGCGCGACGTGCCGGGTCTGGTGGAGCTCAAGTCCTCGCTCGGCGGGCGCAAGCCCGAGCTGCTGGTGGACGTGGACCGCGAGATGGCCGCGCAGATCGGGCTGTCCGTGGGCCAGGTGGGTGCAGCGCTGCGGCCCGTGCTGTCCGGCGAGAAGGCCGGCAGCTGGGAGGATCCCACGGGTCTGTCGCACGACGTCGTCGTGCGCATGGCGCCCGAGTACCGCGAGTCGCGCAGCGATCTGCTGCGCACGCCGGTCGCCACCTCGCAGCGCGACCCGCGCACGGGCTCGGCGATCATGGTGCCGCTGTCGCAGGTCGCACGCCTGCGCGCCGACGGCGCCCCGGCGCAGATCGACCGCCAGAAGCTCGAGCGCGTCGTGACGATCGAGGGCAACTATCAGGGCCGTCCGCTCACCGACGTGACGCGCGACATCCAGGCGCGTCTCGGTCGCATGACGCTGCCGCCGGGCTACGCGTTCGACTTCGGCGGCGAGCAGGCCGACTTCGTCGAGACGGTGGGCTACATGATCGAGTCGCTGTCGCTGGCGATCATCTTCCTGTACATCATCCTCGCCAGTCAGTTCGGCAGCTTCATCACGCCGCTCGCGGTCATGCTCGCACTGCCGCTGTCGCTCGTCGGCGTCATGACCGGGCTCGCGCTCACGCACGGCTCGCTCAACATCATGAGCATGATCGGCATCATCATGCTCATGGGATTGGTGACCAAGAACGCCATCCTGCTCGTGGACTTCGCCAATCAGGCGCGCGAGCAGGGCCGTTCGCGCGCGGACGCGCTCGTGGACGCCGGTCAGCTGCGCCTGCGCCCGATCCTCATGACCACGCTGGCGACGATCTTCGGCATGATCCCGACCGCGCTGGCGCTGGGTGCGGGCTCGGAGTTCCGCGCCCCCATGGCGCACGCCGTCATCGGCGGGCTCATCACCAGCACGTTGCTCACGCTGGTGGTGATCCCGGTCGTGTACACGTACCTCGACGACTTCGGTGCGTGGTGCGGCGTGTGGGCGGCACGGTGGTTCGGCAAGCCCGCCGACGCCCCCGCGCACGCGCCCACCACCCACGTGCCCGCCGCGCAGCCGGGGGTCGCCCCGGGCGAGGTCGGTCCGGTCGGCGCCGCGGGCCTGGGCGCCACCGACGCGTGAATCCCCGCGACCCCGCGCGCCTCGCAGCGAGCGCGCGGGGTCGCGCCATGACTGGCGCACGGAGGCGCGAGGCCTCAGGATGCGCCGCCAGTCCCCCCTCCAACCTGAAACCTCCGGGAGAATCCCCGTCATGCCGATCAGCACCGCCACCGCCGTCTGGGAAGGCAGCCTCAAGGAAGGCAAGGGTCTGGTGAGCGCCGCGTCCGGCGCGTTCACCGACTCGCCGTACACGTTCACCAAGCGCTTCGAGAGCCAGGGCGGCGGCACCACGCCCGAGGAGCTCATCGCCTCGGCGCACGCCGGTTGCTTCGCCATGGCCACGTCGGCCGAACTGGGCAAGGCGGGTTTCACGCCGACGCGCCTGTCGGTCAAGGCCACGGTCACGCTCGAGCCGGTGGACGGCAAGCCCACCGTGAGCACGTCGGCGCTCGAGCTCGAGGCCGTGATCCCGGGCATCGACGACGCGCAGTTCCAGACGATCGCCGCCGGTGCCAAGGGCGGCTGCCCGATCTCGCGTCTGCTGAACACGAACATCACGCTGTCGGCCAAGCTGGCCTGACGCGTCGCCGCACCACGAGGCGCCCGCGCACACGACGTGCGCGGGCGCCTTCGTGTGCGTCAGCCGCGTCGCGTCACCCGGGCCGTACGCGTCGTGCGTGCGGCTCGCTTCGCGGTCGGCCCGCTTGCACGCCCCGCCGCGAGCACGCGCGTCGCGAGTGCGGTGAGCGCCAGTGCGCCGCCCGTGCGCGACGCCCAGCGCACGCGCGCGTGGCCGCGCGGCGCGCGACCCAGCAACGTGCCGCGCCAGACGCGCACGTCGATCGCGTGGTGCGTGATCGTGTGCGCGAAGCGCTGCGTCGTCGCGCGCAGCGTCGCGCGCACCCCGAGCTGTGCGAGCCGTCCGGTCAGTCGCGCCACCGCGTCGTCGCCGCGTGCGAGCTCCACGCTCGGCGGCTCCCACAGCCCGTCCAGATGCGCACCCTCGCGCTTCGCCAACAGCACGCGACCGTCGTGCTCGATCGCCGCCATGGCGCGACGCACGCGCACCACCGCGCGCCGGTCGGCGGGCGGCGGCAGCGACTCCTGCTGCCCGGTGGCGTACGCGACGCAGTGGCGGCGCACCGGACAGGTGCCGCAACGTGGCGCGCGGGGCGTGCACACGAGCGCGCCCAGTTCCATGAGCGCCTGGTTCCAGTCCCCGGGCGCGACCGGGCGACGGACCTTCCCGGGGGCGGGCATCAGGGCCTCGGCCATGGCCCACAGCGTTTTGGCGTCGCCGGGACGCTTGACCACGAGCGGCTGGCCGGTCCAGCGCGAGAACACGCGCGCGACGTTGCCATCAAGGACCGGCAGGGGGCGCCCGAAACTGATCGAGAGCACGGCGCCGAGCGTGTACCGCCCCACCCCGGGCAGGGCCCCGAACGCGGTCGGGTCGGACGGCACCTCGGCCCCGTGCTCGCGCACCACGATCCCGGCCGCCTCGTGCAACAGTCGCGCGCGGCGGTAGTAACCCAGCCCCGCCCACGCGGCCAGCACCTCGTCGCGCCGCGCGCGCGCGAGCGCGGTCACGTCGGGGAAGCGTTCCATGAAGCGCAGCCAGTACGGGGTCGCGGTCACGACCTGCGTCTGCTGCAACATGATCTCGGACACCCACACCCGGTACGGGTCGCGCGTGCGACGCCATGGCATGTCACGATGCGCGCGGCGGTACCATGCCAGCAACGCACGGCGCAGCCCCGTCACGTCACGCAACGCCTCGAGTCCCCGCACCCGGAGTGACGCCATGTCCCGTTCCGCCTCCATCCGAGAAGCCTTCGTCGCGATGATGCAGCGCCCCGAGCACGAGATCGAGCTGGCGCGCGCGGCCCTGCTGGTGGCGGCCGAGAACGATCCGACGCTCGACGTCGAGGACACGCTCACGCAACTCGCCACGTGGGCCGACACGCTCGCGGCGCGCATCCAGCCCGAGTGGAACAGCCTCCAGCGTCTCGCCCGCCTGCGCAACTTCATGTACGAGGAGCTGGGATTCAAGGGCGACGTGCAGGACTACTACAGCCCCGAGAACTCGCTGCTCCATTCGGTCATGACGCGCCGACTCGGCATCCCGCTCACGCTCGCGATCCTGTTCATGGAGATCGGCTGGCGCATCGGCGTGCCGTTCGAGGGCGTGGGCTTCCCCGGTCACTTCCTGGTGCGGCTCACGGGCGAACCCGGCGACCTGCTGCTCGACCCGTACGACCACGGCGTCTCGGTGCACGAGGAGGACTGCCGCCGCATGATCGAGCTGAGCTCGCGCGGCAAGCTGCCCTACGAGGCCGGCATGATCCGCTCGCTGAGCAAGCGCGCCACGGTGGCCCGCCTGCTCTACAACCTCAAGGTCGCGTACGTGCGCGCGGGCGACGACGCCGGCGCGTTGTCGGCGGTCGAGCGCATCCGACTGCTGCATCCGGACGACGTGCTCGAGCGGCGCGATCAGGGGCTGCTGCTGTACCGGCTCGATCGCTATCGCGAGGCGCAGGAGGCGCTCGAGGACTATCTGCGCCGTCGCCCCGACGCGATGGACCGCGAGGTCGTCGAAGCGCATCTGACGACGCTCGCCATGATGCGGGCGGCACCGCCCGAGGTCTGAGCGCGTCCGATCGCAGCGGACGGGAGACACGCGTGGCCGCCCCGAAGGGCGGCCACGTTCACGACGTTCGCACGCCCGAGGGCGGCGAGCGCGAGGGTCAGCGACCGCTCTTGGCGGTCTTGAACTCGCTCGCGTCCTTCATGTTCGGGGTCTTCATCTGCGAGCCCGTCCAGGCGCACTGCATGACCACGCCGCAGCGCGGGCACTCGAACGCGGCGGCCGCGCCCTCGTCGGCGCTCGGCATCCAGCGATCCATCTTGGTGTTGCAACCCGGCGTGTAGCACAGGTAGACGCACAACGGCATGTGGGCTTCCTCGGGATCGGGTTCCACGTCGCGACGGCCGCGCGGTCGGCTCGGCGGCCCCGGGCGGACCCGGGCGGGCGGACTATAGCGCAGTCGGCCCGTCGCGGGCAGGGGTGTCGCCACGGGCCTCCCGACGCGGCCGTGGACGCTGGCGCGGGTGCCGCGTACATTCGGCCGTGCCATGACCACCCGCGCTCCGCTCATCGACGGCCACGGCCGCACCGTCCGCGACCTGCGTCTCTCGGTCACCGACCGCTGCAACCTGCGGTGCGTCTACTGCATGCCCGCCGAGGGCATGCCGTGGCTGCCCAAGGACCACCTCCTCACCTACGAGGAGCTGGCGCGGCTGGCGCGGGTGTGCGTGGAATGCGGCGTGACCGGCATCCGGCTGACCGGCGGCGAGCCCACCGTGCGCGCCGACCTGCCGGTCCTCGTGCGACTGCTCGCCGAGCTCGCCCCCGACCTCGATCTGGCGCTCACGACCAACGGTCTCAAGCTGCCCGAGATGTCGGTGGCGCTGCGCGACGCCGGGCTGCGGCGGCTCAACGTCTCGCTCGACACGCTGCAGCGCGAGCGCTTCAAGGTGCTCGCGCGACGCGACCGTCTCGACGACGTGCTGCGCGGACTGACGGCGGCGCGCGCGGCCGGCTTCACGCCCATCAAGGTGAACGCGGTCCTCATGCGCGGGCACAACGACGACGAGATCGTGCCGTTGGCGCGCTGGGCGCGCGACGAGGGCTTCGAGCTGCGCTTCATCGAGTGGATGCCGCTCGACTTCGAGCGCCGCTGGGACCTCGCCGCACTCGTGCCCTCGGACGAGGTCATCGCGCGATTGGGCGAGGCGTTCCCGCTCGAGCCCGAACCGAACGACGATCCGAGCGCACCCGCACGCACGTTCCGTTACCGCGACGGGGGCGGCCGCGTCGGGGTCATCGCGTCGGTGACGCGGCCGTTCTGCGGCACGTGCGATCGCATCCGGCTGACCGCCGACGGTCAGGTGCGCACCTGCCTGTTCGCCACCACCGAGTACGACGTGCGCCGCGTGCTGCGTTCCGACCCGTCGGACGACGCGGTCGAGGCGTTGCTGCGTGCGGCCGTGCTGCGCAAGGCGCCGGGGCACCTCATCGCGCAGCCGGGATTCGTGCAGCCCGAACGCGGCATGAGCGCGATCGGCGGCTGACCCCGCACCCACGATGCACGACGGGCGCGCCCCGCGAGGGACGCGCCCGTCGTGCATTCGAGGGATCCGAACGACTCAGTCGCTGGCGTAGATGCGCTCGAGCAGTTCGGTGAGCGTGCGCGCCTCGGACTCGGTCATGCGCGAGGCGAGCACCTCGTTGAAGCGCTGCACGCGCGGATGCAGTTCCTGCACGAGCGCGTGACCCTGATCGGTGATGCGCGCGAGCGACTGCCGGTGATCCTGCACGCCCTTCGTGCGCTCGACGAGCCCCATGCGCACCAGCCGGTCGATCATGCGCGTCAGGTCCGGCGCACGGCGGACCATGCGGCGCGCGATCTCGCCGCGCGCGTGCGCGCCCGGACGCACGCCGTCCAGGATGCGCAGCACGTTGTACTGCTGCTGCGTGATCCCCGAGCCCGCGAAGATCGTGTCGAGATGGGAATCGATCGCGGCGTTGGCGAGCATCACCGCCAGCAGGGCCTCGTGGTGCGGGCCCTCGAAGCGGTTCTGCAGCAGACGACGGCTGAGGAGTTCGCTCATGGGTCGGATACTGGACCGGCTCGGGCGGCGAAGCAATGCCACCAGCGAACCACGGCAGATTCTTCCGCTGGCCCCGTTCGGCCCCGGCGCCCGGCCGTTCGACCGGCGTGCACAGCCCCGGGAACGGGTCCTGCGACCCCGGGGCAACAACCCAGCGCCCGGGAACGCACGCGAGCGCCCGCCATGCCCCGGCGGGCGCCGATCAGTCGATCGCGGCGGCCGCCGCGGTCACGTCGGGGCGCGCACCGAGGAACATGACCTCCTCCTCGAGTTCGACCCCGAACCGTCGCCGCACGCGCGCCTTCATGACCTCGGCCAACGTGAGCACGTCGGCGGCGGTGGCCTGACCGGCGTTCACGAGGATGTTGGCGTGCCGCGCGAACACCGCGGCGTCACCGACGCGCAGCCCGCGGCACTCGCACAGGTCGAGCAGCGCTCCGGCCGGCACGCGCTGCGTACCCGGCGAGTGCGGCAGCCCGGGCGCCTGGAAGCCCGGCGGCAGGTTCTTGAAGTACGAGCCCGCGGTGGGCTCGATGCGCCACTGCGGATGCTTGGTGCGGCGGATCTCGAGCTTCTCCTCGATCTCGGCGGTGATCGCCTCGCTCGTGCCGCGCTCGAGTCGCAGCACGCACGACAGCAGCGCGCGCGGCTCGCGCTTGAGCCGCGAGTCGCGGTAGCCGAACGTGAACCACGCACCGGGCTGCGTCTCGACCTGCGCCCCGTCGAGCGTGGCGACGCTGCATTCGACGACGCGCGAACCGATGTCGTGTCCATAGCAGCCCGCGTTGCCGTAGATGGCACCGCCCACGGAGCCCGGGATGCCGGCCGCGTACGCGAACCCGGCCAGGCCCTGCGTCGCGGTGCGCTGGATGAACGTGAGGTAGTCGGCACCGCAACCCACGCGTGCGAACGTGCCGTCGAACACGACGTCGTCGATCGCGTTGCGCACCACGAGGCCGCGGAAGCCCTCGTCCGAGACCAGCAGATTGCTGCCGCCGCCGAGCAGGAAGCACGGCAGGCCCAGCTCGTGCGCCACGCGCAGCGAGGCCACCAACTGCTCGCTCGTGCGCGCGGCCACGAACCAGTCGGCCGGCCCACCGATGCGGAAGCTGGTGTGGTGCTTGAGCGGTTCCTGCTCGCGCAGGCCCTCGCCGATCGCGGCGCGCAGTCGCTCACCGATGCCCGGAGTGCGGAGTCCCATGACCCGCAGGTTGCCCGTGGTGGCAACAGGGGTCAACCGTGTGAAGCGGGCCTCGCGTGCACCCCCGATCGCCCCGGACCGGGTCGAACGCCCTTCCCCGACGGTCCCCGCGCACGCTAGGCTGGCGGGTACGGAACGTCCGTTGACGTTGGCGCACCGACCCGGGAGACCCCATGCCGATCGAGATCAAGTACTGCACCGCTTGAAACTATCTTCCCCACGCTGCCAGGTTGGCGGCGTCGATCGAACGACAGCGCGGCCTCGTGGCCACGCTCGTTCCCGGTGGTGGTGGTGAGTTCGAGGTGACCATCGACGGCACGCTCGTGTTCTCCAAGCGACGCGAGCATCGCTTCCCCGACGAGGCCGAGATCCTGGCGCACCTGCCCGCCTGACCCACGACGTGTGACGCCGCTCGCGCGCGGGGACGACTCCCGCGCGCGGGCCTCACGCGATGGCGCCGCCGCCCTTCTCGAGACGCAACGCGAAGCGGCGGTCCCCGAGCCGCTCGAACACGATCGCGTCACCGGGCTCGAGCCCGGCCTCGCGGCACCAGCGCATCATGCCCGGCTGCTGCGGTGACCTCGGCCGGAACACCCACGTGCCGTACTGCAGGTCGGTCTCGAACGACCAACCGCGATCGGTCTCGATCGTGATCGGCCGGACCTCGTAGGGCCGCGGCGGATCCTTGGGCCCGCGCGGGCCCAACGCATCGGGCGGGAAGAACTCGAGCACGTCCCACAGCGGCACGTTGCGCTGCGTGAACGTCCACACGTCCTCGCTCGTCCGCACGGGGATGCGCGCGACGTCAGCCACGCGACGCCCCCACCCGCGTCATTCGGCTCACGGCTGCGGCGGCGCCGCGTCGCCGATGCCGCCCAGCGTGCGCTGGAAGAACTCGAGCGCGCGCGTGTACACCTGCCGCACCTGCTCGGGCGCGCTCACGACGTGCGTCTGCCCGGGCAGCGGCAGGAACGTCCACGGCCGATTGGCCCGGTTGAGCGCATCGGCCAGCTTGAGGCTGTGCACGAAGTACACGTTGTCGTCCGCCGTGCCGTGGATCACGAGCAGCGGCCGCTCCAGCCCGGCCGCCTTGAGCAGCACCGAACTGCGCGTGTAGGCAGCCGAGTCCTGCGGCGGCACGCCCAGGTAGCGCTCGGTGTAGAACGTGTCGTAGTCGTGCCAGTCCACGACCGGCGCACCCGCGACCGCCGCGCGGTACACGTCGGGTGCGTGCAGCACCGACTGCGCCGCGTAGTAACCGCCGAAGCTCCAGCCGAACGCGCCCACGCGGGTCGCGTCCATCTCGGGGTGGCGCGCCGCGAGTTCGCGCAGCGCGGTGCGATGGTCCTCGATCGCCGGGCCGATGAAGTCGCCGCGGATCGCGCGCTCGAACGTCCGCCCGCGCCCGGGCGTGCCGCGCCCGTCCACCGTGACCACGATGAAGCCCTGATCGGCCAACCACTGCTCGAGCAGATAGCGTCGCGAACCCAGCATCACGCGCTGGCTGTGCGGGCCCGCGTAGGCCCAATCGATCACCGGGTAGCGCTGCCCGGGCTTGAAGTCGCGCGGCCGGATGACGAACGCGCGCAGCGAGTCGGGGCCGACCTGGGTCCATTCCACGACGGGCTCGGCCCCCGGCGACTCGGCCACCGAGCGCAGTTCGCCGAGCCACTTGCCGGCCGGGTTCTCAACGCGCCAGCGCGTCACGCCCTGCACGGGCGTCACCGTGCGCACGCGCAGCGCGCCACCCGGGGCGAACACCACGCCCTCCTGCCCCGGCGTCTCGTCCACGCGCCGCGCGCCCCACGGCTTCTTGAGGTCCACCGCCCACAGGTGCGTCTCGGTGGGTTCGTCGCTCGCCAGCACCCACGCGGTCGCGCGCGCCTCGTCCACCGCCACCAACTCGCGCACGCGCAGTCCCGGCGGCGTGAGCCGGCGGCTGGTCGCATCGGCCGACTGCAGTTCGAGCCACGGGCCCGAGTCGTCGCGTTCGGCGAGCCACAGGAACGACCGCCCGTCGGCGAGCCACGCGGGCGCGCCGCTGGGCAGGTTGATCCACGCCGCGTCGCGCTCACCCAGCAACGGCGCGGTGGTCCCCGTGACCGGGTCCACGCGCAACAGCGTCGCCTGCTGCTGGCGACGATCCATCACGTAGATCGTGAGCGGGCCCGCCTTGGGCCACACGACGCGGCACAGGTACGGCCACGCCTCGCGATCCCACTGCACCGGGATCGGCGCGCCGCCCGCGAGCGGATGGATCGCCAGTCGGACGTCGTCGTTGCGCTTCCCCGGGCGCGGGTACGGGTTGGCCTCGGGCGCCTGCGTGGGATTGGCCGGATCCATGATGCGCAGCCGCTCGACGCCCGTGTGATCGGTGCGCTGCACCACGAGCGCCTGACCATCGGGCGACCACCAGTGGCCGTCGAAGCGGTCCATCTCCTCCTGTGCCACGAACTCGGCCAGGCCGTAGCTCACCTCGCTGCTCTCGGGCGCGGCGATGACGCGCTCGAGGCCGCTCGCGACGTCGGCGACGCACAGCGCGCCCGCGCGCACGAGCGCGATGCGCGTGCCGTCCGGCGACAGATGCGCGGCGTCCGCGGGCGCCGCACCGAGCGGCGCGGGCACCTCGTGCACGACGTAGCCCGGACGCTCGACCACGAACAGTCGGCCCGAGTAGGGCACCAGCAGTCGTCGGCCGTCCTGCGACAGCTCGAACGACGACAGGCCGCGCGCGGTCATGCGCAGTCGTTCGCGACGCGCGCGCTCCTCGGGGCTCAGGGATTCCTGCCCACCGCCCAGCAATCGTGCGCCGGTGAGCACCTCGCGCTCCTCCCCGGTGCGCGGGTCGAACGACCACAGCGACTGCGTGCGATCGCGCGCGCCCGAGCGCAGGAACAGCACCTCGCTCCCGTCGCGCGGGATGCGCACCGAGGCGGGCTGACCCGAACGGAAGCCGCGCGTGAGCGCGTAGCGTTCGAGGAACGCGAGGTCGGGGGCCGCGGCGTGCGCGACCGAGGCGAGCGTGACGAGTGCGACGAGACGACAGGCGAGCGCGAGGACGCGCGACGGCACGAGGGTCTTCATGGTGCGGCAGTCTAGCCGCCCGGGGCGGCGCGCGTCAGCCCCGGCGTGACCGCGCGTGCGGGGCGGGTCTCAGCCCTCGAGCTCGCCGGTGGCGCGGGACACCTTGGGTCGCACCACCTTCACGACCTCGCCGAGCGGCGCGTAGAACTCGCCCCCCAGGCGTCCGACCGCGTCGAGCAGACCGGGCTCGATGCGGCCCTCGCGGACCACCGATTCGTCCACGTGCACGAGCACGACCTCGCCCACCACCAGGAAGCAGTTGCCGAGCGGGATCTCGCGATGCAGGCGGCATTCGAGCTGCAACGGCGACTCGGCCACCGCGGGCGGCCTCACCTTGAGACTCGGACGCGGCGTGAGCTGCGCGGGCTCGAACTCGCTCACCGTGCGCGGCCAGTCGCCGGCGGTGCGCACCATGGGTTCCATGATCGCGCGATTCACGACGTTGACCACGAACTCGCCCGTCTCGCGGATGTTGCGCAGCGTGTCCTTGGGATCGTCACCGCGATCGTTGATCGAGATCCCGATGAGCGGCGGCGCACTGGCGAGCGCCGTGAAGTACGAGAACGGCGCCAGGTTCACCGCACCGGTGGCGGACACGGTGGACACGAAGGCGATCGGACGCGGCACCACCGCGGAGATGAGCACGCGGTAGACGTCGTTGGGCGGCAGTTCGGCGGGGTCGAGGATCATGGCGTCACGCTACGGCGCGCGCGCGTCGCGGGCAACCGCGCGTCAGAAGTCCACGTGGTGATCGTAGCGGCGCGCGTCGTCCGCGGTCTTGCGCAGCACCACGCACGGCCCGCCGAGCCCGAGGCGGGCGTCGAGACCGCGCCATTCGGGCGAGAACACGCCCTCGACGACGCGGCCCACGCCCGGCAGTCGCGCGGCCGCGCCGAGCACACCGCCCGCGACCCCCTTGACCGCCTCGTAGCCGCGCCGCGCGACGCTCCAGCGTTCGCGCCGCGGCGGCATGGCCGCGTGCAGCGTGTAGGCGCGATTGGTCGCGACGTAGCGCACCGCCCGCCGCACGCTGGGCCAGTCGGCGTCGTCGAACGCCACGAGCCCGCCCACGTCGAGCAGCCGATCGATGAGGAAGAAATCCACGAACGCGTAATCGAACGTGTGGAAGCCGTCGATGAACGCGAACTGGATGCGCTGGCCCTCGTCCTCGAGTCGCGCGAGCGCGCGGTGCGACGGCAGCTCCATGAAGCGCACGCGCGGCGCGAACCCGGCGCGCTGCAGATGATCCAGGCCGATGCCGCCCCACAGGGGCTCGGCGTTCTGGCGCGGGTCGATCACGATGTGCCGCGCGTTCGGCACGCCGGTGGTGGCCTCGCAGATCGCCAGTGCGCTGCAGCCCATCGCCAGACCCACCTCGAGCGTGGTCGTGGGGCGCGCCTCGCGCACGACGCGCTCCAGGAACTCGGCCTCGTCGGCGAGCACGTGCGACTGCAACGGCAGCGTGCGGCCGTCGGGGGCGTGCACCTGACCGGTGCGCAGGATCTCGGCGAGCAGGGCGTTCATGACCGCGCCACCGTAACCGAGAATCGCCCCGTGCGGCAGGGCGCCCCGGCGCGCATCGGGCCGGTGGGCACCCCCGCACGGGTTCGGCTATCATGCCGCCTTCGCACGCACCTCCCCGGTCGGTCCGGGCGCGTCGCGCCCCGCGCGGGTGCCGCCCCGAGCCCTGCCACCGCCCCGTCCCGCGGGCGGCCCCCACCTCCACGAGAGCCCGTCACCATGCTCCGAGCCGGTATCGTCGGTCTGCCCAACGTGGGCAAGTCCACCCTGTTCAACGCCGTCACGCGCACCCGCAAGGCCGAGGCGGCGAACTACCCGTTCTGCACGATCGAGCCCAACGTCGGCATCGTGACCGTGCCCGATGCGCGCCTCGCGGTGCTGCAGGGCATCGCCAAGACGACCGTCGTGATCCCCGCCGCGATCGAGTTCGTGGACATCGCCGGACTCGTCAAGGGCGCCAGCCAGGGCGAGGGTCTGGGCAACAAGTTCCTGTCGCACATCCGCGAGGTCGACGCCATCGTGCAGGTCGTGCGGTGCTTCGAGGACGGCGACATCCATCACGTCTCGGGCAGCGTCGATCCGGTGCGCGACATCGAGGTCATCAACACCGAGCTCATGCTCACCGACCACGACACCGTGAGCCGTCGCCTCGACAAGGTGCAGAAGGACGTCAAGCGCGGCGACAAGACCGCGGTCGCCGAAGCGGGCGTGCTCACCAAGCTCGAGGCCGCGCTCGCGCAGGGCAAGCCGGCGCTGACCGTGGACCTGAGCCCCGAGGAGCGCGCGATCTCGGCGACGTTCTTCCTGCTCTCGGACAAGCCCACGATCTTCGCGTGCAACGTGCGCGAGAGCGACCTGGCGGACGCCGATGCGAACCCGTACGTCGTCAAGGTGCGCGAGTACGTCAAGACGCACATGTCGTGTGAGGCGGTGGTGATCAGCGCGCAGATCGAGAGCGACCTGGTCGACCTCGAGCCCGCCGACGCGAAGGCGTTCCTCGCCGATCTGGGCGTCGAGGAGAGCGGCGTGGGTTCGCTCATCCGCGCCACCTACCACCTGCTCGGACTGCGCACGTACTTCACCGCGGGCGAGAAGGAAGTGCGCGCGTGGACGATCCACGCCGGCGACACCGCGCCGCAGGCGGCCGGCGTCATCCACTCCGACTTCGAGCGCGGCTTCATCAAGGCCGAGACGGTGGCCTACGACGACCTCGTGCGCTGCGGCTCGATCGCGGCCGCGCGCGCCGAGGGCCTGTACCGCATGGAGGGCAAGGAGTACGTGGTGAAGGACGGCGACGTGATGCTGTTCAAGTTCGCGGTCTGACCGCGACGCCACCCCGACGCACGCACGGCCGCGCGACGCTCGTCGCGCGGCCGTGTGCGTGTCCGCCTCGTGGTGGGATCAGCGCGTCTCGCGCGCCCACAGATCGCACAGGTGCACGATCGTGTCGACCGCGATCGCCATCTCCTGCACCGATGCCCACTCGAGCCGCGAATGGATGGCGTGCTGCCCGCTCGACAGGTTCGGCGTCGGCAGACCGCGCTCGGACAGGATCGAGCCGTCGGTGCCGCCGCGGATGCGCCCCTCGATGGGCTCGCGCCCGGTGCGCCGGATCGCGGTGCGCGCGTGCTCGAGCACCTTGGGGAACCGGTCCAGCACCTCGCGCATGTTGCGGTAGGTCTCGCTCACCTCGCAGGTCACGCTCGAGCCCGGCCAGTCTTTCACGGTCGCATCGGCGAGGTTGCGGAGCAGGTCCTCCTTCACCTTGAGTTCGGCCGTCACGAAATCGCGGATGATGAAGTGCACCTCGGTGCGATCCACCGAGGCGCGCACGTCGTTGGGATGCACGAAGCCCTCGGTGTCCTGCGTCGTCTCGGGCGACAGCGTGTGGCGCGGCAGGCGCGACAGGAAGTCGGCGGCGACCTTGATGGAGTTCACCATCACGCCGTACGCGGTGCCGGGATGCGTGTTGTGGCCCTGGAAGGTCACGACCATGGCGTCGGCACTGAACGTCTCGGCCTCGAGCCGGCCGACGGCGTGGCTGTCGAGCGTGTACGCGAGGTCGCAGCCGAAGCGCTTCACGTCGAAATGCCGCGCGCCCATGCCCACCTCCTCGTCGGTGGTGAACCCGATGCGCACGGGCCCGTGCACGAGCGACGGGTCGCGCCGCATGCGCTCGACCGCGGTCATGATCGCGGCCACGCCGCTCTTGTCGTCGGCGCCGAGCAGCGTGGTGCCCGAGGCGGTGACGAGGTCGTGGCCCACGCAGGTCTCGAGCTCGGGGTCGGTGCGGCGCGACAGCACCGCGGTCGGGTCGTCGGGCAGCACGAGGTCGCGTCCGTCCCACGCGGCGTGCACGATCGGCTTGGGCGTGCGGCTGCCCAGTTCGGGCGACACGTCCACGTGCGCCAGGAACCCCACGACCGGGGCGCGCTCGTGGCCCGGCGTGGCGGGCAGCGTCGCCATCACGGCCGCACTCGGCTCGTGGATCTCGGCATCGGTGAGCCCCAGCTCGAGCAGTTCGGCGTGCAGCACGCGCAGCACGTTCCACTGGCTCGCGGTGCTGGGCACGCGATCGGTCGCGTCGGCGTCCGAGGCGGATTCGATGGCGGCGTAGCGCAGGAACCGCTCGGTGAGGCTCGTCGTGTCGGAGGCAGGGCTGGCCATGGGGCGCTCGCAGGTGAGGGGGTGGGACGGCGGTCGGTCCCGGTCAGGCTAGGCCGCGCCCCCGCGGGGCCGCAAGACGGGTGCACCCGCGCCATCTGGCACCCAGCCGCGCCCGACATTAGTATGCGCGCCCATGAAGACCACCCCGAAGAAGACCCGGCGCACGTCCGCTCGCTCGAGCGCGGTGCGCGTGGCCGTCACGCAGATGGCGTGCGGCAGCGACGTCCAGAAGAACCGCGCCCACCAGCTCCACCTGCTCGAGCGCGCCGCCAAGGGCGGCGCGAAGATCCTGTGCACGCAGGAGCTGTTCACGAGCCAGTACTTCTGTCAGGCCGAGGACCACCGGTTCTTCTCGCTCGCCGAGTCGATCCCCGGCCCGAGCACGGACGCGTTCAGCAAGCTGGCGCGCAAACACAACGCGGTCGTCATCGCGAGCCTGTTCGAGCGCCGCGCCGCGGGGCTCTATCACAACACGGCGGCCGTGATCGACGCCGACGGCTCGCTGCTGGGCGTGTACCGCAAGATGCACATCCCGGACGACCCGCTCTACTACGAGAAGTTCTACTTCACGCCGGGCGACACGGGGTTCAAGGCCTGGAAGACCAGTCACGCCACGCTCGGCGTGCTCGTGTGCTGGGACCAGTGGTTCCCCGAGGGCGCGCGTCTGACCGCCATGCAGGGCGCCGAGCTGCTGTTCTACCCCACCGCGATCGGTTGGCACCCGTCCGAGCAGAAGCGGTACGGCAAGGCGCAGCACGAGGCGTGGGAGACCATGATGCGCTCGCACGCGATCGCCAACGGCTGCTTCGTGTGCGCGCCCAACCGCATCGGTCACGAGCACGTGCTCGGTGCGAACGGCAAGCCGGTCGACCCCGCGGGCATCCGCTTCTGGGGCCAGTCGTTCATCTGCGGCCCCGACGGTCAGGTGCGCGAGCGCGCCAGCGTGGACCGCGAGCAGATCCTGTCGGTGGACTGCGACCTCGCCGACGTGGAGTTCAGCCGCACGCACTGGCCGTTCCTGCGCGATCGCCGCATCGACGCGTACGGCGAGATGACGAAGCGCTTCTCCGGGGACGTGTGAGCCGCATGGCCCGCGCGCGGCGTCTGACCGGCACCCCCAAGTCGCACGGCTTCTCGTTCCCGCCCGAGTGGGCGCGGCAGAGCGCGGTGTGGTTCTCGTGGCCGCGGCCCGAGGGCATCTCGTTCCCGGGCCGCTACCACGAGGTACCCGAGAACCTGGCGCGCATCGTGGGCGCGATCGTCTCGCGCCAGCGCGTGCACGTCATCGTGCCCAACGAGAACTGGGAGATCATCGTGCGGCAGCAGCTCGCGCTGCACGGCTGCCCGCTCACGCGCGTGCGGTTCTTCCACTTCCCCACCAACGAGTGCTGGTGCCGCGACCACGGCCCCGCGTTCGTGACGCGTCGTGGCCGCGGCGGCAAGCGCGAGCTGGCGGTGGTGGATTGGGGCTACAACGCGTGGGGTGGCAAGTACCCGCCGTACGACGCCGACGACGCCGTGCCCCAGCGCGTCGCCGAAGCGCTGGGCCTGCCGTGGTTCCAGTCGCCCGTCGTCATGGAGGGCGGCGCCGTGGACTTCAACGGCGAGGGCTGCGTGCTCACCACCGAGAGCGTGCTGCTCAACAAGAACCGCAATCCCGAGCTGTCGCGCCGCCGCATCGAGCGCACGCTGTGCGAGGGGTACGGGCAGGAGAAGGTGCTGTGGTTGGGCGACGGCATCGAGGGCGACGACACCGACGGGCACGTCGACGACCTCGCCCGCTTCCTCGATGCGCGCACGATCGTGACCGCGGTCGAGGACGACCCGCGCGACCCCAATCACGCCGTGCTGCAGGAGAACCTGCGACGGCTCAAGACGCTGCGCGACGTGAAGGGCCGGCCGTTCGACCTCGTCGTGCTGCCCATGCCGGAACGCCTCGAGCACGACGGCCAGCGCCTGCCGGCCACGTACCTCAACTTCCTGTTCATCAACGGCGCGCTGCTCGTGCCGACGTTCGGTCGCAACGCGCGCACGCGCACCGCGCTCGCGCGGCTGCAGGCCGCGCTGCCGAAGCGCGACGTGGTCGGCATCGACTGCACCGAGCTCATCTGGGGCCTGGGCGCGATCCACTGCCTCACGCAGCAGCAGCCCGCGGTCTGAGCCCGACGCGCCCTCGGGCGCGCCCGACCGCATCTTGACGGTGGCACCCGGCCCCGTGCCGCGGCTATGCTGCGCCGCGTCGCATTCCCCCGCTGCATCCTTCCCCGGAGAACCGCACGATGGCCAACGCCATGAGCTCGACCGCCGCGCCCACGGAGGAGACGTTCCTCGGGCACCCGAAGGGGCTGTTCGTCCTCTTCCTCACCGAGATGTGGGAGCGCTTCTCGTACTACGGCATGCGCGCCCTGCTCGTGCTGTACATGGTGAACCACTTGTTCATCCAGCCGGACGTGGGTCAGCGCGTGCTGGGCTTCAACTTCATCGTGGGCTGGTTCCAGAGCGTGTTCCACACCACCACGTGGACCGCGCAGCCGCTGTCGTCGTGGGTGTACGGCCTGTACACGAGCTTCGTGTACGGCACGCCCATCCTGGGCGGGCTCATCGCGGACCGCGTGCTGGGACAGCGCCGCACGGTGGTCGTGGGCGGCGTGCTCATGGCGATCGGCCACTTCCTCATGGCGATCGAGTCGCTGTTCTTCCCGGCGCTCATCTTCCTCATCCTGGGCAACGGTTGCTTCAAGCCCAACATCTCGACGCAGGTGGGCCTGCTCTACAAGCCCGGCGACAAGCGTCGTGACCGCGCCTTCTCGATCTTCTACGTGGGCGTGAACCTGGGCGCGTTCCTCGCGCCGCTCATCTGCGGCACGCTGGGCCAGAAGTACGGCTGGCACTACGGCTTCGGCGCCGCCGGCGTGGGCATGGTGGTCGGGCTCCTCTTCTACATGTCGAACCAGAAGTACCTGGCGCCCGACGTGCTGGCGCAGCGCAAGGCGCAGGCCGACGCGCCCAAGGAGAGCATGACGCGCGACGAGTGGCTGCGCGTGGGTGCGATCGCGGTCGCCTGTCTCATCGTGGCCTCGTTCTGGGCCGTGTACGAGCAGCAGGGCAACACGCTGCAGATCTGGGCCGATCAGAACACGCGCTGGACGTTCTTGGGCTGGGAGATGCCGTCGAGCTGGTTCCAGTCGTTCAACCCGTTCATGATCTTCCTGTTCACGCCGCTGCTGACGTCGTTCTGGGCGTGGCAGGCCGCGCGCAAGCAGGAGCCGTCGAGCCTGACCAAGATGGCGATCGGCTGCGTGCTGCTGGGACTGGGCTTCATCATCATGATCGTGGCCGCGAACGGCCTCGCGACGCCCGACACCAAGCGCAGCGTCATGTGGCTCGTGGGCAGCACGGTCATCTACACGTTCGGCGAGCTCTACCTGTCGCCGATCGGCCTGTCGTTCGTCACCAAGGTCGCGCCGGTCCGCATGGTGTCCATGATGCTGGGCGTGTGGTACCTGGCGAACTTCATCGGCAACTACATGACCGGCTACCTCGGCACGTTCTACGAGTCCATGCCCAAGGCGCAGTTCTTCCAGCTCATGACCACCATCTCGGTGGTCGCCGGCGTGGTGCTGTTCATCCTCGCCCGTCCGCTCGACACGATCGTGTCGAAGCACGACAAGCAGGAAGCGCACTGACGCACGCGGTCGCCTCGCGCGACCGCCGGATGCACGAAGGGGCCGCGGGCATCACGCCCGCGGCCCCTTGTGCATGGCCCGCTCGACGTCAGACGCGCAGATGGTCGGCGCGCCAGTGGCGAATGGCCTTCTTGATGTCGGCCCCCGACGCGAGCTTGCCGTCGAGCACCTGACGCACCAGCTCCGGCAGTTCGTCGTCGCTCGCGAACCGCAGCGCGGTCCACTGCCCGGGCGTGATGCGCGCCGACTGCGCGGCCAACTCCGGCGCCAGGTCGCGCAGACGCAGGCGCTCCTCGAGGCGGATGATGCGGTTCTGCGCGGTGAGCGGGAACGCACGCGCGAACCATCCGAGCAGCACGAGCGCGACCGCTAGCCCGAGCCGAACGCCCGATTCCTCGGTCAGCGGGCGGAGATGGGCGATGGCATGACCGAGGTTAATCGCGAACAACGGGAACGCGACGTAGTGGTACAACGGCTCGTACCGCGCGTGGTTCTGCAGACTCTGCTCGTTCGCCATGACGGACTCCTCGTGTGGGGGTGGAGACGATCCGGCCCCCGGCGCGAGGCGACTCGCGCGCGGGGGCCGGGACGAACTCAGGCCTTGCGGCCGGACAGCAGCTTCTCGCGCGCGACGAGCCACAGAATGAGCGCGAGCACGGCGAACGGGATGAGCGCCAGCAGATCGCTCGCTTCCCCGGCGAAGAACGGGTTGTGCTCGGCGGCGGCCGCGAACTTGGCGTCGAGGTCGGTGAGCACGCCCGCGAGGAACGCGATCAGGATGCCGGCGATGGCACCACCGGCGATGTAGCCCGAGGCCATGAGCACACCGGGGCTCTTGTCGCCCTCGGCCTGCAACTGCTCCTCGGTGAGCTGCTTGCCCGCGAGCTCCTTGCGCTTGGCGCGATCGACGAGCCAGCGGATGACACCGCCCGCGAAGATCGGCGTGGACGACGAGATGGGCAGGTAGACGCCCACCGCGAACGCCAGCGACGGGATGCCCACCAGTTCGAGCATGACCGAGATCATGACGCCGAACAGCACCAGCCCCCACGGCAGCTTGCGGTCCAGGATGCCGCGGATGATGTAGCTCATGAGCGTGGCCTTGGGCGCGTCGAACTTCTTCACCTCGGTGCCGTCGGGCCGCTTGGTGATCGTGCCGTTGATGCCCGGGTCCACGTACCACTTGGCGTCGCCGTTGGCGTCCACGAGGTACTTGCCCGCGGGCGCGCCGTCGGACTCGAGCTTGTGGTACGCGGTGTAGGTCGCACCGTCGTCCTTGGCCTGCGGCCCGGTCAGGCCCTCGTGCTTCGCGTTCGTGAGACTCGCGGGATCCACGTGCAGACCGGCCGGCGCCACGTCGGTGACCGGCACGTACACGGTGGCGGTCTCGTTGAGGCGCATGAGGATCGGCCCCACCAGCAGCGCCGAGACGAGCGCGCCGATCAGGATCGCGACCTGCTGCAGACGCGGCGTGGCACCCAAGAGGTAACCCGTCTTGAGGTCCTGCGACGTGGTGCCGCCGTTGGACGCGGCGATGCACACGATGCCGCCCACCGACAACGCCGTGACGTACCAGCTCGCCCCCACCCAACCGATGAGCAGGAAGATCAGACACGTCAGGAGCAGCGTCGCGACGGTCATGCCCGAGATGGGATTCGACGACGAACCGATCTCGCCGGTCAGGCGGCTGGACACGGTCACGAACAGGAAGCCGAACACGATGATGAGCAGTGCGCCGAGCAGGTTCATGTGCAGCGTCGGCGACAGCAGGATGGCCGCCACCAGCAGCACCACGCCGCCGAACACGAAGCGCGAATCGAGGTCGCGATCGGTGCGCGCCGTGCTCGCCGCGCCACCGCCGCCACGCGCGTCGCGCAGACCCTCGCGCAGGCCGTTCACGATGAGCGGCAGCGAGCGGAACAGGCTGATGATGCCGGCCGCCGCGACCGCACCCGCGCCGATGTAGAGGACGTAGGCGCTGCGGATCTTGCCCGGGCTCATGTCGGCGATCGGGATCGTGCCGGGCGCGAGCACGCCGGTCATCCCCTCGCCGAAGAACTTGATCATCGGGATGAGCACCAGATAGGCGAGCACGCCGCCGCCCACCATGAGCGCCGAGACCTGCGGGCCGATGATGTAGCCCACGCCCAGCAGTTCGGGCGAGATCTCGCCGGCGATGCTGCCGGCCTTGAACGGCGCGCCGAACACCTTCTCGGGCGTGTCCTTCCACAGGCGCAGCGCCGACATGAGCGTCTTGTAGAGCAGGCCCAACCCGAAGCCCGCGAAGATGGTGCGGGCCGACACGCCCTGCGAGCCCATCGCGGCCGCCTCGGCCTTGGCTTCGGCCGACGACGCGGCGACCGACTCGTCGGACGCGCCCGCCTTGAGCACCTCGGCGCACGCCGTGCCCTCGGGGTACTTGAGCTTGCCGTGCTGCGCCACGATGAGCGCGCGACGCAGCGGGATCATCATGAGGATGCCCAGCAGCGCGCCCAGCACCGAGACCAGCGCCACGCGCAGCAGCTCGAGGTCGAAGCCCAGGATCATGATCGCGGGCATGGTCACACCGACGCCGAACGCGATCGACTCGCCCGCCGACCCGGCGGTCTGGGCGATGTTGTTCTCGAGGATGGTCGCGTCCTTGGCGCCGAACACGCGCAGCATCTTGAACAGCGTCATCGAGATGACGGCGACCGGGATCGAGGCGCTCACCGTGAGCCCGACCTTGAGCACCAGATAGAGCGACGACGCGCCGAAGATGGCGCCGAGGATCGTGCCCACGAGCACCGCGCGCCACGAGAACTCGGGGAGCACGGTGCCGGCCGGGATGTAGGGAACGAACGCGGATGAGGCGTTCGACTTGCGGGAGTCCTGGGACATGCGCACCTCCTGGGGGACGGCAGGGATGGAACCGGCCGCGACTCTAATCGCACGATGCGCACGGTGACCAGCCCCATCCCGCGCACCCACCGGGGGCGTGACGGCCACGTCACGGGGCTCGTCACCCGCGTTCGGCTATTGCATGCGCGCCGTGACGGGCCTAGCCTGTCGCGTCGTCACGTTCCACCGACCCGCCCACCCCGCGAGGACCGCATGGCCAGCTCTTCCCCCGCTGCCAAGACGAACGAGCATCCGGATCTGCCGCCGGAGTTCGTACCGCTGCCCGATGATGCGACGCCCCAGGAGAAGGACCGTCACTGGTACGAGACCTGTTACATGGGCGACAAGATGCCGCAGCTCACGTTCCGGGCCGTCGCCATGGGCGCCGTGCTGGGCATGCTCATGTCCATCTCGAACCTGTACACGACGCTCAAGGTGGGCTGGTCGTTCGGCGTCGCGATCACCTCGTGCGTCATGTCGTTCGTGATCTGGAACTCGATCCGCTCGGTGCTGCGCGGCGTGAGCAACATGTCGGTGCTCGAGAACAACTGCATGCAGAGCACCGCCTCCGCGGCCGGTTATTCGACCGGCGCGACCATCGCCACCGCGTTCGGCGCGCTGCTCATCCTGGACCCGGCGCACGTCCACCAGCCGTGGTGGGTCGTGGCCTCGTTCACGATCGCGACCGGCGCGCTGGGCGTGTGGCTGGCGATCCCCATGAAGCGCCAGATGATCAATCAGGAGCAGCTACCGTTCCCGTCGGGCATCGCGGCGGCGACCACGCTGCGCAGCCTCTACAGCCGCGGCGGCGACGCGCTGCGCAAGGCGTACGCGCTCGTCGCGGGTCTGGCGATCGGCGTGATCGTGGGCGTGCTCAACACGGCCGAGGACCAGTTCGTCGCGCTGGGCCGCTTCTTCACGTTCATGCGCGAGAAGCTGTTCAACGTGCATCTGCCCGAGCAGGTGCCGGAGCAGGGCTTCAAGCTGCTCGCGGGCAAGCCCATGGTCGGGTTCGGCTTCGAGCCCAGCGTGCTGCTCATCTCGGCCGGCATGATCGTCGGCCTGCGCGTGTCGCTGTCCATGCTCGCCTCGGCCTCGCTGCTGTACCTCGTGATCGCGCCGTGGCTGCAGGGCATCGACGCCGCCAACGCGGGCGTGCAGGGCTACATCGCCTCCATCCCCACCGCGGGCGGCGGCGCGCTGTTCCACCCGCGCAACTGGGCGCTGTGGGGCGGCACGAGCATCATGGTGTTCGCCAGCCTCGCGTCGCTGGGCCTGCAGTGGAAGAGCGTCGCGCGCGCGTTCACGCTGCTCAAGCGCGGGCCGCAGGCGGCCGCCTCGACGAGCGACCTCGATGCACGCATGGCCGCGATCGAGGTGCCGAACTCGTGGTTCATCGCCGGGCTCATCCCGATCACGATCGCCATCGTGGTCGTGCTCGCGATCGCGTTCCACATCTCGTGGTGGGCCGGCCTGATCGCGGTGGCCATGTCGTTCGTGCTGTCCATGGTCGCGTGCCGCGCCACGGGCGAGACCGACACCACGCCGATCGGCGCGATGGGCAAGGTCATGCAGCTGCTGTTCGCAGCCATCTCGCCGGGCAACATCCAGCACAACCTCATGGCGGCCGGTGCGGGTGCGAACAGCGCCTCGTCGTCGGCCGACCTGCTCACCGACCTCAAGAGCGGTTACCTGCTGGGCGCCAACCCGCGCAAGCAGTTCATCGCGCAGGCCATCGGCATCGTGTTCGGCACGCTGGCGGTGGTCCCGGCGTGGTACCTGCTCATCCCGAACGCCGCCGCGCTCGACAAGTACCCGCTGCCGGCCACCGCGACCTGGGTCGCGGTCGCCAAGGTGCTGTCGGCCGGCGTCGAGAGCCTGCCCATGTCGGCGCGTTACGCGATCCTGATCGGCGCGCTCGCCGGCATCCTGCTCCCCATCCTGGAGAAGAGCTTCCCCAAGGCGCGGCCGTACCTGCCCTCGGCGATGGGGCTGGGACTCGGCTGGGTGGTGTTCTTCTCGAACGCGCTCGCGTTCACGATCGGCGCGTTCATCGCGTGGGGTTGGGCCAAGTTCAAGCCCGAGAACCAGGAGCGCTACAACATCCCGCTCGCCTCGGGTCTGGTGGCGGGCGAGTCGCTGCTCAAGGCGCTGCTGGCGATGCTGGCCACGGTGCTGGGACTCATGGCCTCGAAGGGCTGAGCCCCGCCCCCCGCTGAAGCGAAGGCCCGGACGACCGCGTCGTCCGGGCCTTCGTGTTTCCGGCGACCCGTTCATGGCGCGGTCCGGCGCGGGGGATCCGGTGCGACCGCGCGCCGGGTCGCATTCGCCTGTTGCGAGCGCCCTCTCGGGCCGCCTACGCTCAGGGGCCGATGCGCACCGCCTCCTCGGTGTGCGCCCCCCCTCGAACGCAGGACTCCCATGCCCCGCCTCCTCGCCGTCCTGCTGCTCGCCGCCGCCCTCGTGGGTGCCGTGCCCGCGCACGCCGCCCCGCTCGTGGGCCGCGCCCCGCAGGACGACGTGTTCTACCAGATCATGCCGATCGCCTGGCGCGACTCCGACAACGACGCCTCGCGGTTCGGGGACTTCGGCGGTATGACGGCGAGCCTGCCGTACCTCAAGACGCTCGGCGTGACCGCGATCTGGATGACGCCGATCTTCCCCTCGCCCGCCTATCACGGCTACCAGCACGGCCCCGCGAACCAGTTGAACCCGTGGTTCGGCACCGAACCGCAGTTCCTGTCGTTCGTCGCGGCGGCGCACGCCGAGAGCATCAAGGTGTTCGTGGACTTCGTGGCGTACCACGTGTCGCACAACAGCGTGTACTTCACGGACTCCTACAATCGGCCGGCCTCGCCGTACACGTCGTGGCTCGCGTACACGAACGCCGCCAACACCACCTACAACGGTGGCGTGTACACGACCTGGAACGGCGCCAGCGTCGGGCAGATCAAGTGGAACCTCGCCAACAGCGCGCCCACCGCGCTGCTCGAGTCGTGGACCGCGCACTGGCTCGACCCGAACGGGGACGGGAACCCGAGCGACGGCATCGACGGCTACCGGCTCGATCACGTGCTGCTCGACGAGGGCTACGGTTACACGATCGGCTGGTGGCAGCACTGGAAAGACGCGCTGCGCGCGGTGAACCCCGACGTGTTCACGTTCCCCGAGCAGGCCGACTGGGCCTCGCACGGCGCGGAACTGCTGGGCCCGCACGACGCCGCGTTCACCAAGCCGTTCCTGTTCGCGGCGCGTTCGGCGATCAACGCGGGCAACGCGACCGGGCTCTACAACGAGATGGCCGCCACGATCGCGTCGCTGCCCGCGAACCGCACCTATCTGGGCACGCTGGGCGATCACGACGTGGACCGACTGGTGACGAGCCTGGGCAACAGCACCAATCGCGGCAAGGTCGCGGCCGCCGTGCTCATGCTGCAGCCGTTCCCGCCGGTGATCTACTACGGTGACGAGTTGGGCATGCGCGGCTCCAAAGCCAACTACGGCAGCGACAACAACGACATCCCGATGCGCGAACCGTTCAAGTGGAACGCGGTCGCGGGCCCGCCCATGTCGAACTACTTCGTGCTCAACGCGCCGGCGTACTCGGGCCGCGTCCAGCGCGACAACGACGGCCGTTCGGTGCAGGAGCAGTCGGGCGTGGCGGGTTCGATGCTCGAGACCTACCGCACGCTGGGGCGCCTGCGCCGCACGCACGCGGCGTTGCGACACGGCCGCTACGACGCGATCCCCAACGCGAGCAGCGCCGTGTGGGCGTTCGCGCGCACCGCCGCGGGCGAGGAATCCCTGTTCGTGGCGATCAACCTGTCGAACGTCACCGTCAACACGACGCTGGATCTGTCGTCGTTCACCGTGACCAACGGCACGACCGACGTGCGCGACCTCGCGAGCGGCGCCTCGCTCACCGCGCTCACGAACGCCAACAAGGCCGCGTACCCGCTGAGCCTGCCGGCCTCGGGCTATCGCGTGCTCGCCGCCCGCATCGCCCCGCCCGCCCCGCCGGTGCCCACGCCGTACGACGGCGTCGGCATCCCCACCGACTTCGCCGGCTCGACCCGGGTGGCGACGCAGACCACCGCGACCGCGCTCGGCGACAACGTGAGCGAGCTGAACGAACTGTTCGTGCGCCCGGACTCGCTGGGACTGTCGCTGGGCGTCACGGGCAACCTCGCCACCGACGGCAGCGCGATCGCGCTGTTCCTCGACACCGCCCCCGGCGGGCAGGATTCGCTCGCCACGAGCACGCTACCGCAGCCCCCGAACGGTCTGCCGCAGGCGAGCGGACTGGGGTTCGACGTCGGATTCGCACCGGACTTCTGCCTGTGGGTGAACGCGTTCGGCGGTGCGGTGTACGCCGACCTGTTCACGTTGGCCACCGGCGGCGGCGGCTCCAAGCGCTACCTGGGTGCGGGCACCGTGGGCAACGGCTTCGCCAACCTGAGCGGCGGCAGCAATCCCAACGCCACGGTCATCGCGTTGAGCAACGCCAACACCGCGGGCGTGACCGCGACGAGCGCGTCGGCGGCGGGGACCGCGACGAGCGGCCTCGAGGCGCGCCTCGCTTGGGCGGATCTGGGCCTGAGCGGTGCGGCCCCCGTGAAGCTGTGCGTCGCGATCCTCAAGCCCGACGGCTTCGTGGGCAATCAGTTCCTGCCGCCGCTGGGCCCCGGCGCGGCGTCGATCGGGATCCCGCCCGCCTCGCTCAAGCGCGTCGCGGGCGATCAGTTCGTGACGATCGCCGCGACGACCGCGGTGCCGCCGCACACGACCGGGTCGGAGCTCACGCTGCTCGCGCGACCGAACCCGTTCCGCGGCGAGGCGCGCGTCACGTTGGTGCTGTCGCAGCCCGCCTCACTGGACGTGCGCGTGCTCGACGTGAGCGGCCGTCTCGTGCGCACGCTGAGTCGCGGCGCGCGCCCCGCGGGCGCGCACGCGCTGGTGTGGGACGGGCGCGACGACGCGGGCCGGGTCAGCGCCCCCGGGCTCTATCTGGTGCGCGCGAGCGACGGCCGGACGACCCGCGTGACACGACTCGTGCGCTTGGACTGACCCGTCAGAACAGTCGGTACGAGAGCGCCAACGCGAGCGTCTGCCGGTACTGCCCCGAGCGACGCACGTTGCGCTCGACCTGCGGCACGAGCACGGCGAGCGGCTGCGTGGTGTCGAGGCTCGCGGCGGTGTCGAACTTGATGTACACGAGCCGCGCCGCCAGTTCGACCGCGAGCGCCGACGTGATGCGCCCGGTGAACAGGTTCTCCACGTCCACGTTGATCGTGCGCCAATCGTCGGCGATCGGGCGATGACTCGGATCGACCGCGCCCACCAGCGCGTCGTAGCGCTCGAGCAGATCCGTCTGCGAGTACACGAGCGGCTGGAACAACGACAGACGACCCTTGTAGGCGAGGCGCTTGTCGAACACGCTCGTCTGCGCGGTGACGACGCCCTCGAGACCCAGATCGCGGTTCGTGTAGCGAGCGGTGCGCCGACCCGGCGGCAGCTCGACGAAGTTGCGCCCCGTCGTGAGGCGACCGCCCAGACCGAGCCGCGCCGTCAACTCGCGGTCACCCGCGTCCACGAACGTGCGCGAGACGCCGGCGCTCAGCTTGAGTCGCACGGGGTTCACGGTCAGCGTGGCGTTGGGCTGCGACTGGTCCAGGAACTGCGACTCCGCGCGCACCGAGGCGTAGGGGTCCACCACCTCGCGCAGCGTGAGCCGCGCGACGGTCTCGAACACGATCTGATCGTTCGTCTTGCTGGGCGGTGCCCACACGCGGCGCGCGGCGTTCGCGGGATCGATCTCCTGCTTGGCGGTCTGGCCGTAGCTCAGCAGGAGCTGGTGCGCCAGGTTCAACGATGGCGTCCACTGGCGTTCGGCCTCGCCGTCGAACCGCGCCACCCACGTCCAGCTGCCGCGATCGCCGCCACTCCAGTTGGCGCTGTAGGCCGACTGCTGCACGGTGAGCGTGCCCACGCCCTTGGTCGTCCACGCGGCGGGGGCGGCGAACGCCGTCGCGGCGCACAGCAGCGTCACGAGGACGAGAAGCGCATTCCGGCGAGCCAACGAACGGAGACGGGACGACATGCGGGGGGACCTCGACCGAAGGGGGACCGGGGCGTGGGGCCGCGAGGGCCCGCGACGGTGCGGCGGACGGCCGCACGGCGCGGGGTATAGCAGAGGCCCGACGGCGCCGACAACCCCGCGTCCGACCCGGGGCGCAGCGATGCGCTATCCTGTGCGCACAGGAGGTGTCCCATGACGCTCTTCCCGATGGCGCCCTGGGCGATGTGGGTGGTGCTCGGCCTGCTCGCCGCGGTGATCGAGGTGCTCTCCCCGCTGTTCGGTTTCATCTTCGTGTCCGTGGCGGTGATCCCCCCCGCCGTGCTCGCGGCCTCGCACGCTTCGCTCGCATGGCAGCTCGCCGCGTTCGCGGTCACGCTGTTCCTGCTGCTCGTGTTCGTGCGACCGCGGTTGATCGCGCCCGCCAAGGGTCTGCCCTCGACGGCGCAGGCGCTCGTCGGTCAGCGCGCCCGCGTGACCGAGACGATCGATCCGGTCACCGGCACGGGACGCATCAGCGTCGCCGGCCACGACTGGGCCGCGCGCAGCCAAGCCCCGATCGCGGTCGATCGGGACGTCGTCGTGATCCGGCAGGACGGCATCGTGCTCGTGGTCGAACCGGCCTGAGCCGCACCCCCGAACGCAATCGCTCACTCGTGCGGGGCAATCGCCCCCGCCCCGCAGTCCCTCACTGGAAAGGACGTCCGTCATGGGTTTCGTGATCGTGGGCCTCGTGCTCCTCGCCCTCATCGTGCTCAGTCGCGCGCTGCGCATCGTGCCGCAGAAGCAGGCGCTCATCGTCGAGCGGCTGGGTCGCTACCACGCCACCGCCGAGGCCGGGCTCAACATCATCATGCCGTTCTTCGACGCGGTGCGTGCGCGCATCGATCTGCGCGAGCAGATCACGCAGATCGAGCCGCAGCCGGTGATCACGCGCGACAACGTCACCATGGAGGTGGACGCGGTCATCTATTACGTGATCCTGGACCCCGTGAAGTCCACCTACGAGGTCTCGAACCTCAAGTGGGGTCTCGAGCAGCTCACGCTGTCGGCGCTGCGCAACGTGATCGGCGGTCTGGATCTGGACCACACGCTCACCTCGCGCGACACGATCAACTCGCAGATCCGCGCCGCGCTCGACGTGAGCACGGGTCCGTGGGGCGTGAAGATCATGCGTGTCGAGCTCAAGAACATCAATCCGCCCGAGGAGATCAAGCTCACGATGGAGAAGCAGATGACGGCCGAGCGCACGCGGCGCGCCGTCGTCACCACCGCTGAAGGCGAGAAGTCGGCCGCCATCCTGCGCGCCGAGGGCCAGAAGCAGTCCGCGATCGTGAGCGCCGAGGGCCAGAAGGAGTCGGCCATCCTCGCGGCCGAGGGTCAGGCGCAGGCGCGCCTGCGCATCGCCGAAGCCGAGGCCCGCGCCATCCAGGTCGTGGCCGACTCGCTCAAGGGCAGCGTGTCGAACCCGGCGCAGTACCTGATCGCGCAGAAGTACCTGGACTCGCTGGGCACGATCGCGACCGGCGCCGACAAGGTGGTGTTCCTGCCCTACGAGGCGGCCGGCACGATGGGCTCGCTCGGCGCCATGAAGGAGATGCTCACCGCGCAGGGCAAGTGACGCCCGGGGCGGACGCCCCGACCGTGACGCACGACGGCCCGCATCCTCGGTGGATGCGGGCCGTCGTCGTGTGCGGTGAACCTCCGCGATCAGCGCTTGAGCGGCGTGGCGTGATAGCGCTCCATGCGCCAGCGGCCGTCGTGCCGGCGGAACACGACGGTCTCGATGAAGTCGAAGCGCAGCGAGTCCTTGCCGTCCGCGGGCACCCAGGTCTCGTGGTTGCGCACCGTCGTCCAGGCGGTCGAGTGCGAGACCACCGTGTGGAAGTCACTCAACTGCGAGCTCTGGCGCCCCTTGCCGCGGCTGTCCATGAAGTGCTTCATGAGCACGTCGCGCGTCATGAGCGTGGTGTCCCGCACCAGCAGGAAGTCAGGGGCCATCCCCTCGATGATCGCCGCGGAATCCCGCGCGCTCACCGCGTCGTACCAATGCACCAGCGCGGTCTCGACGCTGTCGGCCGGGTCGGCCACGTGCTTCGGCGTCGCGTCCTGCAACGAACAGCCGGCGGCGAGTCCACCCAGCAGGACGATCGCGCCACACCATCGCTTCACCACGGATCCCCTCGTCGGCATCGTGCCTCTCTCCCATGCGAACACTTGTGACGATCGATCGGTCGACCAAGGCCCGTCGAGACCGATCCCGATCCGACGCGCCGTCGGCAGTCTAGTGCGTCGCTCCCGCGGCCGTCACGTCTCAGCGACCGGGAGCGCGCGAGGATGAGACCCCGCTCGCAGCGCGCGCTCGACGCCCCCGCACGCGGTGTTCAGTGCAGGCGCTTGCGACGGTTGCGCACGAAGTCGCGGAACACGTACGCGCCGACGTTCTGCGGATCGGTCTCGTAGATGCGGCCGTGGTTGATCTCGGTGAGCTTGCGCACGAAGTCCAGGAGCGCGTGGTCCATGGCGAGCATGAACGTGGTCACGGTGATGCGCTTCTTGCGCAGCCACGCGGCCTCCTCGAGCGTCTTGTTGACGATCTTGGGATCCAGGCCGAACGGGTTCTTGTACAGCTTGCCGTACTCGCGGATGCACGACGGCTTGCCGTCGGTGATCATGAACACCTGCTTGTTGACGCCCTTGCGCCCGGCGAGGATGCGCCCCGCGAGCTGCAGGCCCGCCTTGGTGTTCGTGTGGTACGGCCCGGCCTGGATGCGCATGAGGTCGTTCGCGGGCACCTGCACCGCGTCGTCCCCGAACAGCACCACGTCGAGCGTGTCCTTGGGATAGCGCGTCTGGATGAGCTGCGACAGCGCGAGCGCGATCTTCTTGGCCGGCGTGATGCGATCCTCGCCGTACAGGATCATGGAGTGACTCACGTCCACCATGAGCACGGTGGCGCACGCCGACAGGTGCTCCTGCTCGTACACCTCGAGGTCGTCCTCGGTGACCGACAGATCGTCGATGCCGCCGCGCTTGACCGCGTTGTTCACGGACGCGAGCGGGTCCAGATGCGCGAGATCGTCGCCGAACTGCCACGCGCGCGTCTCGGACAGGCGCTCGCCGCCCGCGCCCGCGACGGGCGTGCGGTGGTCGCCCACCCCGCCGGCACGCAGCGACGAGAAGATCTCGTTGAGCGAGTCCTGACGGATGCGCTTCTCGCCCTTGGGCGTCATGGCGAAGCCCTGCGGCGTGCGCTGCGCCTCGCCGCTGTCCTCGAGCATCGCCTTGAAGTCGTCGAGCCCGAACGCGTCGCTGAAGAACCCGTACTGCTCGCCGAAGTGCTGCATCCACTTGAGCGCCTCATCGACGTCCCCGCCCGTCTGCAGCAGCAGATTGCGGTAGATGTCCATGAGCTGCTTGCGGAACGCGTCGTCGCCGGGCTTGGGGCCCTGCCACTTCGTGTAGTCGAAGCGCATGACCCGGACTACTCCTCGCCCAGCCCCGACAGCATCTGCTTGAGCATGTCGCTGTAGCCCGTGCCGCCCTCGTCCGTGCGCTCGCGCGACAGCATGCTGCTCTGGTGCAGGCCCTCGAGCACCAGTTCCATCGCGACCGCATGCTCCTCGGCGTCGGCGGGTTCCAGGTACTTGGCCGCGAGCTCGGCGAGCCCCTTGACCTGCTGCAGCTGCGCCGCGTACTCGGCCTGCGGCAGATCGTCGCCCAGCTGCAGCGCGTTCCCGCTCGAGAACCAGTCGAGCACCGGGCGGTACACGTTGGCCGCCTGCGTCTCGGACTCGTCCGGCGTGGGCGCACCACGACGTGTGCGGCGCGGCTTGAACGCATCGGGGAAGCGCTCGGCGAACACCGCCTTGACGCCACGGCCGAGCAGCGCGCGCGCCACGTTGAGCGCGCCCTCCTGCTCGCCCTCGAGCACCAGTTCGACCTTGCCGCTCACCGCGCTGACCGCCGCCTGCAGGTCGCACACGCGCGTGATCACCGTGGACTCGCCGGTCACGAAGCCGCGTCGCTCGGCGTTGCTCACCACGTTCTCCATGAGCGCGATGGTGAGTCGTGCCGAGACGCCCGAGGCCTGATCCACGTACTCGCTCGCGCGCGCCTGGATCGCGACCTCCTCGATGAGCTCGCGCATGAACGCCGGGATGCGCACGGTCACGCCGCTCTGGCGCGCGACCCACGACTCCTGCGTGGTGATCGCCACGCCGAGGTCGCGCGTGAGCGGGTAGTGCGTGAGGATCTGCGACGAGATGCGGTCGCGCAGCGGCGTGATGATGTTGCCGCGGTTGGTGTAGTCCTCGGGATTGGCCGAGAACACCATGGCGACGTCGAGCGGGATGCGCACCGGGAAGCCGCGGATCTGGAAGTCCTTCTCCTCGAGCAGATTGAGCAGGCCCACCTGGATGCGCGGCTGCAGGTCGGGCAGCTCGTTGATCGCGAACAGGCCGCGGTTGGCGCGCGGGATGATGCCGTAGTGGATGACGCGCTCGTCGGAGTAATCCAGACGCAGCGTGGCGGCCTTGATGGGATCGATGTCGCCGATGAGGTCCGCGATCGTCACGTCGGGCGTCGCGAGCTTCTCCTGATAGCGCTGGTCGCGATGCAGCCAGCGGATCGGCGTCGCGTCACCGTGCGTCTCGACCGCGACGCGCGCCGCGTGCGACAGCGGATCGAACGGGTCGCTGTTGAGCGGGCAACCGTCGATCGCCGGCACCCACTCGTCCAGGAACTGCACGAGCGACCGCAGCAGACGCGTCTTGGCCTGTCCGCGCAGACCCAGCAGGATGAAGTCGTGGCGCGACAGGATCGCGTTGACGATCTGCGGCTCGACCGTGTGCTCGTAGCCGAGCACCCCGGGGAACAGCGGCTTGCGCGCGCGCAGGCGGGCGATGACGTTGTCGCGCAGCTCGTCCTTGACGGAGCGCAGACGGTGGCCGGCGGCCTTGAGTTCGCCGAGGGTGCGGGGGCGGTTCATGCGCAGGGACTCCTGGGCTGGGGCGGCGATCGGGGACGGTCGCGGGGGGACCGTGGCGGGGGTGGCCCATCCTAGCGCATGCGCCTCGCCCTCCGGTGACCCCCTGTCGGATGCGGCTCGCGGCGGGGCGATTCGCCGAACCTGCGGCGCGGCCGATGTGCAGCGGCACACGCACCTCGCTATGCTCGCGGGGACCGTTGGCCCGCCCCACCCCGTGCCCCGGAGCCCCTTCCCACTCATGCGCCCCCTCACCACGCTGTCGCTCGTCCTGCTCACGCTGCTCGCGAGCGCTCCCGTGGCCCACACCGCCCCCGACTCGCTCGCCGTGCGGCACGACCCGCCCCCCACGCGCGAATGGCG
>CAZZLY010000002.1:45582-62348 GCA_964655175.1 uncultured bacterium
CCGCCCCCGACTCGCTCGCCGTGCGGCACGACCCGCCCCCCACGCGCGAATGGCGGCGCACCGACGCGTGGGGCGTCACGCGACAGATCGCACTCCTGCGCGACCTGACCGCGGCCCCCGGCGTGATCGCGGCCGACCTGATCACCGACCTCGGGGTGCGCGACCTCTCCGAGGCGATGCGCGTTCTGGCGGGCTCGCCGAACGATCCCACCGACCCCGACCAGATGGCGTGGCTCGTGCGCGGGTTCGCACCCTCGTCGATCGCACCCGCGATCGCCGACGGGGCGCGCCGCGCGAGTGCGTTCGGCCCCGTCGATCCCGTGAGCGTCGACCATCTCGAACTCGTGCACGGCGTGCTCGACCCCGTGTACGGCGCGGTGGGTTCACCCGGTGGCGCGCTGCATCGCGTGGGGCGCATGCCGCGCCTGGAGCCGATGCGCGCACTCACGCTGGGCGGCGACGGCGAGGGCCGCGTGCGCGGCACGGTCGACGTGAGCGACGGCTTCGGTCGCAGCCGCGCGACCTGGCGCGTGAGCGCCGCCGGCGACCGGCTGCGCGACGCCCGCACGGGCGACGACCCGGGCCACGGCTTCGCGGTCGCGCCCGTCGTGGCGTGGCCCCTCAACGATTTCACCACGCTGACGCTGCGGGCCGACCATGCGCAGCGCGAGCGGCGCGACGATCCCGGCCTGCCGCTCACGGCCGCCGGGCTCACGGTGCCACGCGACGCGTGGTACGGCGCGCGGCGCGCCGCCCCCGTGCGCACCGCCGCGAGCGACGCGACGCTCGAGTTCACCTACGACCCCGAGGGCGAGGTGCGCCTGCGGCAGCGACTCGCGTTCGATCGCTCGACGCGACGCGGCGCGGCCACCCAGCTGATGGGCACCACGAGCGAGGGCTTCGTCGTGCGCGGTCTGCGCGACCTCGACCGGCGCACGCAGGGCTTCGACGCGCAGAGCGAGGCGGTCCTCGCGTTCCTCACCGGCGGTCGCCAGCATCAGGGCGTCGTGGGCGTCGAGTTCGCGGGCGCGCGCACCGAACGCGACGCTTCGCCCGCCCTGCTCGACCTCGTGCCGCTCACGGGCACGCCGGCCACCGACGTGGCGACCGGACGCACCGCGGGTTCCGCGTGGCGCGGCGAGGATCGCACGCTCGCGGTGTACGCGAACGATCAGGTGATGCTGGGCACGCGCTGGCGCGCGTCGTTCGGCGTGCGCGTGGCGCGTGACGAACACCGGTTGACGAGCTCACCCGATGCGCCCGTCACGACCACGCGCGTGGTGGGGGTCTCGCCGCGCGCCGGTCTCGCCTACCTCACGAGCGCCTCGACGCGGCTGCACGTGGCCTGGAGCGCCGGCACGCGTGCGAACGAGCGCTGCACCGCGTGCGGCGATGCGCCCGCGCCGTCGGCCGCGCACGACCGTCAGTTCGAGGCGGGGTGGCGACAGGACCTGCGCAACGGTCGCTTCGGCTGGTCGGCCACCGTGTACGACCTCGAGGATCGCGATGCCGTGCTGCGATCGGGCGATCCCGAACGCGCCGCGCGCCTCGTGCCGCGCCGCACGAGCCGCGGGGCCGAACTGCTCGCGAGCGGCGAGGTCGCCACCGACCTGCGTCTCATGCTGAGCGCGACGTGGACCGAGGCGCGCGTGGCCGACGCGGGCACGAGCGGACTCGCGTCCGACGCGCGCCTGCCGCGCGTGCCGACGCGCGCGCTCACCGCGACCGCGATCCGCCGCGTGTCCGCGGGCGCGTTCACCGGGCTCGACGTCGGCGTGGGACTCGCGGTCGAATCGGCGCGCCCCGCGGACGCGTTGGGCACGCTCACGCTGCCCGGTGCGACCCTCGTCTCCGCGATGCTCGGCTACGGACGCGATCGCTGGCACGTGCAACTCAACGCCACCAACCTGACCGACGCGCGCGCCTACGACGCGAGCGAGTCGGGAGCGCTGTGGCCCCGTGCACCGCGTGCGGTGCACGGCACGCTGCGCTGGACGTTCTAGGAGCGGATCGGTTGTCGCCCTCACGCGATCCGGCGCTCGTCGCCGAAGCCCACGCCCTGCGCGACGCGTGCGCGTCCTTCCCCACGCTGGCGTCGCTGCACGCCGACGCGCGTTGGCCCGCGTGGTCGCAGCGCCTGCAAGCGCTGCTCGCGACGACGCGTCACCACGCGGGCCCCGCGTCGCCCGCGCCCACGACGCACGACACGGTGCGGGTCGTGCACTGGAACATCGAGCACGGCAATCGTCACGAGGCGATCGCCGAGGCGCTGGCGACGCACGAGGCGCTGCGCGGCGCCGACCTCGTCACGCTCAACGAGGTCGATCTGGGCATGGCGCGCTCGGGCAATCGCGACGTGGCCGGGGAGCTCGCGGTCCGGCTGGGCCATCACGGCGTCTGGGCACCGCTCTTCCTGGAGGGCACGCGCGGGCGCGACGACGACGCGCTCACCGCGGTCGCGGAGGCGAATCACGAGTCGTTGTTCGGCCTCGCCCTGCTCTCGCGTTGGCCGATCGGGGACGTGCGCGTGCTACCGCTGCCCGGTCCCGAGCACGCGTTGTTCGATCGCGAGCGCATGCTGGGGCGGTTCGTCGCGCTCGTCGTCGAGGTGCGACATCCGGTGACGCCGTTCGTGGCGGTGACCGCGCACCTCGAGGTGCACCGCACGCGCGCGCACCGCGCCGCGCAGATGGCCCTCGTGCTCGCGGCGCTGGCCGACGAAGCGCGCCCGGTCGTGCTGACCGGCGACTGGAACACGCACACGTTCGATCGCGGCACGCCCGGTGCGGTGATGGCGGCCGCCGGTTCGCTGCTGACCTGGCCCGAGCACGCGCTGCGCGAACGCTTCACGCGACCCGATCGCGGCCCGCACGCCGAACCGCTGTTCGCCGAGCTCGCGCGCGCGGGCTTCGTCTGGGAACCGCACCACGACGCGACGCCCACGCTCAACATGCGCTTCTCGCGTCTGGGCGAGGTGCACGCCATGCCCGCCCCGTTGCGCGCGTTCGTGGAGCACGGTCTGACGCGTGCGGAGCGCCGCGCACGGTTGCGCCTCGACTGGATCGCGACGCGCGGATTCGCGCCGACCGATCCCGCGCCACGCACGGTGCCGGGGCTCGACGGTCCGGGCCGCGCGAGCGACCACGCCCCCATCACCGCGACGCTGCGAGCCACGCCCGCACGGTGAAGGTGCGTCACGACCGTCCGTGCGCGTATGCTCGCGCGCGGAGGGACCATGTCCGAACCCCGTCACGCCATCCAGACGCTGCAGCTGTCGCGCTCGTTCAACGGTCGGCCCGCCCTCGACGGCCTCACGCTCGAGGTGCCCGCGGGTTCGTTCTTCGGTTTCCTGGGGCCCAACGGCGCGGGCAAGTCGACGACCATCAACATCCTCACCGGTCTGCTCGCCCCTTCGAGCGGCTCGGCCACGGTGCTCGGCCACGACGTCACCTCGCAGTCCCTCGAACTCAAGCGCCGCATCGGTGTCGTGCCCGACGGGCTGCACCTGTTCGAGCGGCTCTCGGGTGAGGAGCACCTGCGCTTCGTGGGCGAGGTGCACCAGTTGTCGCCCGCCGAGGCACGGCGTCGCGCCGGCCAGTTGCTCGAGGCCATGGACCTGACCGCCGACGGCCACAAGCTGGTGGCGAGCTATTCGCACGGCATGCGCAAGAAGCTCGCACTGGCGTGCGCGCTCATCCACGAACCGCAGCTGCTGTTCCTCGACGAACCGTTCGAGGGCGTGGACGCGATCGCGACGCGCGAACTGCGCGACCTGCTGCAGCGTCTCGTCGCGGGCGGCCGCGTGACGGTGTTCCTCACCTCGCACGTGCTCGAGGTCGTGGAACGCCTGTGCACGCACGTCGGCATCATCGCGCAGGGTCGTCTCGCCGCGTGCGGCACGCTCGAGGAGCTGCGCCGCGGTGCGGACGGACGTGAGCGCTCGCTCGAGGACCTGTTCCTCGACACGGTCGGCGCCGGCCGCGACGACGCGAGCGCGGGGCTCGACTGGCTGACGCGCGGGGATTCCCCCCGGTGAGGACCGTCCGACTGCTGTTGTGGCTGCGCTGGCGCATCGGCATGAACACGAGCTCGCGTCGCGGCCGCTGGGTCGCGGCGATCGTCATCGGCCTGCTCGCCCTGGCGCTCTCGCCGCTCTATCTGGGCGGCGGGGTGGCCGCATGGAAGGCCGCGCACGACACCGGCGCCTCGTCGCTGCTCATCACGTTCGGACTCGTGCAGATCGTGATCCTGTGGATCTCGATCCTCACCGGCGCCATGGGACGGCTGTTCGAACTCGACAAGCTCAAGCGCTATCCCTTGCGTCCGGGGATCGTCTATCTCGTCAACGTGGTCGGCTCCGCGACCGAGCCCATCGTGCTCATGTGCCTGCCCGCGCTGGTGGGCGGCGTGCTCGGCGTGGCGCAGCGCGACGGCCTGCTGCCCGGTGCGGCGGCCGGGCTCGGCGCCGGGCTGCTGTTGTTCGTGACGCTGTCGTGGGTGCAGCTGCTGCTCGCGGTGCTCGACGACCTGCTGCGCCGCGAATGGATGCGCTACGTGGCGGGCTTCGGCCTGTCGCTCACCATCCTGGCGTTGCAGATGTTCATGTCGCAGACGACGCATCGACTGCGCGACAGCATGGCGGGCTCCGAGGTGGTCCCCGCACGCGTGCTGGCGATCGTCCGCGAGGTGTTCGCGGCGTTGCCGGGCGTGGCCGCACCGGCCGCGGTCGCCGGGGCGCGCCCCGAGGGACCGTTCGGCAACGGCGCGGTGGGCCTGCTCGCGACCATCGTGCTCGTGTCGGTCCCGCTCGCGCTCGGCGTGCGCATCATGAGCCGCGCGTCCCAACGTCCCGCGGTGCTCACGCCGGTGCGATCGCGCCGCGCACAGGAGCGCGGCCTGTCGCTGAGCGTGCCGGGGCTCACCCGCGTGCAGGGCCTGCTCCTGGGTCGCGAGCTCGTGTACCTCACACGCACACCCGCGTTGCTGTTCCAGATGGCGATCGTGCCCATCACCGTGATCGGGCTGTCGTTCCTGCGGCCCGCGTCGGCCTCGCAGGCGCCGGCGTTCCTGCCGTTGTTCATCCTCGTGAGCGGTCTCGCGGGCCGCAATCTCATGCTGTGGTCGCACGACGGCCCCGGGGTGCGCACGCTGTTCCTCATGCCGCTGCGCTCGCGCGACCTCGTGGTGAGCAAGGGGATCGCGTGGCTCGTCACGGCGGTCGCGGAGGCCACGGTGGTGTTCGTCGCGCTGTCGCTGCACCGCGGCGCCGCGTTCGTGCGCGACCTGCCCATGCTGGTGACCGGTTACCTCGCGGTCGCGTTCGTCGCCGGCATGATCGGACTGGCGATCTCGATCCGCCGTCCCACCAAGCCGCCCACGCAGGGCATGGCGCGTCGCAATCCCGACACCGTGGGCGGACTGCTCGGCCTCGTCAGCGTGCTCGCGGTGCTGGGCGTGCTCGTGGGTCTGGTGGTCGCGGTGCGCGCGATCACGCCCGACGCCTACGATCTCGCGGCCGCGACCGTGGTCACCTCGAGCGCCATGCTGATCGCCGGGCTCGTGGCGTGGATCGCGATCGATCGCTTCGCCGACCTCATGGACGCCCACCGCGAGCACATGATCGACGTGCTCGCGAAGAGCGCGGACGCCTGAGCGACGCGGCCCCGAGGAGCGCGACGCTCCCCGGGGCCGATCCCGCATCGCCCGCGCTCAGGGGATGAGCAGCGGCCGGAATCCCGAGGCCACCATGGGCTCGCCCTGCTTCATGGCGTGCATCTCCATGTCGAGCTGCCAGCCGTGCATGAGCCCCGCGGGCAGTGAATCGCGCCGGATGAGGAACTCGGGGTGCTTGGCGTCCGCCACGAACACCGTGCACACGGCCGCGCCGGTCATGCGCTTGAACACCATGCGATAGCCGTCCGCCCCGCGGATGCGATCCCACTTGAGCAGGACGCCCTCGGGCACGTCGGCCGGCAGTTCGATGGCGATCTCGGTCTGCGGCGCCTGCTGGCAGCCGAGGCCGCCGAGCCACACGACCGCACCCACGCCCACGCCGAACCACACCGTCCGCCATGCCCGTCCCGCGCGCCGACGCCACGCCCCGGACCCGTTCCGTCGCTCCATGCACCGCCTCCGTGGTGGTTCCCGCGTCGTCCGTCGTGGACACGCCGTGCGCGGCATGGTGCACGGTCGCGGCGTGCGCTACAAGGCGCCGCGCGCGACGGCTATACTGCGCGCGAACCCTCGCCCCCACCCTTCGGAGTGCCCATGCCCTCGACGTCCCCCCACTCGCTCGCCATCCTCGGTGCCGGTCCCGTGGGTCTGGAAGCCGCCGCCCTCGCCCTCGAACTCGGCTTCGACGTGCACGTGTTCGAACGCGCCACGCCGGGCGCACACGTGAGTGCGTGGGGACACGTGCGCATGTTCACGCCGTGGCGCATGAACCTGGGCCCCGCCAGCGTGCGCCTGCTCACGCGCCACGGCTGGACCGCGCCGGAGCCCGACGAGTGTCCCACCGGCCAGGCGTTCGCCGATCGCGTGCTGCTGCCGCTCGCGGCGAGCCCCGAGCTCAAGGCGCGCGTGCACACGCATCAGCAGGTCGTCGCGGTGGCCCGTCACGGTGCGCGCAAGGGGGATCTTCTGGGCCTGCCGGCGCGCGCCGAGCATCCGTTCCGCATCCTCGTGCGTGACGCGGGCGGCCGCGAGAGCTTCCTGCACGCGCGCGCGGTGATCGACGCGACGGGCACGTACGGCCAGCCCAACGCGGCCGGCACCGGCGGCATCCCGGCGCGCGGCGAGTCGTACCTGTCGCCGCAGATGAGCCATCACGTCGACGACGTGCTCGGCGTGCGGCGCGATCGCCACGCCGGCAAGACGACGCTCGTGATCGGTGCGGGCGCGTCGGCGGTCACCACCGTGACGTTGCTCGCGCAGCTCGCCGCCGAGGTGCCGGGCACGCGCGTCACCTGGGTCACGCGCCGCGACACGCCCGGGTTCACGCACGAGGTCGCGGACGATCCGCTGCCGCCGCGCGCGGCGCTGCACGCCGAGGGTCGTCGCCTGCAGGGCGGTGCGGATCCCGCGGTGACGTGGGTCGGCGGTGCCGAGGTCGAGGGCTTCGAATACAACTCGGCCACGCATCGTTATCGCGTGCAGCTCGCGACCGCCGCGGGCGCGCGCGTCGAGGAATGTGATCAGGTGATCGCGAACACGGGTTACGGTCCCGATGCGTCGCTCTACCGCGAGCTGCAGGTGCACGAGTGCTACGCCTCGCTCGCGCCCATGAAGCTCGCGGCCGCGCTGCTCGCCGCGGGCGGTGCGGGCGACTGTCTGAGCACGCCCGCGGTCGGCGCCGACGTGCTCGCGAACCCCGAGCCCGACTTCTGGGTGCTCGGCGCCAAGTCGCACGGCCGCGGCAGCCAGTTCCTGCTGCAGACGGGCTACGCGCAGGTGGCCGACGTGCTCACGGCGCTGGCGGCCTCACGCGGACTCGCCGCGACGACCGGGGCCTGATGCCGGTCACGCTCGCCGACCTCGCCGAACTGCGCGCGCTGCTGGGCGAGGACGGCGTGCTGGCGAGCGACGCGGCGCGGTTCGCCTACGAGGCGGACGCGATGCTGCAGGCGCGTCACCGACCCGATGCGATCGTGCTGCCGCGCTCCACGGACGAGGTGGCCGCGCTCGTGCGCTGGGCGCGCGACCGCGGCCTGCCCGTCACGCCGCGCGGGGCCGGGACCGGGCTCGCGGGCGGTGCGACCACGGAGCAGGCCGGGCTGTCGCTGAGCCTGAATCGCATGGACCGCGTGCTGCGCGTGGACGCCGAGCGCATGTTCGCGTGGGTGCAGCCCGGCCTCGTGAACCTGTGGCTGTCGCAGCAGCTCGCGCCGCAGGGGCTGTACTTCGCGCCCGATCCCGCCTCGCAGCAGGTCTCGACGATCGGCGGCAACGTGGCCACCAACGCGGGCGGCCCGCACTGCCTCAAGTACGGCGTGACGTTCAACCACGTGCTCGGCGCCACCGTGGTGCTGGCCGACGGCGAGGTGCTCACGCTGGGGGGCGAGGCCCCGGATGCACCCGACACCGACCTGCTCGCGGTCGTGTGCGGCAGCGAGGGCACGTGCGCGATCGTGACCGAGGTGTGCGTGCGCCTGCTGCCGGTGCCCGAGGGCGTGAAGACGATGCTGTTCGACTTCGCCACGGTGGACGACGCGTGCCGCACGGTGTCGCGCGTGATCGCCGCGGGCATCGTCCCCGCCGCCATGGAGATCATGGACCGGCACACGACCACACTCGTCGAGGCGTGGCTGCACATGGGCCTGCCCACGGACGCGGCCGCGCTGCTGCTCATCGAGGTGGACGGCCCGGCGGTCACGCTGGACGGTCAGGCCGAGCGCATCGCGGCGCTGGCGCGCGAACAGGGCGCGCGCAGCACGCGCGTCGCCCGCGACGCCGACGAGCGCGCGCTCCTGTGGAAGGGCCGCAAGAGCGCGTTCGGCGCCTACGGGCGCACCGCGAGCGGGTTCACGATCATGGACGGCGTGGTGCCGCGCACGCGACTCGCCGAGGCGCTCGCGAACATCTACGCGTTCGCGGCCGAGAAGGGCCTCGAGGCCGGCAACGTGTTCCACGCCGGTGACGGCAACCTGCATCCGCACGTGCTGTTCGACGCGCGCGACGCGCAGCAGCAGGCCGACGCGATCGAGGTCTCGCATCGCATCCTGCGCATGTGCATCGACTACGGCGGCACGATCTCGGGCGAGCACGGCGTCGGCATCGAGAAGCGCCCCATGATGCGCGAGCTGTTCACCGACGAGGAGCGCGCGATCATGGATCGCGTGCGCGCGGCGTTCGACCCCGCGCAGCGGCTCAACCCCGGCAAGATCCTGCCGGGGGGCGCGGGCTGCGGCGAAGCGCACGCGCACGGGTTCTCGACGCTGCGCGGCTATGCGGCGCGCGCCGATGCGGAGGGGCCGTGGATCTGACCGCACCGCGCGCCACCGATGCGGCGCGCTTCGCCATGTCCGGCGTCGCCCCGGCGCGGGCCTGGCGACCCGAAACACCCGACGAGGTCGCGGATGCGCTGCGCACCGCGGCGGCACAGGGTCTGGCGGTCGTACCGTGGGGCGGCGGCATCGCCCTGTCGCGCGAGCCCGCACCCGCACGATTCGACGTGGCGCTGGACCTCGGCGCGCTGCGGCGTGTCGTCGTGCACGACGCCGACGATTTCACGATCACCGTGCAGTGCGGGGTCACGCTGGACGAGCTTCGGGACGCGCTCGCGCCCGTGCGGCAGGAACTCCCCCTCGAGGCCCCGGAACCGTGGGGCGCCACGCTCGGCGGCGTGCTCGCGGCGAACGCGAGCGGGCCGCGCCGTCGCATGCTGGGCTCACCGCGCGATCGCCTGCTGGGGGCGCGCTTCGTGACCGGCGACGGCGTGCTCGCGCGCAGCGGTGGCCGCGTGGTCAAGAGCGTCGCGGGCCATGCCGTGCATCGCCTCCTCGTGGGCTCGCAGGGCACGCTGGGAGTGTTCGTCGAGGCGAGCCTCAAACTGCCGCCGCAACCGCAGGCGCGGCTCGCCTGGGTGTGGGGCCTCGACACGGACACGCTGCTCGAGCCGCTGCGCTGGCAGGGTTGGCCGCGGCGCGAGCCCGCCGTGCTCACCGTGCTGGGTCGCGCACTCGCGGCCACGAACCCGGCCCTCGCGAGCGAGGCGCCGTTCACCGTGGTCGCCGGCTTCGAGGACGATCCCGCGTGGCTCACCGCGTGCGAACGGTTCGCCCACGACGCCTTGGGCGCCGCGCGGCTCAAGGTGCGTGACGCGAGCGTGCCGCCGCTGTGGCGCATGCTCACCGATGCGCAGGAGATGCCCGGCGCGCGCCTCACCTTCACGAGTGCACACCTGACGCCGAACGCTCTGGGCGCGCTCGCGCGGCATCCCGTGGCCGAGCGGCTGTTGTTCCATGCCGCGTGCGGCCGACTGCTCGTGTGGCCGCGGCCCGACGAGGTCGCGGACGTCGTCGCACTCGCGCGCGCGGCCGGGTTCACGCGGCTCGAGGTGCGCGATGCGGACGTGCCCGCGCCCACCGCATCGCCCGCCCTCACGGCACTGCGCGCACGGCTGCGCGCGACGCTCGATCCGGCGGGCGTGTTCGCGGCGCGTCGCTGAACCGGGGGACCGAGCCCCCCGCTTGACGGCTGTTGCTTTGCAATGTAAAGTGCTTTTCACAAGCACGTCCCGTGTGCGTCACCCGCCACCGCCGAGGTCTTGACAGCCCATGCAGCACGCCACCATCGTCCTCTCCATGGACGAACCCACCCCCTCCGCGCCACGCTCGATCGGCGACGCCGCCGACGACAATCTGCAGTTCATCCGGCGCATGATGGCGCTGTCCCGCGAGTTCGCGGGCATCTCCGGACGGGCGATGATGCTCAGTGGTGCCGCCGCGCTCGTCGGCAGCGGACTCGCCACGCGCCAGAGCGATCGCGCCCACTGGCTCGCGGTATGGCTGGGATTGGCCCTGCTGTGCGCGCTGGGTGGGTTCATCGCCATGGCGGCCAAGTCGCGCCGCATCGGGCAGGGACTCGCGCAGGGTGTCGGCCGGCGATTCCTGCTGCAGTTCGCGGCGCCCATGCTGGCGGGCGTCGCGCTCACCACCCTGTTCGTCCGCCAGGGTCTGATCGCGCACCTGCCGGCCCTCTGGCTGCTGTGCTACGGCAGCGCGATCGTCGCGGCGGGGGCGTTCTCGGTGCGACTCGTTCCGCTCATGGGTTTGCTGTTCCTGGTGCTGGGACTGGCCGCCTGCGTCCTGCCGGACGCACGACTGCCGCTGCCCGGGATGGTGCACCTCTCCGACCTCCTGCTCGCGACGGGATTCGGTCTTGGCCACATCGTCTTCGGCGCGCTCCTGTCGCGCCGCCTTGGAGGCTGAACGATGGCCCGTCAAAGCGGTGCCGCACGGCAGTCCGGGCCTCGGCCCGCGACCGCGAAGGTCCCGTCCGTGGTGACCGGCGCGCGCGCCGAGAACGCACTCGACACCCTCATCCACGAGCGCACGCGACTGGCGATCGTGAGCACGCTCGCCGTGCATCCGGTGCTGTCGTTCAGTGAATTACGCGACACGCTCTCGCTCACGGACGGCAATCTGAGCGTGCACGCTCAGAAACTCGAGGCCGCCGGGCTGATCGAATGCCACAAGGCCTTCGAGGGTCGCGTGCCTCGCACCGAATTCCGTCTGAGCCGCAAGGGTCGCCGCACGCTCGAGGACTACCTGACGCACATGGAGCGGATCATCGCGAGCGTGCGCGAGCGATGACCCCGTGCCGCGGGAGTGCGCACAGGACCGCCCGCGCGTCGTGCGCGCGCCGCGGTGCCCCTGCCGTGCGGTGCCGTCCCCACGTGAGCCGATCCACACGCCCTCGTCCACGCGTTCGCATGTCCTTCCACTTTGTCGCATAAAGCCCACCTTCCGATCGGAGCCCCGTCCATGACGTCGTTCCCCGGAGGCCGCACCGGCCTCGCCCTCACGATCCTGATGCTCGGTGTCGTCGGTGAATTCCTCATGTTCCACGGCCACGCGGGACTCGGGGTGAGCCTGTGGATGCTGCTCATCGCCGGGGCCGCCCTGCGGGTGTCGTGGACGCGGACCGAGCCCACCAACCGTGCGGCCCGGGTGCCGCTGGTGGCCGCGCTGGTGTTCGCCGCGCTGCACGCCTTCCGCGATGCCGAGCCCCTGCGCATCACCATGCAGTTTCTGTGGGCCAGTTCCCTGCTCCTGGCGGCGTGGCCCCGCGCGAAGCATCACTTCCTCGAGGCGACCACCGGCGAACATCTGCGCACGCTGCGCGACGGCGTTCTGCTCGGACTGCCCCTCCCGCTGCAGGCCCTGTTCCTCCTGAATCGCCCGCAGCAGCGCGACGAGCACCGCGCCGCGCGGTCCCGAGCCGTGATCCGCGGGCTGCTCCTCGCCGTTCCCGCCCTGCTGCTCCTGGGCGGCCTGCTGGTGAACGCGGAGCCGGCCTTCGCGCAGTGGATGGATTCAATCCTCGACCTGCAGGCGCTCGTCACCGGCAGCTGGCACTCGGCGTTGTCCGCATGGTGGGCCGCAGCGCTGCTCGTCCCCTTCCTGCGCCGCGACGCCCTGCAGCGTCGGGGTGGCGCGCGCGGCGTCTGGAAGGCTCTGGGCCGTCGCCTCCAGCGCGTCATGTACCCGGATGTGGAACCCGAGGACGACACGCCCGCGTCGCCGCCGCCGGTCGGATTCACGTTCGGCATCATCGAGGCCAACGTGGTGCTCGGCAGCGTGGCCGTGCTCTTCGTCGCGTTCATCGTGGTGCAGGCCGGAGCGCTCTTCGGCGGTCACGCCCATGTGCTGGCGAAGGCCCACCTCACCGTGGCGGACTACGCCCGGACGGGGTTCTTCGAGTTGTCCGCGGTGGCCGCCCTGGCGATGGCGCTGCTGCTCGCGTGCGGCGCCACGCGCGCGGCCGCCGGTCCGACCGCCCGCCGCGTGCAGCAGTGGCTCTTCGGCGTCACGATCGCGGCCGTGCTGCTCATCACGCTCTCGGCGTTCCAACGCATGTCGCTCTACACCGCGCTGTTCGGCCTCACGCGCATGCGCGTCTACGTGTTCTTCGCGCTCAGCGGTCTCGCGATCGCGTTCCTGTGGCTGGCCTTCACCTCGTTCACCGAGCGGCACCGGCGGTTCGCCTTCGGCGCCCTCCTCATCCTGTATGCCACCGCGCTCGGGCTCGAGGTCGTGAACATCGACGATCTCGTGGTGCGAGCGAACCTGCCGCGCATGCGTGCCCGGCTCGCGACCACGGCGTGGCAGGATTCGACGGCCGGCTCGATGTACGGCGACTACCTGGGGGGATTGGGCGCGGATGCCGTACCGGCCATCGTGGACGGACTGCTCACGCTGCCGCCCGAACGACAGGCCGCGTTCCGTCCGTGGCTGCTCGGCAGCGCACCGAAGACGCGCTTGGCATGGCGGGAATGGACCTGGGGAAGCGCCCGCGCCCAAGCCGCCTACGATCGGCTCCGGGCCACGCCCCTGCCGACGCCGCCCTCACCGCCCCCGTCGAGTCCGGCGGACACGACCGGCGGGCCCCCGACGATGGAGACGGCGTCGCCGCGCGGCGTATCCGAGACCTCGGATCAGCGCGCGAACCGCCAGCTCGCCTTGGCGAAGAACTGCCGACTCGTGGCGCGCCGGATCCCCTGGCGCACTTCAGGGTCCCAACCGCTGTTCACACCGGCGTAGAACACCGTGCCGGGCTGCACGACGTAACCGAGCAACGCGTTGAGATCCAGATGCCGTGCGCTGGTCTCGTATTGCGGATAGAACCGCAGCGAGAGTCGGCGCGTGAACTGCGCGTTCGCCTTCACGCCCACGAGCCACACCCCGAGCAGGTCGGCCGCACCGGGGCGATTCGCGAGTCGCAGTCGCACCACGTTGGCCGCCACGCTCAGGCGCGGATCGGGCCGCACCATGGCGTCGAGCGTCGCGCTCTCGCTCCACACGAGTCGTGAGGTGGCCTCGTCCGCGAACAGGATGGCATCGCCCACCTCGACGCTGCCCTCGATCGAGGCGTGACTCCAGTCCGCGTACTTACCGAACACCGAGACGCGCTCCTGCGGATACGCGCGCGTCAGCCAGTGCTCGTCGGTGTGCTGGAACGAGACGAGCGCGAACGCGTTGCGGCGGAACTCGAACTCGAGGTTCGAGTAGAGCTGCCCGTACTCGAGTCGCCCGGTGTGGTCGTGCACCACCAGCAGTTCGGTGTTGGGCCCGTATCGCTGCAACGCCCCGCCCTTGGGGAACAGGTCCCACGAGCCACCGAGTCGGCGATACGTGACGCCGATGAAGTTCTGATGCGCGAGTTCGTCGCGGTAGTACGGGCCCACGTGCCGCGTGCCCATGCTGAGGGTGCGCACCCCGTCGCGGTAACGCAGCCGCACCACGCCCATCCAGTCGCCGAAGCGTTCGCCCCGCCCGTCACCACCGAAGGCGCGCGTGGCCGCGGACGCGGGACGCACGCGAGGGGCGTCCGCGAGCGCGACCGCGGCCGGCACCACACCGGGCCCCAGACTGTCGAACGCGGTGCCGGTCACGACCGCCTGTGCGTCCACGAGCCAGTGCTCGCCGAAGTGCGTGTGGGCATCGAGTCCCGCGAAGCCGTTCCAGGTGCGCCCCCCGACGATCACCGGATCGGGACCGAGCATCGTGTGGCGGCCCGCGTCGGCCTCGGGCGACTCGGTGTGCCCACCGGCGATGAAGCCCACGTTGGCCCCGCGCGGCAGCGGTCGCTGCGCGCGCACCACACCGAACCAACCGGGGCGCGCATCGCGTGCGTCGTCACCGGTCGTGTAGCCCGAACCCGCGAGCGAGGCACCGCCGTGGTCGTGCACGAGCAGCGCGCCCGTGTTCCAGCCCGCCGCACGCCCGGTGAGCTTGAGGCCCCACTCCGGGTCGGCGATGCGGCGCGTCTCGACCAGATCGAGCGGCGTGTGGAACTGGTCGGCGCCCTCCAGGAAGAACGGCCGCTTCTCGGGGTAGTTGAGCGGGAAGCGCTGATTGACGCGGATCTGCAGCGCGTCGGCCTCGATCTGACTGAAGTCGGGGTTCAGCGTGAGGTTGGCGACGAGCGACGGCGTGATCGCCGCCTGCACGTCCAGACCCACGTCGGTCGTGCGCGTGCTCGACCACGGGCCCGTGCCGCCCGTGGGCCGCAGCGCGCGATCGCCCAGCGCCGCCGCGAACAGATAGGGCTCGACCGTGAACTCGCGCCCGCCGCGCACGCCGTCGAGCCCGGTGAGGTCGGCGGCCTGCAGCATGATCACGCCGGGCTCACCCACACGGTAGAGCGGCCACGTCGCGACCTCGTTCCACGACGTGCACTCGCGCCGCAGCCACACGCGCCACGGCCGATCGTGCGCCGAGATGCGCAGGATGCGGAACGGGATCGCGAGTTCGGCGGTCCATTCCCCGTCGCCGCGTGCGGCCGCGCCCTCCCACACCCCGTCCCACTTGAAGTCGGGCTGGTCGGTGAGGATGCCGTCGAGCTGCACGCCGTACGGATTGATGCCGAACACGTACGCCCGCCGACCGTCGCCGTCGGTGTCGAGATGCACCGCCAGGTGGTCGCCGTCCAGCGCCTGATCGCGCGGCGCGAGCCCGGCGTGCGGCGCGCGACGCGCTTCGCAGCGGATCGCGAACACCAGCCGGTCCGCCGTGCGCAGCACGCGCACGCTCGTGGACTCGGACGGCGTCTGCCCCTCGCGCGGGCTCATGAGCCGGAACGCCGTGACCTCCGGCGCGTCGTTCCACGCCGCCTCGTCCAGCACGCCGTCCACGCGCACGCTCGCGGTCGTGCCACCCACGTGCAGCACGGGACGTTCGTCGGCGTGGCCGACCACCGCCACCGACAGGAGGAACACCACGAACAGACGGGACGTCACGTCACGGACGGCAGCGGGCACGAGGGTCATGGTCCGCGCAGGATAGCCGAGCGCGCCACGCTCCTCTAATGTCACGGAGGTCCGTTCGCGTCCGACCTCGGAGGTGTCCCCATGCTGCTCGCCGCGCTCGTCTCGTTCGCCGCGCTCGTCACCCCATCCCTCACGCTCGTCACCTCCGGCGGCACGCCGACGCCGCTCGCGCACACCTACTCGATCGTGGCGCGCGACCCGGTCACCGGGGATCTGGGCGTGGCGGTGCAGTCGCACTACTTCTCGGTCGGACCCGTGGTGCCGTGGGCGGAGGCCGGCGTGGGCGCCGTCGCGACGCAGTCGCTCGTGCTCGTGGACTACGGGCCGAACGGACTCGAGCTCATGCGCCGGGGGTTCACCGCCCGACAGGCCCTCGATTCGCTGCTGCGTGCCGATGCGCATCACGAGGGCCGTCAGGTCGCGATGGTGGACGCGCGCGGCGGCGTGGCCGCGTTCACGGGGGGCTCGTGCATCCCCGATGCGGGCGACGCGCAGGGCGAACAGTTCTCGTGTCAGGCCAACCTGATGGCGAACCCGCGCGTGTGGCCCGCCATGAAGGCGGCGTTCGAGGCCGCGAAGGGCGATCTGGCCGAGCGCATGATGCAGGCGCTCGAGGCCGCCGAACGCGAGGGGGGTGACATCCGCGGACGGCAGTCGGCGGCGATGATCGTGGTGCGTGCCAAGGCGAGCGGCAAGCCGTGGAACGACGTGCTCGTGAACCTGCGCGTCGAGGATCACGATCATCCGCTCGTGGAGCTGCGGCGACTGCTGCGGCTGCGTCGCGCGTACAACCTCGAGGACGCCGGCGACAACTTCACCGCCGAGGGCCGCTCCGCCGACGCGGCGAAGGCCTATGCCGAGGCCGTGGCGCTCGCGCCCGACGTCGTCGAGTTGCAGTTCTGGGCCGCGATCACGATGTACACCAACGGCCAGCGCGCCGAGGCGCTCGCGCGGTTCAAGACCGTGTTCGCACGCGAGGCCCGCTGGGTGCCGCTCGTGGAACGACTGTCGCGCTGCGGACTCTTCCCCGCGGATCCCAAGGCGGTACGCGAGGTACAGGCGCAGGCGACGCCGAACGCCCCCTGGTGAACCGGGGGGACCCCCGTTGCGCCGGAACACGAACGAGCGCGTGACCGCAAGGGTCACGCGCTCGTGTGTCTTTCACGAGGACCGCGGCTCTCAGGCCGTGCGGGTCCCCTTGTCACGGTGCGCGTGACGCGTGGTGAACGCCAGCATGCGCGCGACCGCCTCGTCCCACAGATGTCCGCGTTCGACC
>CAZZLY010000002.1:62448-64549 GCA_964655175.1 uncultured bacterium
GAGCAGACCGTTCACGCCGTCGCTCACGACCGCCTTGACCGGGCCGGTGGCGGTCGCGACCACCGGGCGCGAGGCGGCCATCGCCTCGACGAGCTTGATGGGCGAGAAGTAATCCGCCCCGGTCGCGTACGGCACCGCGACCATGTCGCAGAGCGCGAGGTGCGCGGACATCTCGTGATGCGGGACGAGCCCGGTCATGGTGACCGACGCGCGGCTCGACCACGCGGTGCGCAACAGATGATTGCGCTGCGGGCCGTCGCCGATCATGAGCAAACGCGCCGGCGTGTGCACCGCGACCTCGTCGGCCGCCTCGAGCAGCGTCGAGAGGTCGTGCCACGGGCGGAAGCTGCCCACGAACCCGATCCGGAACTCACCATTGCCGAGACGCAGACGCTCCTGGATGCGACGGACGAGCTGCGGGTCGGCTCCGTTGAGGAACGACGGGTCGGCCCCGTTGGACTGCACGTGCACCGGGAAGCCCTGGGGCGCCAGGGTCGCGATCCAGTGGGCGACCTCTTCAGACACGGCGATCGCACCGCGGCTCGCCGCGAACCCCTGCGCGAACGCCGCGCGGGCCTCCGGGACGCGGTCGAAGTTGCGATGACGCGCGGCCTCGACGTCGAGCGGCGCGTTCACTTCATAGACGTGCGGCACCCCGGCCTCGGCGGCCGCAAGGGCGCCCTCGGGCGAGAGCAGCGCGAGCCGCTCGATCACCAGATCGGGATCGACCTGCGAGAAGTGCCAGTCGAGTTCGCGGACGGTGCGCGGCTGCCGCAGCACACGGACGTCCAGACCACTCGCCACCAGGGACGCGTAAGACTCGGGCGCGCCGGGCGTCGCCACGAGCGCGGAGACTTCATGACCGGCGCGCAGCAGCGCTGCGACGACGGAACGAACGTGGACGGCTTCGGCCCTCATTCCACCGAAGGGGATGTTCAAGTCGGTGAGCAACATCACGATCCGCACGGTGAACTCCTGTTCGGAAACGACTCCCTCTTGAGTCGGGTGCGGGCACAAGCGGGGGGTCCGCTTCATCTTCACAGGTGCGGTTTACGACTTTCTGATACCGGCAGCGTGTCGGTTTTCCTTCCACTTCGTGCAATGTGGTCGGATCACACATTGATTCATGCGCGATGCACGGGACCGCTTGGCAAGGTGAACAAAGTCACGCCATGGCACACCGTGTCACGCAGGGCGCGACGTTGTGCACCGCGGATGAACGCACCGCGGACACGGCAGCGTGCGCCGCGTCACCGCGAGCGATCAGGGCAACAGGACGAAGCGCGTCACCGACTCGCGTCCGTCGAGCCGGGCGCGAACCAGATACACGCCCGTGTGCGCCTGGGCGCCGCTGTGTCGGCGACCATCCCACTCGAGCGGCCGTGAGCCCGCCGCGAGCGGCCCCTCGTGCAGCACGCGCACGCGACGACCGCCGACGTCGTAGATCTCGACGAGCGCATCGTCGATCGCCCGGTTCACGACCAGCGTGATCGAGGCCCGCGTGTGCGTGGGGTTGCCGAGCGGCGCGAACCGCACCACGGGAGAACCGTCGCCCCCGGGCGTACCCAGGGCGGCGTAGTCCACGTCGATCACCGTGTCGCGCACGAGCGCGACGTTGCGGAACACGACCGAATCGAGTCCGGTCGCGGTCGGCGGCGTGACGCGCAGCCGGTAGCTGCCCGGTGCGACGACGAAGCGATAACGCCCGTCGAAGCCCGTGTTGTCACCCGGCGTGGCCGCGCCCAGGCCGTCGGACTCGCGGATCGCGTCCCAGTCCGCCTGACCCACCGGCAGCCCCTGCTTGTCCGTCACCCGGCCCGTGACGACCACGCCGACCGCCAGCGTGAAGTCCTGCGCGCGGTGCGTGCTCATGTCCACGCCGGGCACGCGCACCGCCGCCAGAGCGCTGCCCACGCGCGGTTCCACCGTGACGCGATAGGTCCCCGGGGCCACGCCGACGCGGAAGAACCCGTTGGCGTCGGACGTCCCTTTGGTGGCCGGCATGCGACGCAGCAGCAGCTCGTCATCGAACTTGAGCGAGGCGCCGCTCACCGGCTGACCGTTGGAGTCGCGGATCGTGCCCGCCAGATACGACGCGCGC
>CAZZLY010000002.1:64649-111315 GCA_964655175.1 uncultured bacterium
GCTCACCGGCTGACCGTTGGAGTCGCGGATCGTGCCCGCCAGATACGACGCGCGCTGCAGCGGCAGCGACAGGATGCTGCCCACCGGGGGCGGTGCGAGGAAGTCGAACACGCGTCCGGGCGCGAGCGTCGTGTCGGCGGGCGTTGCGGTGACGGTGTAGCTCGCGCCCTCGACGTAGGCCACGAACGTCCCCAGCAAACCCGTGAGGTCGCCCAGCGCAGGCTGGCGCGAACCGTCGTCGGTGCGATCGAAGTCGAGGTCGCAGGGGTAGACGGGGCTGCCATCGGCGGCACGCGTGACCCGGCCGCGCACCTCGGCGGCGACCGGCGACGTGAAGTCGAGCACGAGCTCACCGCTCACCGACACACCGCGCTGGATGCGGGGCGCGAACCCGGTGCCGATCTTGGGCGCACACAGCACGTCGTAACGCCCGGGTTCGACCAACAGCGTGTAGCGCCCCAGCGCGTCGGTGTTGTCGGACGGAGGCAGCTTGGCACCCGTGACGGCGTCGTACACGTTCATGTCCACGTTGAAGAGCGGCTGGCCGTTCGCATCGGTGACCACGCCCTTGATGAGATCGGCGCGCGCGACGCCGAGTCCCGCGGAACCCAGCGCGCAGAGCGACCACACGAGCACGGCGAGACCGCGATGCAGGACCCCACGGAACGTGATCACTTGCCACCCCCGCTCCACTCGAGCCCGAACGACACCTGATGCGCATCGTAGTTACGGTCGATCCGCGACGAGGTCTGGTCCGTGAACGTGGCACCGATCGCCGCGACCAGGCCCGGCTTGAGTTCGCGCGTCACACGCGCCCGCAGTTCGAGCCACTGATCGCGTCGCTTGAAGTTGGAGTTCCCGAGCACGGCCTCGTCGTAGCGACGCGTCCCCGAGCGCACCGCCAGATCGCTGCGCCAACCGTGACTCGTACGCACCAGTCCCGCGCCGAGCCAGCGCGAGTCCTTGCGGTACTTGATCGATTCGGTGCGATCGTGCGCGAGCGAACCCTCGACCCGCAGGTCGAGCGTCTTGACCGGCGAGAACACCATCTGCGCGAACAGTTCGCGACCGCGGGCATCGCGCAGGCGATTGACGGAGTCCGCGAACACCTCGTGATCGAACGTGCCCTCGACGCGCAGCTTGAGGCGCGTGCCGAGCGTGCGTCGGACCCCCGCGATGCCCTGCCAGCGGTGGAACGCGCCACCCTCCTCGGGATCGGCGGGGAACTTGTTGCGCTGCGGGATGTACTCGGCATCGAGCGTGAACACGGTCGCACCGCGGCGCACGTTGGTGCCGAGGCCGTACCAGAGGTAGTTGGCGTTCGCGAACTGCTGCTGCACGTGGCCGCCCACGCTCGCGTTGACGCCCACCTTGTAGACCTTGAGGAAGCGGTTGTTGCTGCCCAGTTCGAGCGACGGATCCAGCCCCTTGTCGGGCGCCGACGCCAACGAACCCGGGAACGCGTCCGAGGTGCCGTACGCGTTGAGGCGCAGCGTGTAGTCCATGGGGTCCCAGCCCTTCGCCCACGCCGGGACCGCCAACACCAGCAGCATCGCGACCACGCCTGCACGCTTCACGACCGCTCCTCCCGCCACGTTCGCCAACCCTGCGTGTCGCGCGCGCGCGCGTGCGACCCGTCCCGCCAACCGTGCACCGCGCGCACCCGCGCCAACGACGCCGACGTGTGCGCCCACAACACCCGTGCATCGTACGAACCGCCCGCGCGCGTGTAGCCGCGCAGGAACGCGGTCCAGGCCGCAGGCTCGGCCTGAGGCGACTCCCAGGCGAGATGCGCGCGGAAGTTGCCCAGGTCCTCCTCGGCCTCACCCCGACGACCACGCTCCCAATCCAACACGACGAGCGACTCGCCCACGAGGATCTGCAACGGGTGCAGGTCGCCGTGGATCCACGCCGCTCGCCCGGGGGTATCGGCGGCGGCCGCCGCGGTATCGAGGTCGCGGTCCAGTTCGTCGGCGAGCGCCGGATCGGCCCGCCGCACGAGCGCCACCTGACGCCGTCCGGCCGCGACGGCGGCCGCGAGGCCCGCGACCGGCGCGGTCGCGTCGGTCTCGGTCGCGTGCACGCGCTGCAACTGTTCGCCGAGCGCCTCCCAGACCTCGAGCGACTCGTGCGCGGGAGCGATCGTGCGCCCCGGCACCGTGCGCGCCCACCAGCCCGACACGTCGTCGGCGAGACCCAGCGGCGGCGACGACGGCACGCCGGCGGCCTCGAGTCGGCGATGCGCCTCGGTCACCCGCGACCAGGCCTTCTTGAGACCGGCCTCGGGACGCAGGAACAGGAAGCGATCGCCGGCGACCTCGCGCAACGCGGCGCGCTTGCCCCAGCGATGACCTGCGGCGACGAAGCGCCCGTCCGCGAGCAGCCCCGCGAGCGCGGGCAGCGCGGGATCGAACGGGAAGTCGTGCGCCGTGATCGTGTCGGCGAGGCGCAGCCAACGCACGACACGGCCGGGATGCGCGGGATCCTCCAGACGCACGAGTGCGCCGCCGTCGGGTTCGGGCCACACGGCCGCCACACGCGAACACGAGGGTTCGACACCCGGCACCGTGAGCCGGCGCGCGGGATCGAGCAACGCGGCGAGCGCGTCGCCCACCGGTGACACCACGGGCGCTGACGTCGTGAGCGTCGCGAGCGCCCGCTCGGCGGCCGTCAAGGTATCGAGCGCGCGTGCGCGCCAATCGCTCCGAGCCCGCTGCAACCCCTCGATCGCGCGGCGCGCCTCGTGGGCCGCGTACTGCCACGTGAAGCGCTCGGCCTGGAACCGCTCGCCCAGCACCTCGCGCGCGAGCGGCTCGACCCAATCGGTCGCGAGTCCGCGCCCGCGCAGGTCGGCGCACAGCGAACCCCAATCGAAGTGCGGATCGCCGTTCACACCCTCGTCCCAATCGATCAGCGCGATCGCGTCGCCGTCCACGAGGATCTGATCGGCGCCCAGATCGCCGTGCGTGAACACCACCGGCGCCTCCGCGAGCGCGGCGGCGTGACGCGCGAGCGACGCGCGCAGCGCCGCGACGCGCGCCTCCAGGTCGGGCGCGACCACGACCAGCGCGTCGAGCGCGCGCTCGGCGGCCACCCGATCCTGCGCGGTCGTGCGCGTCGGCAGTCCGGGCGCGGGCGCCGCGTGCAGCGCGGTGAACACGCGTCGCATCGCCTCGCGCGCACCGTCGCTGGGACTCGCCGCCAGTGCACGGCCCGCGACCGCGGCCACCGCGAACCACCCGCGCTCCTCGTCCACGAACACGACCTCGGGCGCCGCAAGGCCCGCTCGCGCACCCGCCGCGCGCCACGAGGCGACGCGCCCCGCGAGTTCGTTCGCGGGCATGACGCGCGCATACGCGTGCCAGCGTTCCTTCGCACCGGTCGCGTCGTTCACGAGCTTGAGATCGAGTTCGAGCACCGCGCGACGGCCGGGCTTCCAGCGCACCGGGCGCACCACCGAACCGCGCGCCTTGATGCGCAGGCCGCGCGCGGCGAACGCGCCGTCGGGTTGACCCAGGCGATTGCCCACGCGTCGCTCGTCGGCGACCGCCGACAGCCCCTTGAGCAGACGATCGTTGGGGAACGCCAGGAACAGCGCATCGTCGAGCATGGCGAGCGCCGGTCCCATCGGGGGTTCGAGCAGACGCAGCGTCGCCGCCTTGGCGGCCGCCTCCTGCACGCCATCGCCCAAGTAAAGAGACGCGAGCGTCTCGACGTCTCCCGCCTCGCCGCGCCAGGTGAGCCGCAGGCCGAGCAGCGCGCTCGTGCCCGGCTTCCAACGCAGGTAGAACGGCGTCACCTCCACGAGCGTGGCGCGCGCCTCGACGAGTGCGGCGAGGCGCTCACGCAGGAACACGGGATCGAGCAGCGTCCCCGGTCCGGGCAGACCCGACGTGGACACGTTCATCACGCCGTCCGATCCGCCTTCGCGGCGGCCGCGGTCGCACGCCCACCGCGGATCGAGACGACCTTGCCGCCCGCGAGCATGACCTCGACGTCGGCGGTGAATCCGGGATGGTCCTGATGCGTCACCAGCAGCACCGTGCGTCCCTGCGAGACGCGGTGCAGCGCGGCGAGCACGTGGTCGCGACTGGCCTCGTCGAGGTGCGAGAACGGTTCGTCGAGGATCAGGATCGGTGCGTTGCGCAGCGCCGCGCGCGCGAGCGCGACCCGCTGCCGCTGGCCGCCCGAGAGCTGTGCGCCACGCTCGCCGAGCACGGTGTCGAGACCGTTCGGCAGTTCACCGGCGAAGCGCAGGACGCCGGCGGCTTCGGCCGCCGCCTCGATCTGCTCGTTCGTCGCGTCGGGATCGCCCAACGCGATGTTCTCGCGCAAGCTCATGCCGAACAGCACGGAATCCTGGAACACCATCGCGACCTGCGACCGCACGGACTCCAGCGTGTAGTCGCGCAGATCCACACCGTCCATGCGGATGGAGCCCTGCGTCGGGTCCATGAGTCGCGGCAGCAGCGTGAGCAGCGTGCTCTTACCCGCGCCCGACTCACCCCGGATGACCGCGACGCTGCCGGCCGGGACGTGGAACGACACGTCGTTCAACGCCACGTCGCCGCGCGGGTACTGCAGCGTGACGTTGACGAGCTCGATCTCGCCGGTGAGCCGTCCGCAGGCGCGTGCGCCGGGACGATCCTGGATGTCGATGGGCGTCTCGAGCACCTCGAGCACGCGCTCGCCGCACGCGGACGCCTTGGCCGAACGCGCCGCGATGCGCGCGAGCTGGCGCACGGGCTTGAACAGCGTGCGCTGGTACGTGAGGAACACGAGCAGTCCGCCGGCCGAGAGCTCGCCGCGCGAGACGGCGGTCGCCCCCAGCAGCAGCGTCACCGCGGTGCCCGCCGACGTGAGCAGGTCGAGCGTGCGCGCGAGCATGGCCTCGACGCGGCCGCTCTTGAGCCCCGAACGCAGGGACGAGCGGTTCTGCCGCTCGTACGCCTTGGCGGCACGATCGGCCCCGCCGAACGCCTGCAGGACGTGGATCGCACCCAGCGATTCGCCCGCGTTGGAGGCGAGTTCGCCCTCCTTCTCGCGGTTCTGCCGCACGAGGCGGCGGATGCGCCGACTGAACACGGCACCGGCGAACGCCACGACCGGCACGATGGACAGCGACAGCAGCGTGAGCCGCCAATCCATCCACAGCATGGCCGCCAGCGTGCCCACGATGACGAGCAGCGCCGACGCGGTGTCGAGCAGGTTGCCCACGAGCAGTTCGCGCATGAGCACGATGTCGCCGGTGAGGCGCATGAGCAGATCGCCCTGCCGACGGCTCATGTGATAGAGCGGCGGCAGCTTCATGAGATGCCGGAACAGGTCGCGACGCAGCTTGGCGATGATCGTCTGTCCGATGTTCGACATGACGACCGTCTCGCTGAACTCGGCGAGCCCGCCGATGACCGAGATCACCAGGATGGCGATCGCGGCGATGAGCAGGATGGTCTCGGGCGTGTAGCCCTCGAGCCACGGTGCGACGAGCGACGTGGGACCGTGGAACCGCGCGGCGTGGTGCTTGGTCGCGTGCGGCGGATTGATCACGAGATCGAACACCACCTGCAGCGGCCACGGCTTCATGACCTCGGTCGCGGCGACCGTCGCGCCCAGCAACAACGCGCCGAGCAACTGCAGCCCGTGCGGGCGCACGCGCGGCAGGAACGCCCGCAGCACGCGCGACAATCGGGGTGCCGTGTCCCGCAGTCGTCGGATCAGGCCCGCCATGCGTCCTCCGTGCGGGCCGTGAGCCCCAGAGCGAACGACAGGACGCGCGCGGTGACCGCGTCCCAGGTGTACGTGCGCGTGACCGTGCGCCGCGCCTCGTCGCCGAGTCGCGCGCGCATCATGGGGTCGCGCGCGCAGCGGAGCAACGCGGCGGCGAAGGCGGCGCGATCGCCGGGCTCCACCAGGAGACCGTCGTGGCCGTCGCGCACGACGCGCGCGACCGGTCCCGTGGCGCTGGCGACGACGGCGCGACCGGCGGCCATGGCCTCGATGAGCTTGAGCGGCGAGAAATAGACGTCGCGCGTCGCATAGGGCACCGCGACCGCGTCACAGCACGCCAGATAGCGGGGCACGTCGTCGTGCGGCACCGCACCGGTGAGCGTGAGGCTCGCGGGCCCCTCGGCCATGGTGCGCACGATGTGCTCCCGCTGCGGCCCGTCGCCCACCATGAGCAGTCGCGTGGGCACGTGCTCGCCCACGGTGCGTGCGGCCTCGAGCACGGTGTCGAGGTCGTGCCACGGACGGAACGTCCCGACGAAGCCGATCACGAACACGTCCTCGGGCAGTCCCCGCGCCGCCTTGAACGCCCGGAGTTCGCTCGGGTCGGGGGTCGCGAGGAACTCCTGCCCCGCACCGTTCGCTTCGACGATCACCGGGAATCCCTGCGGCGCGAGACCGCGCACCCAGTGCGCGACCTCCTCGGACACGGCCATCGCACCGCGCGAGGCGGCGAAACCCGTGCGGAAGGCCGCGCGCGCGTCCTCGAGTCGATCGAAGCCACGATGCGCGGCGGCCTCCTCGTCGAGCGGCGCGTTGACCTCGTAGACGTGTGGCACACCCAGTTCGCGTGCGGCGCACGCCCCCTCGGGCGCGAGCAGCGCGAGCCGCTCGTGCACCAGATCGGGCGCGACCTCCGCGAGCGCGGCGCGAATCGCCGACCGCGAGCGCGGGTCCGCGAGCACGTGCACGCGCAGGCCCTGCGCCTCGAGCGGCGCGCGGCCCGCCTCGGGCCCGGCGTTCGCGACCAAGGCCACGACCTCGTGACCCATGCGCAGCCACGCCCCGGCCACCGCCCGCAGATGCACGGACGATCCCTTGGTGCCGCCGAGCGGGATGCCGGCGTCAGCGCACAGCAGCGCGAGGCGCATCGTCCTCCCCCGAGGAGGTGCGGTGGGAACCGGTGCGACAGGATTCGGCGAACAGCCGCGCCAGCGTGCGCGACGCGTTCCGCTGATCGAACAGCCGCTCGGCACGCGCACGCGCGGCGCGACCCATGCGAGCGCGCCGACGCGCCGAGCGCATGACGTCGGCGAGCGCGTCCGCGAGCGCGACCGGATCACCGGGTGCGACCACGCGCCCGGTCTCGCCATCGCGCACGATCTCGGGCACGCCGGCCACGCGCGTCGCCACCGCGGGCAGGCCGCATGCGGCCCCTTCCAGCAGCACGGTGGGCAGCGCGTCCTGATTGCCATCGGTGTCCACGATGCACGGCAGGGCGACCGCGGCCGCGCGGCGCAACGCGCGCTGCACCTCGGGCTGCGTGAGCGCGCCGGGGAAGCGCACGAGGCGCCCCAAGCGCAGTTCACGCGCGCGGGCCTGCACGGGACCGAGTTCCTGGCCGTCACCGATCATCACGGCGCGCACGGGCGTGCCGCGATCGCGCAGGAGCGCGAGCGATTCGATGAGCACGTCGAAGCCCTTCTTGCGCACGAAGCGTCCCACGGTGACGACCGGACCGGCGAGCGGCCGCGACGCGGGCGGTGTCCAGCGCTCGAGGTCGACCCCGTTGTACAGCCGGACGATGCGCGCCTCGGGCATGCGGCGGCGCAGATAGCGGCGATTGTAGTCGCACACGGTGACCACGGCGTGCGCCTGCGCACCCAGCCAGGCCAACCACGTCCAGTCCAACGACTCGACGAAGATGTCCTTGGCGTGCGCGGTGAAGCTGAAGGTGATCCCGGCGGTGCGCGCCGCGAAACAGGCCGCGGTCGCGGCCGGACCGGCGAAGTGCGCGTGCACGTGTGTGGCGTTCCAGGCGCGCAGTTCGCGCCCGATCCGCGTCCCGGCCGCCGCCCAGCGCCGCTGCTTGCGCGGCACGATCGCCGGACCGCGCCAGTCCTCGACCTCGCCCGCCTCGAGGAACGTCACCTCGGGCAGCAGTCGCTCGGCCTCGGGGTGCATGCGCTCGTCGTCCACACGCTCGAACGCGAACACGCGCACGGCCACGCCGCGCGCGCGCAGGGCGAGGATCTCGTGCAACAGGAACGTCTCGGAGAGCCGCGGGAACGCCCGCAGCACGTAGGCGACACGCGGTGCGTTCATGCGGTCAGGTTCCCCACCGACATGTTCGTGGGGATGTTCGGGATCGCACGCACCGGCACGATGCGCGCGACCTCGTTCGCCACACGGCCGTGCCCATCGAGCGCGAGGCCGTGATCGTCGGTGCGGCGACCGCGCGCCATGGCGCGACGCACCGCATCGGCGATGTCCGCGGTCGAGGCCTCGCGCACGTCCACCACGTCCACCAGGCCGTGCGCCGCGAGCATCGTGGCGCGGATGCGCTGCTCCTCACGCTGGCTGGTGCGCGGCATCATCACCGTGGGCGTGCGCGCGCCCAGCACCTCGCACGAGGTGTTGTAGCCCGCCATGCACACCACCACGTCGGCGGCGGCGGCGTAGGATTCGAGTCCACCGATGAAGCGGGTCACCGTGCACGAGGGCGGCACCGCGGCGGTGATCCGCGCGCGCGCCTCGTCGGACATCATGGGACCGGTCACCACGACCGAGCGCAGATCGCGCGGGAGCACGCCGGCCTGCGCGGTTGCGAGCCAGCGCGCCAGGATGGCCTCGCCATCCTCGCCGCCGCCCACCGTCACGAGCGCGATCGGGCCCGACCCGGGCGAACCCGGGGCGAGCGCCTCGAGCTTCGTGCGCGCCTCACCGACGGCCTCGGGGGACACGTGCGGCGTGAGGTAGCCCACGTAGCGGATGCGCCGTGCGACGGAGTCGGGCAGCGCGTACTGCTCGCGCACGTCGAACATGCGCGGGTCGCCGTAGACCCAGACCTCGTCGTACCAGCGCTCGACCTGCGACAGCACGTCGTTCTTGCGCCATTCGTGCGCCATGCGCGCGGGCGAATCCAGGATGTCGCGCCAGCCCAGCACCATGCGGGTGCCGTGCGTCTGGAAGCGCAGGTGATCGAGCGTCGGCGACAGTTCGCCCATGAGACCGCACGGCGCCTTGTCGCACAGGAAGAAGTCGGGCCGGAACGACCGCGCCACCTGCTCGACGATCGTCGCGCGCAGATCGCGCAGGCGCGCCGGATCGAGCCGCATGGTGCGCGCCGTGTACTCCGAGGTCGCGATCTTGCGCGCACTCGGCAGCTTCACGTAGTCGAGGCCCTGCGGCACGGGCAGCGCGTCGATCTGCGGCGAGCAGGTGACGAGCAGCGACGCCAGATCCGGCCGCGTCGGCAGCACGGCACGGGCGATGCCGGTCATCCGACGGGCGTGGCCGAGGCCGAGCGCGTCGTAGGAATAGAGCAACCAATGGGAGAGCATGGCTTCCTCGGGAGGCTGCGCAGGGGTGTGGGAGTTCAGTGAGACAAGTGTCTCGTGTTCTACTTTTGATACCCCACGACAAACCACCCGACGGTTCACTCCGGGCGAACCGCAACGCCATTCGCATCGTGAAACAGCGTGAATCGGGTGCTTCGGCCCAATCGCCCCACCCCGCGTGGCGGGAAGGGGTCGGGACGGCTATCGTTGTCGGATGCGCTTCTCCGGGAACACCGAACTCGATCCCGAACTCGACTCCCGCCTGGTGGCCCGTTGCCTCGAGGGCGACGGCAAGGCGTGGGAGGCCCTCGTGCGCCGTCACGAGCGGCTCGTCTACGCGATCGGGCGGTCGTACCGGTTGTCGGACGACGATCTGGCCGACGTGTTCCAGGAGGTCTTCACCGCGCTCTTCAAGGGCCTGCCGCGCATGCGCGACGGCCGCACCCTGGTGCGCTGGCTGTCCAGCACGACCGAGCGCATCACCCGCACCACCGCGCTCTCGCGCCGCAAGGCGACCGCGCGCGAGGAGCAGGATCCGGCCAAGCTGGCCAAGCTCACCGACGGTACCGAGGCGATCGGGGCCGATCTGGAGCGGCTCGAGCAGCAACATCATATGAGGATGGCGATGGGCGGCCTCTCGGAGCGCTGCAAACGCCTGATCGAGGCGCTCTACTACGAGGACCCGACACCCTCGTACGGCGAACTCTCGCAACGACTTGGCGTCCCCGTGGGGTCCCTGGGACCGACCCGCGCCCGGTGCATGGAACGCCTGCGCGGACATTACGAGACGGTCCGTGAGGCGCCCCGAGGTATCAGCGAGGACTGATTCTCCACCTATCGAGTCGTAGGGCTGAACAGAGTTTCTCGCCACCACCCCTTTCGCCCCTGCGCGGAGGACGCCTTGAAGAAGTCCCACCCCAACGACCGTCACCTCGACACGAGTGCCGCGCTCGACTTCCTCGAGCAGCGCCTCAGCGCCGGCGATCGCCGCGCGGTCGAGGAGCACCTCGGTCGTCCCTGTCGTGCCTGTCTCGAGCGCATCCACACGTTGGGTGAGATGCTCGAGACGATGCGCGCCGACCGTCTCGGCGAGGTCCCCGCGGCGCTGCACCAGCGCGCGATCGCCGTCTTCGTGCCGGCCGAGAAGCCGTCCATGGTCCAGGGTCTCGTGGACATGGTCGCCGAACTCCTCTTCGACTCCGCTCAGGAGCCGCTGCTTGCGGGCGCCCGTCGCTCGGTCGGCGAGGCGCGCCGCCTGCGGTTCCGCCTCGGCAGCAACGCGCTCGACCTCGAGATCGAGCGCGAGGGTGCCGACATGCTGTCCATCCGTGGTCGCATGATGGCCACCGACGCACACCTGTGGAACCTCGCCGTCGAAGCCGGCAGCGAGCAGCGCAACGTCCGTCCCGATGCCGATGGCAGTTTCGTCCTGGACCGCCTGCCGGTGGCGCCGCTCACACTGCAGTTGCGTGACGCGACGCAGCGATTCCGGCTCCCGACCCTCGAGCCCTGATCCCCATGCTCGCTCTGGTCCACGAGGTCGAGCAGCTCCGCCGCTCGGAACCCGCGGTGGCCCTGCAACGACTCGAGGCCGGCTTCGCCGACGCGCTCCAGCGCGCCGATGCGGCCGGCCGCGGGTCGTTGTGGCGTCTGCGTGCCCACGTGCTGCGCAGCCTGCGCCGCGCGCGCGAGGCCGCGGTCGCCTACCGCCGTGCGGCGGAATGGTTCGCCAAGGCCGGGGATCGTCGCGAGCAGGGCCGCTGTGCGATCGGGCGCGTGGACGCGCTCATGTACCTGGGCCGGTACGCGGAAGCGCGTCGCGTGGCGGCGGCCGGACGGCGACTGCTCGAGCGCGCGGGCGACCGCGCCGCCCTGGCGCGCCTGCTCAACAACGAGGGCAACCTGTGGCATCGCCTGGATCTGCCCGATCGCGCCCTCGAGTGCTATCGCGCCGCGGTGAAGCAGCTCGATCGCGCGGGCGACCCCGCCAGCGCGCTCATGATCGGCACCAACGTCGGCAACTGCCTGTCGCTGCTCGGCCGGTGCGACGAGGCGCGCCGCCATTACACGCAGGCGCGTGACGCGCAGCGCGCCGCCGGGAACGCCAACGAGCAACTCTCGGCCGAATACAACCTCGCCTACCTCGACTTCCTCGAGCTGCGGCACGAGCAGGCCCTCACGGGGCTCGCGGCCGTGCGCGACGAGGCGGAATCGCGCGGGTACCCGTCGCTCGCGGCGCTGTCGCGACTCGACCGCGCCGAGATCCTGCTGCGCATGGGTGCGCACGAGGAGGCCCGTCAGGAGTCGCGCGACGCGGTCGAGGCGTGCGGCCGGTTGGGCCTGCGCTACGAGACCGCCAAGGCCGAACTGTTCGGGGCGCTCGCCGCGTTCCGCATGGGCCAGGTCGAGGCCGCGCGCAAGGGCATCGAGCGCGCGCTCGAGACGTTCGACGCCGAGGGCAATCAGGTGTGGATCGGCGAGACCCTGCTGGGCCTCGCCACGTTGTGGTCGCGCGAGGGCAACGCCCGCGCGGGCGCGGCCCTCATCGCCGCCGCGCGCCGTCGCTTCATCATGGCGGGCGATCGCGAACGCGACGCCTGCGCCGCCGCCATCGAGGTGCGCGCGCTGCTCGACTGCGGCGCCGTGCGCGCCGCGTCCGCACGACTGAAGTCGCTCGCCAAGGTCCCCGCGCGCCGTCGCTCGGCGCGCCTCAAGCATCTGGCGCTCGCCGCCGGGGCCGCGCTCGCGCAGGCCCGTGGCCGCACCGGCGAGGCCCGTCGTCTGCTGCAGCGCGCCGCCGAAGCCTCCGAACGACTCGCCGCGCGCATCCTCGACGAGGAGTGGCGTTCGACGTTCTGGGGCGAATGGGGTTGGCCGCATCAGGAACTCGCCGTGCTCGAGATCCGCGAGGGTCGTCTGGCGGAGGCGCTCGAGGCGCTCGAGGCCGGTCGCGGCCGCGCGCTCGTGGGTCCGGCCAAGTCGCGGCGGGCCCGTGCCGAACTGCCCGCGTCCGTGCGCCGCTGGGCCGCCGCGCGCGTCGCGCGCGATCGCGCCGTGGGCAAGGACGGTCGTCGTCGTGGCGCGGCCGTCGAGGCGGCGCCGATCGAGTCCGCCCTGCGCACCGCGCTGCACGCGCGCACGCCGCACGACCTGCGCGCACCGGCCATCGCGCGCGCGCTGCCGGCCGACGCCATGCTGTTCGATTGGTTCCAGCACGCCCACACGCTGGGCGCGATCACCGTGCAGCGCGACGGCCTCGAGGCGCGCGCGCGTCTATTGAGCGAGGAACGTCTCGCGACGCTCGTGGGCAACATGCTGTTCTCGCTGCGCAGCGTCACCTATCTGCCGCGCGCCGAGCGACGCCACGATCCCGTGCTGCAGGCGCAGCTCGAGGAGATCGCGTCGCTCACGCTGTGGCCACTGCTGTCGCGCACACCGGACGGGTTCGCGCTCGCGCCCACGGGCGCGCTCGCGCGCATGCCGTGGGCGGCCGCACCGCTGCCGGACGGACGCCTGCTGTGTCAGACCGGCGCCTCGGTCGTCGTCCCCGGTCTGCGTCTGGGGCTCACGCGGGCCCCGCGCTCGGCGCGGCCCTCCGCACCGTTGGTGGTCGCGGTGGACGCCGGCGAACTCGTCGCCGTCGAACGCGAGATCGCGGCGGTCGCCGCCGCGTTCCCCGGCGCGACCGTGCTGCGCGGTGAGCAGGCGACCGCGGCCCGATTCCTCGAACTCGCCCCCACCGCCGATTGGATCCATTTCGCCGGCCACGGCGGCTGGCGCGCCGACGCCCCCGAAGCGTCGGGGCTGCGCATGCACGATCGCTGGCTGCTCGCGGGCGAACTCGCCGAGCTCTCGCTCACCGCGCGCTGGGTCACGTTGTCCGCGTGTCACACCGCGCGGGCGCTCGTGCGCCCCGGCGAGGAGTGGTTCGGTCTGGCGCGGGCGTTCCTGCTCGCCGGCTCCGACGCCGTGCTCGCCGCGCAATGGGACGTGGACGACGAGGCCACCGCGCAGCTCATGGCGGACGTGTACGGCCGACTCGCGGCGGGCCGCACCCTGCCGCGCGCGCTCGCTGCCGCGCAGGCGGTGCGCGCCGACGCCGGTGCGCATCCGCTCGACTGGGCCGGCTTCGCCGTGCTCGGCGGCCCGCGACTGCTGGGCGACAAGGGCTGATCGCGCGCCCACCCCGATGCCACGGGGAACCCTGTCGTTCACCCCGAACGAACTTCGTTGCAAATCGCGTAACCGCAATACGTGCAACGACTTTGCAAGGCAATTGGTGTTGCGTGCCGGGTCCCGATGTATCAGACTCGTGGGACCCCGCACCTGTGGTCGAACAGGGACTTCCTTCTCTCCGAGGATCCTCACGATGAACCGCAAGGCCCTCTTGATCGTCGCCCTCGCGCTCGCCGCGACCTCGTGCAGCCGCGCGCTGCCGACGTCGCCCGTGAACGCGCGCGAGGCGGACGCCTTCCGCAGCGGCAGCGGCTCCGGTGGCACCACGACGACCGGCCAGTCGCTCAGCGGCCAGGTCGCGGTCACGCTCGCGCCCGGTGTGACGGCGGCGCAGATCGCCCAGGCCTACGGCGCCACGATCGTCACCTACGTGCCCAGTGAGCGCACGGCGTCGTTCCTGCCGCCGGCCGGCGTCAGCGCGCTCACGTTCATCAACACGCTCGCGTTCGACCCGCGCATCGTCACGCGCGAGAGCAACACCTGGATCGAGAACGCCGAAGCGCGCCAGCAGAGCTTCGCCTTCGACGACGGCTTCAACTCGTCGCTCACCTATGCGCAGCAGACGGCCGCCACGCTCATCCATCTCGCGGACGCGCACCAGGTCGCGACGGGCAAGGGCGTGAAGGTCGCCATCATCGACACCGGTCTGGACCTCGCGCACCCGGCCTTCAGCGGTCGCATCGTGGGCGGCTGGGACTTCGTGACCAACGACGCCAACCCGAGCGACGAGCGCGACTTCGTGGACAACGACGGCGACGGTCGCGTGGACGAGGCCTTCGGCCACGGCACGCACGTCGCGGGCATCGTCCGCCTGGTGGCGCCGGACGCGCAGCTGCTGGTCGTGCGCGTGCTCGACGCCGACGGCCGCGGCGACCTCGTCACGGTGGCCGCCGGTGTGCGCTGGGCGGTGCAGCAGGGCGCCAAGGTCATCAACCTCAGCCTCGGCTCGACCGGCCGCCTCGATGCACTGCAGGACGTGCTCGCCGAGGCCGAACTCGCCGGCGTCACGGTGATCGCGACCGCGGGCAACTGGGGCACGAACAAGCTGGTGGACTTCCCCGGCACGTCGTCGCACGCCATGTGCGTCGCCGCCGTCGACGGCACGGGCGTGGGCGCGGCGTTCAGCAGCACCGGTAGCGAGGTCGAGCTGTCGGCGCCGGGCGTCGCGATCCGCAGCGCCTATCCGGGCAACGCCTACCGTCAGTGGAGCGGCACGTCCATGGCGGCGCCGTTCGTCACCGGCGCGGTCGCCCTGCTCGCCGAGAAGCACCCGGCGTGGAATCTGCTCGAGATGGAGGCGCGCCTGCAGTCCACCACGAGCCCGCTCGCGGGCGTGCCCGCCGGTGGCAAGGCGGCGCTCTACGGCGCCGGCGTGCTCGATGCGGGCGCGGCCCTCGCGGCCGACCGCACGCTGGGTGGTGACGCGGGCGAGACGATCACGTTGAGCCGCGGTCACTGATCGCACCCCACTCCACGCATCCCCCGAGGCCCGGCCGAGCGAACCGCTCCGCCGGGCCTTCGTGCGTCCGGGGCGTCCCGGCCCCGGCTTCCCGTGCCCGCGCGCGGGCCTTATGCTGCGCGGCCTCACACCACTCGTCACCCGACCACCCGAGGCCCGTCATGTCCGCTGCCCGCAAGTCCCACCGCTACCTGAGCGGCACGCGCATCAACCCGCCCGCGATCACCGGCAAGGAGAGCGTCGCCGAGCTGATCGACCAGTCGTTCATGGCGTACAACGCCGCGCGCCTGCGCGAGGGCGCCCGCCTGCTCACCGAGCGCATGCTCGAGGACGACGTCACGGTGGCGCTGTCGGTGACCGGCGCGCTCACCCCCGCCGGGCTCGGCATGAGCGCGCTCATCCCGCTGCTCGAGGCCGGCTTCGTGGACTGGATCGTGTCCACGGGCGCGAACCTGTACCACGACGCGCACTTCGGCCTGGGTCTGCCCATGCACCAGGGCACGTTCCAGATCGACGACGTCGAGCTGCGCGAGGAGGGCGTCGTGCGCATCTACGACATCTTCTTCGACTACAAGGTCCTGCTCGACACCGACGCGTTCTTCCGCGAGATCATCGCGGGCCCCGAGTTCCAGCGCACCATGAGCACCGCCGAGTTCCACTACCTGTGCGGCAAGTACCTGCGCAAGCGCGAGGAGACGCTGGGGCTCAAGCACCGCTCGCTGCTCGCGGCCGCCTACGAGTACGGCGTGCCCGTGTACACGTCGTCGCCGGGCGATTCCAGCATCGGCATGAACGTGGCGGCCAAGGCGCTCGAGGGCAACCAGCTGCTGCTCGACGTCAACGCCGACGTCAACGAGACGGCGGGCATCGTGTGGGACGCCAAGGCTGCGGGCGGCAAGAGCGCCGTGTGGATCCTGGGCGGCGGCAGCCCCAAGAACTTCCTGCTGCAGACCGAACCGCAGATCCAGGAGGTGCTCGGCATCGCCGAGAAGGGCCACGATTACTTCCTGGCGGTGACCGATGCGCGCCCCGACACGGGCGGGCTCTCGGGCGCCACGCCGGCCGAGGCCGTGAGCTGGGGCAAGATCGATCCCGAGCAGCTGCCGGGCACGGTCATCTGCTACACGGACTCCACGATCGGCCTGCCGCTGCTGACGGCGTACGCGCTCGCCAAGCACGCGCCGCGCAAGCGCAAGCGTCTGTACGATCGCCGCGAGGACATGATGGCGCGCCTCAAGAAGGCGTACACCGAGCAGGGTCGCGCGAGCGAGAAGCCCACCGCCGCCAAGGGCTGAGCCCACACGCGACACGACGTCCACGCACCCCGGCACGCCTCGCGCGCGCCGGGGTTCGCGTTTCCGCGCGCTGCGATCCGTGCGGGATGCGACGAGGGCCCGGCGTGCATCGCCGGGCCCCTTATGACATCGCGACGTCGTGGCGCGTCAATCCTGCTCGATCGTCTCGTCGCCGAACCACGCTCGCCAGTGCTCGAGACCACCGCTCGACCGCGCCGACTCGTCGGTGCGCTGGTCCCACGCCTCGCGCGTCTCGCGCACGAGCACCCCGAGCTTCTTGGCGGTGAGCCCGGCGTTGAGCGCGGGCAGGTCGCGCGCCACGATCGCGTCGAGGTCGGCCACGCCCTTGGCGAGCTCGCCCTCGAGCACCCCCGCGAGCGCCACCTGGCCCGCGGTGGGCCGCCCGTCGTAACCGTTCACCTTGCCGTACAGGTCGCCCATCTGCTCGCGCAGCTGCTCCTCGCCCGTCAGACGGCCGCCCTCCTTGGCCGCGACGAGTCGGCCGCGCAGCGTCTCGAGCCGGTCCGCGAACGCGGTGAGCTTGGTCGCGAGCGCGTCCTTGCCCAGCGTCTTCGCACGCACGCGCGCCGAGTCGCGCAATCCCTGCAGCGACTCGACCGTCCACGTGAGCGTGTTGAGGTCGGCGTACAGCCGGTTCACGAGCTTGAACTGCGCGGCGCGATCGTCGGCCGTGTGCGTCGAGCGCGCATCGGCGACCAACGTGAACGTGGTCGTGAGCACCTGCTTGTTGCGCGTCAGGCGCGCCGTGTAAGGCCCCGCCGCCGCGCGCGGACCCACGAACGCGAACTGGTTGGGCACCAGGTTCGCGGCCGGCGGCAGCTTGGGCCCCTTGAGCCGCATGGGCCACTCGACGCGATTGATGCCACGACGACGCCCGCCGCTGATGGTCGAGAGCACCTTGCCGTCGGCATCCAGGATCTCGAGCTTGAGATCGCCGATGAGATGCCGCTTCTTGAGGTAGTACGTGATGATCGCCGCCTCGGGCAGCTCGTCGCCCGCCCAGCCCGTGTCGCCCTCGAAGCGCTGCTCCTGCCGCGGGATCACCAGCGTGTTCGGGCGCGTCACGAGGAACGCGCAGTCGGCCGCCAACGATTCGCGCGTCAGCGACCGCAGCGGCGACAGGTCGTCGATGATCCAGATCCCGCGGCCGTGCGTCGCGATCGCGAGGTCGCCCTCGCGCGGATGGATCGCGAGGTCGCGCACCGCCACCGCCGGGATGCCGGCCTTGATGCGCGCCCACTGACGACCGCCGTCGAGCGAGGCGTACAGCCCCCATTCCGTGCCCACGAACACGAGCTCGGGGTTCACGGGATCCTGCCGCACACAATGCGCGTAGCCGCGGATCGTGCTGTCGGCGAGCGCGGTCCACGTGGCGCCGAGATCGCGCGTCACGTACACGTGCGGCGCGAAGTCGCCCTGCATGTGACCGTCGGCGGTCACGAAGCACGTGGCCGCGTCGTGCGGCGACGGCGCGACGTACGAGATCCACGTGTTCGCGGGCAGGCCGGGCAGCTTCGCGGTCACGTCGGTCCACGTGCGCCCACCGTCGCGCGTGACCTGCAGGCGGCCGTCGTCGGTGCCCGCCCACACGACGTTCGCGTCCTTGGGCGATTCGCCGATCGCGAACACGGTGCAGTGGTTCTCGGCCGAGGAGTTGTCGATCGAGAGCCCGCCCGACTTGTCCTGCTGCAGCTTGAGCGGGTCGTTCGTCGTGAGGTCCGGCGAGATGCGTTCCCACGTGTCGCCCTGATCGCGCGTGCGGAACACGAACTGCGTGCCCATGTACAGCGCGCCGCTCGGGCCCATGTGCAGCGGCGCGTTCCAGTTGAAGCGCAGCTTGGGATCCCCGGGGCCGCGCAGCGGCTGGATGTCCTTGGTCTCGCCGGTGCTCACGCGCACGCGCGAGACGTGTCCGCCCTGGTACTCGGCGTAGATCACGTCCTCGTCCTTCGCGTCGGGGAACGCCCAGAAGCCGTCGCCGCCGAGCAGGCTCTCCCACAGACGATTCGGCACCCCGCCCGCACGCGTGCTGGGCCCCATCCACGAACCGTTGTCCTGCAGACCGCCGTACACGTTGTACGGCACCTTGGAATCCACCGCGACGTGATAGAACTGCCCGACGGGGATGTTCTCGCACGGGCGCCACGTGTTGCCGCGGTCCAGCGACACGTACACGCCGCCGTCCGTGCCGAGCACCATGAACTCGGTGTTGCGCGGATCGATCCAGAGCGCATGCACGTCGCTGTGGAACGAGGCGCCACCGAAGCCGCCCCCGGAGACCCCCGCGAACTTGCGGCCGCCGTCGTCGCTCACCGACAGCGACAGACCGCCCTTGTAGACGCGCTCGAACTGCTTGGGGTCGGGTACGACGTTGGCGAAGTAGAACGGCCGCCAGACCACGTCGGCGTTCGCATCGTTGCCGCGGGTCCAGTGCTCACCCGCGTCGTCGCTCATGTAGAACGCGGTCTTCTTGGATTCGACCACGGCGTAGACGCGGCTCGCGCGCGCCGGCGAGACGGCCACACCGATGCGGCCGAGCTCGCCCTCGGGCAGACCGTTGACGAGCTTCTTCCAGGTCACACCGCCGTCGTTGCTCTTGTAGAGCCCCGAGCCCGGGCCGCCCGAGGTGAACGTCCACGCCTGCCGGCGCACGCTCCACATGGACGCGTACAGCACGTCCGGGTTCTGCGGGTCCATGGCGAGGTCGGCCGCGCCGGTGCGCGCATCCACGTACAGCGTGCGCGTCCACGACTTGCCACCATCGGTGCTGCGGTACACGCCGCGCTGGTCGCTGTCCGCGAACAGCGGTCCCAGTGCGGCGACCACGACCGTGTCGGGCCGCTGCGGGTGCACGACGATGCGCGCGATGCGTTCGGTGCGCTCGAGCCCCAGGTGCTGCCACGAGTCACCGCCGTCGCGCGTGCGCCAGACGCCGTCGCCGTGACCCACGCTGTTGCGCGTCCACGACTCGCCGGTGCCCACGTACACGGTCTTGGGATCGCTCGGCGCCACGCGGACCGCGCCGATGCTCATGGTCTGCCCGTCGAACACGGGCTTCCACGTGGTGCCGTTGTCCCGCGATCGCCACACGCCGCCGCCGGCCGTGCCCACCCACAGGGTGTTGCGCTCACCCGACACGCCGTCGATGCAGCTGATGCGGCCGCTCATCACGCCGGGGCCGAGACACCGGGCGCGCAGGCCCTCGAACGTGTCGGAATCGAGCTTCCAGTCGGTGGGCGGGGCATCGGCGGCGTGCACGGACGTCGCGAGCGCGAGCGTCACGAACAGGGCTGAAAGGACACGGAACCAGGGCAGGCGCATCGGAACCTCGTCGAGGAAGGAACCCGGGATGAATCGGGCGCGGTCCCGAGGGCTTTGGAGCCGCTGCGGGACCGCGCCGTGAGCGATCACAGAGAAGGGCGGTCGATCACTTCTTGGGGGCGGACTTCGCGTCGGCCTTCTTGTCGGCCTTGGGGGCCGCCTTGCTGGTGTCGGCAGCCACCTTGCCGGGGAACGCGAAGCGCGAGTCGTCGAGCGGCACGTTCATCTCGATCTTCGTGAACGACATCTTCTGCCGCTGCGGCATGCCCTTGGCGCCCATCTCCATCGTGAACGGGGTCATGACGCCGTCGACGTCCTTGTAATCCGAGAACAGCTGCTCGCCGTCGAACTCGGTGCCGCGGCGCTTGGTCTTGCCCTCCTGCTTCACGAGCAGGTAGGTCTCGGCGTCGAGGTAGAAGTACTCGACCTTGCCGTCCTTCTTGGTGACCTTGAGCTTGAACGCATCGGCGCCCTCGACCGACTCCTTGCCGACGAGCTCGATGGTGTTGCCCTTGGCCTTGTAGTCCACGAGCGGGCCGTCGAAGTCCACTTCGTCACGCTCGTTCTTGCTGTCCTCCTCGGACGACAGCTCCGCGTCCTTCTGCCCCATGAACGGCATGAGCGACCACGCACGCTCGCCATCGAACGCCTGCACGCCGGTCATGCCCTGGATCGTGAACTCGATGCGACGCTTGCCCGGGCGCTTGGCCTCCATGGTGAAGGGCGCCTCCATGCCGGGCCCGATGCCCATGGTGCCGACCATGCGCCGCGTCGTGACGGCCTTCATCTTCTCGAGACCGCCCTGCGTCTCGAAGTGCTTGGCGAGGATCTCGTCCACCGTCTGCGCGTGGACGACCGGGGCGAGGAGCAGCGCGAACGCGAGCGACAGGAGCGACTTGCGCATCATGGGGTGGGACCTCCGGGGAAACGGGGATCGACCGCGGGCCCGTGAGGGCCGGCGGCGATCGGGGAACGGCGGCGTGGTGCGGATACGCAGGACGTGCGGCGCGGGTTGCAGCACCGCTCGCCGTGGTCGTGCGGACCCCTATAAGGTAGTCCCGCCCCGTGCCCCCCGCCAGCCCCGCCCCGCGCCCCGGTTCGGCCCCGGTCGCGCGCATGCGCTACAGTCCCACGGCCATGAACACGCCCGATTTCCGCCTACCCGACCTGCGCTTCGTGCCCACCGAGGCCGTGTACCCGCACGAGTACCACGACCTGCAGCGCACCGAACCGCTGGTGAAGCGCCTGCGCGAGAGCGGCACGCTCAAGAACCCGCCCATCGTGACGCAGGTGGGCGACGGCATGCGCGTCGAGCCGCGGTACGTGGTCCTGGACGGCGCCAACCGCAGTACCGCCGCGCGCGCCGCCGGCTGGCCGCACATCCTGGTGCAGGTCGTGCGCTACGAGTCGCCGTCGGTGGAACTCCACACCTGGTTCCACGCCCTCACGGCCGACGCGCGCGCCACGCTCGAGGAGGGGCTGGCGACGCTGTCGGGGCTCGACGTGCGCCGCCACGATCGGCTGCAGGCGCGCGCCATGCTCGCGCGGCGCGAGGCGCTGGCGTGCATCGTCCTGGATCAGGACGACGTCATCGTGGTGCGCGGCGGCCAGACGCTGCACGAGCGCAATCAGCTGCTCAACGCGCTCGTCCTGCTGTACCAGGATCGCGTGCCGTACGTGCGCGTCACGACCGATTCGCTCACCGCCGCGCGCAAGGAGCACCCGGACGTGCGCGCGCTCGTGATCTTCCCGCGCTTCGATCCCGCCGAGGTGATCGATCTGGCGAGCGCCGGCGAGTACCTGCCGGCCGGCATCACGCGTCATCTCATCCGCTGGCGCGCGCTGCGCGTGAACATCCCGCTGTCGCTGTGCGAGGACGCCACGATGACGCTGGACCAGAAGAACGCGTGGGTCGCGGACTGGATGGCGACGCGCCTGACGAAGCGCGAGGTGCGCTTCTACGAGGAACCCACGGTCCTGTTCGACGAGTAGCCCGCATCGCGACGCGGCCCGCACGGCCGCGCCGTCCCACGAGGAACGCGCGCATGAAGGCGGTGTGGTTCGATCGCTTCGGCGGTCCCGAGGTGCTCCAGTACGGCGAACGCCCCGACCCGGTGGCCGGTCCCGGTGAGGTCGTCGTGCGCGTGCGCGCGTGCGCGATCAACCACCTCGACCTGTGGGTGCGCGGTGGGCTGCCGGGCGTGAACCCCACGCTGCCACACGTTCTGGGCAACGACGTCGTGGGCACGATCGAGTCGGTGGGCGCCGACGTGACGGGCTGGAACGTGGGCGACCGCACGCTGGTGCTGCCCACGCTGTCGTGCGGCGCGTGCGCCGCCTGCGACGCGGGCGACGACCACCTGTGCCGCGCGCACGACGTGCTGGGACGCCGCCGCGACGGGGGCTACGCCGAGTTCGTGAGCGTGCCCGCGCGCAACTGCCTGCCCTACCCCGCGAACCTGTCGTGGGAGCAGGCGGCCGCGGTGCCGCTCGTGACCGTGACCGCGTGGCACATGCTGGTCACGCGCGCCCACGTGCGCGCGGGCGAGGACGTGCTCGTCATGGGCGCGGGCAGCGGCGTGGGCGGCGCGGCGATCGCGATCGCGCGTCTGCACGGCGCGCGCGTCATCGCCACCGCGGGTGGCGCGGCGAAGTGCGCACGCGCGCGCGAACTCGGTGCCCACGACGTGATCGACCACATGTGCGAGGACGTCGCGACGCGCGTGCGCGAGCTCACGAACCGCAAGGGCGTCGAGGTCGTGATCGAGCACGTCGGCGGTCGCGTCTTCGAAGCCGGCGTCGCGTCGCTCGCGCGCGACGGACGTCTGGTGACCTGCGGCGCGACGATCGGCGCCAAGGTCACGCTCGACGTGAACCTGCTGTTCGGCCGACACCTGTCGCTGCTCGGCTCGTGGATGGGTCGCCGCGACGACCTGACGGCCGCGCTCGTGCACGTGGCGAGCGGCGCGATCGCACCGGTGATCGATTCGGTCCTACCGCTCGACCAGGCCCGCCGTGCGCACGAGCGCATCGAGGCCCGCGAGCACTTCGGGAAGGTGGTGCTGGTCCCATGAGCGTCCCGCGTCCCCGTCGCACGGGTCTGTTCGCCTACGAACATCGCAGCGAGCCGCTCGCTCCGGCGCACGTCCTGCGTGGCCGACTCGCGCGCATGATCGGGATCAACGTCATCGTGCTGGTGTGCTCGCTGGCGCTGGGCGTGGCGGGCTACCACTGGATCGTGGGCGTGCCGCGCCTGGTGGACTGCGTGTACAGCGCCGCGATGATCATGGGTGGCATGGGCCCGGTGGGCGAGCCCGTCACCAACGACGCCGGCAAGTGGTTCGCGTCGTTCTACGCGCTCTACTCGGGCGTCGGGTTGCTGGCGGGCGTGGGCCTGCTGCTGGCGCCGGTGCTGCACCGGATCATGCACCGCCTGCATCTGGAATCGGGCGACGAGCGGGACTGAGCGTGGAAAAAAATGACCGGCCGGAGCGCGCGGAGCGTCCGGCCGGTGAGCGAGCGTCCCTGCTCGCATCCGCAGCGACGGGGTTCACCACCCCGCGTGCGGCTGGCCTCCATCCGTGTAGGCCAGATGTGCCTCGAGCACGTGCCGTCCCAACCAGGCGGCGACCTGTGTCTCGGGGATGCGGCCGAGTCGCAGCGTCAACGTCTCGTCGTGACCGGAACGACGCACGGTGATCGCCACGCTCTCGCCCTCCCTCCAGCCGTCCTGGCCGAGCCTGCCGGCGAACCAGGACTGCGGGTCGACACCTCCCAGTGTCTGCAGCAAGTCGCCGGACTTGACCCCCGCCGAGTCGGCGGGCCCCCCGGGCACCACCTCGACGATGCGACGCACGCCGGTCCCCGGGTCCACGCGCACCTCGCAGCCGAGCCACGGGCGTTCCCGCAGATGCTGGAACCGCGCGACGCATTGATCGAGCGGCAGCGGACACTGCGGTTCCACGGCCTTCGCCGGGAACGACGCCGCCACCGCCACCACCGCGATCGCCACCCATCCTGTGAGCTGCATGACACGCCTCCCCGCGGTCTTCGATCGGCACCCGAGAGGCAGGTTCGGCGCCCACCCCGAGCGACTTGAGTGCGCATTGGGAGACGCGCGCCGGTGCCGGGCAGCGCTGCCAGAGCGTCAGGCGTGGGTTCGCACGATGCACGCCGAGCGACCGCGACGACGCGCTCGGTTATGATGGATCGCGTGAGCCCTCACGGAACGCCTGACAACCTGTCGGGGGGCACGTCCTGGTTCGACGCCGAGGACGCGCCCGCCACGCCCGACCTCGAGACCTGCATCCACTGCGGGCTGTGCCTGACGGCGTGCCCCACGTACCGCACGCTCAAGGTCGAGACCGATTCGCCGCGCGGTCGTCTGTACCTCATGCGCGGACTCGCCGAGGGCCGCATCGCGCCGAGCGATCCGCTCGTGACGCATCTGGACCGCTGCCTCGACTGCCGCGCGTGCGAGACCGTTTGCCCCGCGGGCGTGCCGTACTCGCGCCTGCTCGAGACCACGCGCGGACAGATCGCGCGTCGCCACCGTCGGGGTTCGCTGCTGCGCATGCTCGGTCACGGCGTGCTGCGCGGGGTCCTGCCGCACGCCGGGCGCGTGGCGGCCGCCGCCGATCTGCTTCGCGTGTCGCAGTCGCGCCTACTGCGTGCGCTCCTCGCCACGCCCGTCGCACGCGCGCTGCTGCCGCGCTTCGCGCAGCAGGGTCTGGCGATGACGCCGCCGATCGCACCGCGCGGCGAGCGCGCGCTCGAGTCGGTCGCGGCACGCCTGCCGATCGGCGCTCGCATGGAGCGCACCACGGCCGGTCTGGTGTTCCACCCCGCCGGCACGCCGCGCGGCCACGTCGCGTTCCACACCTCGTGCCTCACACCGGACCTGTTCCCTGCCCACAACCACGAGAGCGTGCGTCTGCTCGTGCTGGCGGGCCTGCGCGTCACCGTGCCCGCGGGACAGACCTGTTGCGGCGCGCTGCAGGCGCACGCGGGGCTGCGGCGCGAAGCCCGCTTGCTCGGCGCCCGCAACGCGGCCGCGTTCGACGACGCGGCGTACGACTTCGTGGTCTCGAGCGTCGCCGGCTGCGGCGCGGCTCTGCGCGAGACCGGGCATCTGCTGCACGACGCGCCCGCGGGGGCCACCGCGCAGCGCCTGTCGGAGCGCACGCGCGACGTCGCCGAGGTGCTGGCGCACTACGGATTACCCACGGCCACGGCACCGCAGCACGCCCCCGACGATCCCGCGCGACCGCTGCGCGTGACCTACCACGACGCCTGTCACCTGGCGCACGCGCAGCGCGTGCGCGAAGCACCGCGTCATCTGCTGCGCGCGCTGCCCGGCGTGGAGCTGGTGCCGTTGCCCAACGCGGACTGGTGCTGCGGCAGCGCCGGCGTCTACAACCTCACGCAGCCCGAGCTCGCGGACGCGCAGCTGGCGGGCAAACTCGACGCGGTCGCGAGTGTGACGCCCGACGTGGTCGTGGCCTCGAACGCCGGCTGCCTCATGCATCTGCGTCGTGGGGCGCGCGAACGCGGCTTGGCACCACGCTTCGTGCATCTGGTCGAGTTGCTCGCCGAGGCGCACCCCGCCCCGGGCGATCCCGCGCGCTGACCCGCGCGCGACTGGCGTGCGCACGCGCGCGCCCGCTAACATGACGCCCTCATGAAGCGCCTCGTCCGCATCGTCCTCATCGCCGCCGCCTCGCTCGTCGCCGCCGTCGTGCTGGCGTACAGCATGGGCCTGCTGTTGCCGCGGCGACACGTCGCCGCGACGCGCGTGCTGCTGCAGCGTCCGCCCGCCGAGGTGTGGACCGCGATCCGCGATCTGCCGTCGCAGTCGGAGTGGCGCTCGGATCTGGAGAGCGCGGAACGCCTGCCCGACCACGACGGTCGCGAGGTGTGGCTGCAGCGCACCGATCACGGCGATTGGACGCTCGAGTTCACCGCGAGCGACGAGCCGCGCCTGCTCGTGACGACCGTGGCCGACAGCAGCCAGGGCTTCGGCGGCAGCTGGACGTACGAGATCGGCACCGTGGACACGGGCACCGTGCTCACGATCACCGAGACCGGCTTCATCGACTCGCCGCTGTTCCGCTTCCTCGCCCGGTTCGTGTTCGGGCTGCACGCGTCGCAGGAGGTGTACCTGCGCGACCTCGTCGATCACCTGGGCGAGTCGACCGCGCCGCATCGCGTGCTCTGACGCACGCGGGACGCGTCCGACGAACCGGCGACGCGGACGAGGGGTGGGGCGCCACCGGAGCCCCGGCGTGCGGCACGCCCCGCGGGTGAACCCCCAAGCCCCCCCAGGGGGTCCCGCGAAGGTTGTGCGGCGAAGATTGTTGACGCTCGCGGGACAACGACTTACGCGGGTGATCCGGCGGGGTCCGCAACGCTGCCACAAGGCTTTGCGCACGCTCGGACGGGGGCCGCGCCCGCCGTCCACAATCTTCGCCGCACAACCTTCTGGCCGCCACGGGGGCGGGGCCACTAACATCATAGGGAGCAACGGCTTCGCCCTCCTCCACCCCGCTCGGACACCTGCGCTTGCGCCCTTCGCTCCGCACACTCCTGCTCGTTCCGGTGCTCGCCCTCTGGGTCGTGGCGCCGCATCCGCGCGTGTCCGACGAGGCGACCCGCGAACGCGCCGAGCGTGAGTTCCCCTCGGACCTGTTCCTGCGCATGCGCGCGCTGCCGGACGGCACGATCCCGAGCGAGCGCATCGCGGCGGCGGTCGAGCAGCTGCGGTTCGAGCGCTCCCTTGCGACGCGCACGTTCGCCTCGCAGGGCGCGCAGGACTGGGTCTCGGTCGGCCCGTACAACATCGGCGGCCGCGTCAACGCGCTCGTCGCCTCACCCGGTGGCGCGCCGGCGTACCTGGGCTCGGCCAACGGTGGCGTGTTCCGCTCCGACGATCTGGGCCAGAGCTGGCAGCCGCTCACCGATGCGAACGGGCTGTTCTCGATCGGCGCGCTCGCGCTGCACCCGAACAACCCCAACACGGTCTGGGTGGGTACGGGGGACGCGAACGGCACCGTGGACGGTTACGACGGCACCGGCGTGTACGTGAGCCGTGACGGCGGCGCGCACTGGGCGTCGAAGGGGCTGCGCACCACGTCGCGCATCGCGGCCATCGCGGTCAGCCCGCTCGATTCGAACCTCATCCTCGTCGCCGCCATGGGCAAGGCGTTCACCACCGATCCGGAGCGCGGCCTGTACCGCAGCACCGACGGCGGCGCCACGTGGACGCGCACGCTGTACGTGAACGACAGCACCGGCGTCTCCGACGTGGCGATCAACCCGCTGCACCCGGACACCGTGTACTGCGCCACCTGGACGCGCGTGCGCCGACTGACCTACCGCCGCGCGGCCGGCCCGGATTGCGCGGTGTGGCGCAGCGTGAACGGCGGCGTCACCTGGACGCGCATCATGAACGGCCTGCCGCCCGCGGGCACCGATCAGGGCCGGTTCGCGATCGCGGTCGCCCCCAGTCGACCGTCCACGCTCTACGCGTCGTGCACCTCGGGCAGCACGAGCGGCTACGTGGGCACGGGGCTTTATCGCAGCGACGACGGCGGCGACACGTGGACGCGCGTCGACCTGGGCTCGACGCATCGCAACGCGTTCGGCGGGTTCGCGTGGTACTTCGGCCGCGTCGTCGTCGCGCCGCTCGATCCCGACGACGTCTGGGTGCTGGGCGTGCGCATGCTGCACTCGGTGGACGGCGGCGCGACGCTCGCGGACGTGACCGGTTCGATGCACGTGGACCAGCACGCCCTGTGGCTCGACGCGCTCGACCCGACGCGCGTGTTCGTGGGCAACGACGGCGGCTTCTTCTGGGCGAGCGCGGGCACGTGGCAGAAGTCGCTCAACCTGCCCATCACGCAGTTCTACTCGGGCGCGGTCGCGCCGGGGAACAACGCGCGCATCATGGGCGGCGCGCAGGACAACGGCACGGTGAAGACCGAGACCGGCCCGTCCGCGTGGGCCGAGATCCTGGGCGGCGACGGGCTCATGTGCCAGTGGCACCCGACCAACGCGAACCAGCTGTACGCCGAGTGGCAGTACGCCTGCGACAAGAGCGGGGTGCGGCGCTCCACCAACGGCGGCACGTCGTTCGCGGCCTCGACCGGCTGGGTGGGCACGGACCGCTTCAACTGGAACACGCCGTACACGTTCAATCCGCGCAACGCGAACACGATGCTCGCGGGCACGCATCGCGTCTATCGCAGTCTCAACGGCGGCACGTCGTGGAGCCCGCTCAGCACCGACCTCACGACGACGCCCGGCGCCGCGGTCGTGTACGGCACGATCAGCACGGTGGCGATCGCCGCGCCGGACACGAACCTGTACCTGGCGGGCACGGACGACGGCCGCGTGTGGCGCTCGACCAACGCGGGTGCGACGTGGCAGGACGTCTCGACCGGGCTGCCCAAGCGGTACGTGACCTGCGTCGTGGCCGACCCCAACACGGCGGGGCTGGTGTACGTGTCGTTCTCGGGGTTCGGACAGGACCTGCACGACCCGCGCGTGTTCCGCTCGACCGACGCCGGCCTCACGTGGACCGCCATCGCGGGGAACCTGCCGGACGCGCCCGTGAACGACCTCGTCCCCGACCCGGTGATCGCCGGGACGCTGTACGCCGCCACCGATCTGGGCGTGTTCGTGACCCGGAACTCGGGCGGCACCTGGACGGCGCTCGGCGGGTTCATGCCGATCCAGCCGGTCTGGGATCTCGTGCTGCACGCCGGCAGCCGGCAGTTGTTCGCGTTCACGCACGGGCGCTCGGCGTGGAAGCTGGATCTGGGCTCGGTGCCGCTCGACGTGCCGACCGCGACCGCGGGCCACGGACTCGAACTCGGCGCCCCCGCACCCAACCCCGCGCGCACCGCGACGAACCTGTCGCTCACGCTGGCATCGAGCGCCCAAGTGCATGTCGCGGTGTACGATGCGAGCGGTCGCGAGGTGCGCGAACTGCACCGCGGCACGCTCGCGGCGGGCCGCCATTCATGGGCCTGGGACGCACGCGACGTGCGCGGCGCGCGGGTGCGATCGGGTGTGTTCTTCGTGCGCGCGAGCGACGGCACGACCTCGCGGACGCAACGTCTGGTGGTCGTCGACTGACCGTCGCCGGGTCGTCCAGCGACCGTCGCGCGCCCCTCACGACACTCCACCGAAGGCGCATCGGGCGCACCCTCGGACGACCCCACCCCGGTTCCGACCGCGCCAGCCGGAGCCCGAACCGACCATGGGTGCGATTTCGCCTTGTGTTCCGCGGTCAGGACTGATACACACACCTGCGGCTGGGCGTGCGACTCACGTCCGTCCGACATTCACCTCTAGGTTCCAGTCACGGAGGATTGACCCATGGCGAAGATGATGACGAAGACGCAGGTCGCGGCGCACCTCGCGACGAAGTTCGAAGTGACGAAGAAGACGGGCACGGCGATCCTCGAGGAGCTCGCCACGCTCGCCGCCAAGCAGGCCAAGAACGGCTTCGTGTTCCCGGGCGTCGGCAAGCTCGTGGTCGTGAACCGCAAGGCTCGCATGGGCCGCAACCCGCAGACGGGCGAGTCCATCAAGATCCCCGCGAAGCGCGTGCTCAAGTTCCGCATCGCGAAGGCCATGAAGGACGCCGTCCTCGCGAAGTAAGCCTCAAGCCGCATGCTTCTTTCGGGCCCCGTGGCGCTTGCGCCGCGGGGCTCGCGGCATTGTGCACGACGAGCGTGCACGCGGGTGGCCGCGCGGATATGCCACTGCAAGGTCATGGACGACGCAGCGCGAACGGTCGACGCTGTAGGTGTCCCCCACGGGGACGGACCTCGTGCCCGCCTCCGAGACAGGCGCGTCAAGCGTCGGCATCCGCCGCGCACCCCCGACGCCCTGTGACACCTCTAGACCGGAGGGGAAGATGTCCAGGTTCCTGCTGTCCGTGTGCGCGCTCGTCGCGCTCACGATCGTGCCCGCCGCGCACGCCGCCGACCTGCCGTGGCATGCGGGCGTCGAAGCGTCGTTCAGCAAGCCGCTGTCCGACTGGAGCGACATCAGTGAGAACGGCAGCCAGTTCGGTGCGTTCGGTGAGCGCCTGATCAATCCCAACCTCGCGTTCGGCGTCGAGATCGGACGCCATCAGTGGAACGCGAACGATGCGTTCAACGAGGCCACGTCGGTGCTGGCCTCGATCGCCATCGATCCGACGTTCGATCCCACGACCGATGCGCTGCTCGTGAACGCCACGGTGAAGACCGCGGCGGTGCAGTACACGGGCTACCTCAAGTACATGTTCCCCGATGCGCAGAACCATCTGGTGCCGTACGTGAAGGCCGGCGTGGGTGGGTATCGCGTCAAGAGCACGGTGGACATCGCGGGCGGCGGTTCGTCCGAGCACCACAACGCGTTCATCGGTTTCAACGTGGGTGGCGGTGCGGACTTCCACGCGAGCGACAACATGTGGTTCGGCGCGGAGGCCGGCTACCACTTCATCCCGTCCAAGGACGACATGGGCACCGACGTCTCGGCGCTGCTCGTGGGCGTGCACGCCACAATCGGATTCGGCGGCTACTGAGCCCCCGAAAGGACCACGCGGGCCCCGGCCACACGCCGGGGCCCGCGGTGCGTCCGCCTCGCGCAGGGTCCGAGGCCCCGGGACCCACCCGGCTCGTCCCCCGTGGAATCGCGGGTCCGCCCCGCATGGCGCGCCCGGTGGCGCGTGACCTAACCTCATCCGTATGAGTCCCGACCCGACCGAACCCCGCGTCCATGGCGAGGTGATCGTGTACCGACTGTTCGACGTCGGGTACGCGATCGCGCTCGACCGTGCGTTCGAGCAGCTGTCGTCGAGCGCGCCCGAACGTCGTCGCCCGTCGCGCGGCGAGGCGCAGACCATCCGCATCCCCAACCCGCCCGTCACGGTGAGCCTGGGCACCGAGACGGTCGAGATCGCCGGCGCCCCGGTCGAGGCTGAAGTGTCGGCGCGTCTGTTCGACTTCGGCGTCGTGTCCATGCGCGCCAAGATGCGCGCCCCCGAGGGGATGGGTTGGGACGCGTTCTCGCAGTGGTGCGCCGCCGTGCACGCCGCCTCGTGGACCGAGCGGCTCGCCAAGGTGCGCGACCGGCTGCTCGAGCGCATCGGCACGAGCATCGAGCAGCCCGTCGTGTTCCCGCTCACCGAGGACTACACCGTGTATCGCGTGAACCGGCTGCTCGACGGCGAGGGTCGCGCGTTCCCGCCCGACGAGCTGCACGATGGCGAGGTGTCGCGCCTGCTCTTGGGCGAGCGTCGTCCGCTCACGACCGAGGCGCGCAAGGAACTGCTGTCGCCGCGCCTGGGCTACTTCGCCGACGACCTCGTCGTGCTCACCTGGAACACCGCGCTCGTGATCGAGCCCGAGGTCGACGACACCGACGTGCAGTACGTGCTCGAGTTCGCCAACGCGCAGCTGCTCGAGTTGCGCTGGTACGACAGCGTGCTCGAGGCCGAGGTGCCCGCGATCCAGACGCGGTTCATGCAGGCGCGCCAGGGCTTCCGGTTCATGGGGCGGCGCTACAGCCGCCTGCTCGAGGAGCTGCAGCGGCTCGTGGCGGACTCCGTGGAGCTCATGGAGCGCCTCGAGAACTCGCTGCGCGTGACCGACGACGTGTTCCTGGCGCGCGTGTACTCGGCCGCGCTCGAGGAGTTCCGCGAGCGCTCGTGGCGCAAGGGCATCGAACGCAAGATCGCCATCGTGCGCGACGCCTACGACATGCTGAACGCCGAGTCGCTGGCGCGCCGCAGCGAGACGCTCGAGATCGCGATCATCCTGCTCATCCTGTTCGAGATCGTGCTGTCGCTGCTGCGGCACTGACGCCGCGGCGGGGCGTGTTCGTGATCCCGGACGGAGACGCGACCGTGCCGCCGTTCGCCGAGGCGCATACTCGCGTCACGCTGGGCCGCGGTCGATGCACCCGCGAGACTCGCACTCTGGTGTCGTGGACACCGCGGAGAGCGGCGGTGGCTCGCGCGACGCAACATGAGCCGTCATTCCCGGCACTTCACCCGTCACCTCGGCGAGATCGGCCAGGCGGTGCCGCGCGGTGCGTGCTCCCGCCGCCGTCGGTGCTCACCGCCAACGACTGACTTCCCACCCGATCACGACAACGACCCCTCGCACGACATCCTCGTCTCGACATCGCCAGCTCCGTGGGGTTAACGCCACAAGGGTGGGTGCGTGACCGTGACTTCCGCATGTGACGATCGAGCGGATACGAATCCACATCCGGCAACATCCGCGATGCGTCCGAACGGGATGGCGCTTTCCGATGGAAAGGTCTGGATCGGTAATCATCTTTTGCCGGGAAGGACGAGCGTACGACACATCGCGGTAACGTCTTCATCGGATTCTCCGCGCCGCGAGGATGGCCTGAGGCATGGTTCCTCGCCCCCCGATGGCAAACACCATCGCACCGATGACTTCATCACGGGAGAATCGAATGACCTTGCGATACGCCCACTTGATCATGGCCACGCTCACCACGCTCTCGATCGCCTCGGCGACGCGCGCCGCGGTGGATCCTTATGCGTCCGCGCCTGCTTACGCCAAGCCAGTGACCTCCGGCTGGATCCGCACTCCTCTGATCACGACCGGCCAGCAGGTCGGCCTGACCGGTGATTCAACGGGCGCGACGTTCCGCTTCCTCGGCATCCCGGACGGTCTCGGGATGAGCGGCATCCCGGGTTCGGGGCAGCTGCGACTCTTCGTCAACCACGAGTTCACGCAGTCGAACAGTGTCGCGGCCGGGCCCCTGCCTTCGGGGGCGCGCATCTCGGAACTGGTGCTCAACAACCTCGGTGGCGGCCTCTCCGTCGCTTCGGCTCGTAATGGTGTCGTCAACGTTCTCGCGGGCGAGCCTCCCGTGCTGGTGACGTCCACGCCCACGACGCCGCGTTTCGCGCGATTCTGCTCGGCTTATCTGGGCGGCGCGTGGAGCGGCCTCGATACCGAGATCTACTTCACGGGTGAAGAGACCGGCGGTGCGGCGACTTTCGACGGCAAGGGCGGCACCGCGGTTGCCCTGGTGAACGGCGATCTCTTCACGCTGCCGCGCATGGGGCATGCGAACTGGGAGAATCTGGTCGTCCTTCCGGGCACGGGCTCCCTCACGTCGCTCGTGGGAACCGAGGATGGTGGCGCATTGACGTCGCAGATCTACCAGTACGTCGGCACCAAAGTCGCGGGAGACCCGGATGTACTGACCCGCAACGGCTTCCGGAACGGTTCGCTCTACGTGATGGTCTTCGACGACTCGACCCGCAAGAACGAATCGACGTTCATCGCGAAGGGTACGAGCACGCCCATCCACTGGGTCGCCGTCAGCGCCGCCGGTACCGATGCCAACCTGGAGACCGCTTCGCAGGCCGCGGGCTCGTTCAACTTCGTCCGCGTCGAGGACTTCGCCTGCGACAAGACCACTCCGGGCGTCGCCTACTTCGTGACGACGGGTTCCCCGGGTAGCGTCAATCCTTACGGGCGCCTGTACAAGTGGACGTTCGACCCGGCTGCACCCACCGGTCCCGGTCAGTTGACGCTTCTGCTGGACGGTTCGGAGGGCGTCGTGAGCCCCGACAACATCGACATCAACGCCTCGGGCAAGCTCATGATCTGCGAGGACCCCAACTACAACCTTTCGACCGCTCCGCTGAGCCTCATCCGCGATACGTACCTGTGGGAGTACGATGTCTACACGAAGGCACTGACGCCTGTGCTCGAGATGGATCGGGCCGCCGCAAGGACGCACGCGCTGGCCGCCGATCCGCTCAACTCGAGCGTCGCCGCGACCGACCTGCCGGGCTTCTGGGAATTCAGCGGTGTGATCGACGCCTCGGCCGCTCTGGGCTCGAATGCATGGCTCCTCGACGTGCAGGCTCACAGCCTTCGCATCAATCCTTCCACCTCCACGGTCGAGGGCGGACAGATCCTCGTTCTGACGCGTGATGCCGCGACGCCCACCCTGAACTCGATCCGGTTGAACGGCGAGGTGACGGGTGATCGTCGAGTCCGACTGCGTTGGACGGCCTCGAACGCTGCGGGTATTGCTGGCTTCCGAGTCGAGCGTACCGAGCAGCCTGAGGCGGGCGAGTGGATCGCGGTCAATCAGGAACTGCTCGCCGCTTCGGCCTATCGCTTCGAGGATGCGCCCGGCGACGGCGACTGGTACTACCGCGTGGTCTCCTTCATGGGAAGCCGCAGTGACGCGAGCGAATCGATCCACCTGCCGGTCGGCTCGCCTGCTCCTGCGGGGACGATGGACGTCGATGGCATCGCGTTCAGCGCGCCGACGCCGAACCCCGGCATGGGAGCTCAGGTCCTGCGCTTCCAGATGCCGTCCTCTCTCCGAGGCTCGACGATCGACCTCTCGATCTTCGATCCCCAGGGCCGCCTGCTGAAGACCCTCTTCCATGGTCCTGCCGCCGCGGGGACTCAGGCGGTCGAGTGGGATGGCCGTGACGGTTCGGGACAGGCCTTCAAAGGTCTGTGCTTCGCGCGGCTTCAGACCCCCTCGGGTCCGCGCGTTCAGCGCATCGTGCGCATGAACTGAACCCTTGTTGGAGGTGGTACGTCGATCACGACTCCCCCGGCGAGCGACCCGCTCGTCGGGGGAGTCCTCGTTGGAATGGAGCGCCGGATCCCTCCCTTCGAAATGGACGTCCGCTCGTCTGCCGCGGCGCCCGCACCGATGTTGCAGCGCCGCAACATCGGCGTCATCGCTCGTTGCCTGAGCGCGCGCCATGCTGCCTCCCGTCGACGCCCACCGCGTCGACCCGTCCGTGATCCCCACGCACGGAGCCCGCAGGAGGCCCGCCGATGATCGAAGCCCAGTGCGAACGTCAGGCCTACATCGAGGTGCTGCAGCACGAGACGACCAAGATCGTGCGCATGGTGCGCGCGTTCCCGGCGCACACGTTCGACCGTCGCCACCCCGACTGCGGCATGTCGGCGCATGAGCTCACCGCCGGGTTCGTGCGTCACGCCCGCCGCATCGAGGCGATCGCGAACGGGGACCAGACCGTGCCGCCGTTCGCCGAGGCCCGCACGCGCGGTGGCCTGCTGCTGGAGTTCGAACTCGCGTGCACGCACGTGCGCGAGTCGCTCGAGCGCATGCCCGCGTTCCGCTGGGCCGCGGTCATGGATGCGCCGGCGGGGCTCGCGCCCTGGCGTCAGGGCCGTCGCGGCGAGCTGCTGTGGCTCGCACTGCGTGAGATGAGCCGTCATTCCCGGCACTTCGCCCGTCACCTCGGCGAGATCGGTCAGGGGGGCGCCGCGCTGCGCGTCCTCCCGCCGCACTCGGTGCTCGCCGCCAACGACTGACCCCTCACCCGATCACCGCAACGACACCTCGCACGACATCCTCGTCTCGACACCTCGCTTCGGCATCGTCACCCCCTGCGGTTCGCGCCGCAGGGGGTGCTTCGTTCCCGGCGGGCGCTCGCGCGCCCCACACGCGGCTCCGGGGCTACGGGAACACGGCGTGTCACGGGCATCGCACTCGACCGGGCGGCGGAGGGAGCACACCGCATCGCACGCGACCGGACGGCCCACGGTGCCGTCGCACAGCATGAACGCCGGAACCCGACCTGGCGGCGGATCCCGGCGTCATGGGCAGCCATCGTGGCCGACGGTCCGGCGGCGCCTCCGAGGGCCCGGGTGTCCGGTGTCCGCGTACCCGATCGCTGCGGGAATGGGGTCACGGGGGGCTTCGCCGCCCGGCTTCGCCCGCGAAGGACCCGGCCTGCCCGCCGAATTCAGCCCTCCGCGGGAGGGCGACCTCGCCGACCCATGTGCCGAGGACTCTAGCGAGCCGCTGTTTCGAGCGCGTGTCGCCGGTATCGCACCCTCGTGAATTCCCGCGGACCGCGGCCCCCGGCTTGTCGCGCGCGTGGACCGTCGCGCACACTGCGCGCCGGCCATCCGCCGCCCACTCCCCGGAGAGTCCCATGCGTCCGTCGTTCCGTTCCGCTGTCCTGCTCGCCTGCCTCACCGTGCTCGCGTCCGTCACGCCCGCCCACGCCGATCGCTTCGCGGTGCGCGCCGCGCACCTCGTGGATCCCCGCGCCGGTGTCGTGCGCGGCCCGGTGTGGGTCGTGGTCTCGGGCGACACGATCGAGTCCGTCGAGTCCGCCGCCCCCGCGGGCCTGCCCGTGAAGGATCTGGGCGAGGCCACGCTCCTGCCCGGGCTCATCGACACGCACACGCACCTGTCGAGCCGTGTGGGCGAGGACCGCATGTCGCGCCTCAAGAGCCCGGCGGCGCGCAGCGCCATCACCGGTGTGAACAACGTGCGCGCCACGCTCGAGGCCGGGTTCACGACCTGCCGCGACGTGGGTGGGCACGAGCTCGTGGACGTGGCGCTGCGCGATGCGATCAAGGCCGGCGAGATCGTGGGCCCGCGCATGCAGGTGGCGACCTGGTCGCTGTCCATGACCGGCGGCCACGGCGACGAGCGCAACGCGCTCGACTACCACTGGTGCAACGACCTCGTGTCCGGCGTCGCCGACGGCGTGGACGAGGTGCGTAAGAAGGTGCGCTTCGACATCCAGCAGGGCGCCGACGTCATCAAGATCCTCGCCACGGGCGGCGTGCTGTCCGCCAACGACGATCCGCGCCACACCGGTTACACGCAGGACGAGATGCGCGCCGCGGTGGACGAGGCCAACCGCCTGGGCCGCTACGTGGCCGCCCACTGCCATGGCAAAGAGGGCATGATCTGGGTGAGCAACGCCGGCGCGCGCTCGATCGAGCACGCCACCTACATGGACGCCGAGGCGGCCGCGGTGCTCAAGAAGAACGGCACGTGGTACGTGCCCACGCTGTACGTGATCGAGCCGATCCTCGCCGAGGGCAACCCGCTGCACGTGCCCGAGGGCAGTCTCGCCAAGGCGCGCGCGGTGCGCGGGCAGATGCGCGAGGCGTTCAAGATCGCCATCCGCAACGGCGTCAAGATCGCGTTCGGCACCGACGCCGGCGTGTTCCCGCACGGCACGCAGACCAAGGAGTTCGCGATCTACACGAGCCTCGGCATGACGCCCATGCAGGCGATCCAGTCGGCCACCACGTCGGCGGCCGACCTCATGGGCTGGTCGGGTAAGGTCGGCGTGATCGCGCGCGGCGCCTGGGCCGACATGGTCGCGGTGAGCGGCGATCCGCTGCGCGACGTCACCGAACTCGAGCGCGTGAAGTGGGTCATGAAGGGCGGCGTCGTGCACAAGGACGCGCTCGCGCGCTGACGCCGCACCCGAGACACGAACGGCCGCCGGTCACGCCCCTTCACCACGGGCGGATTCGGCGGCCGTTCGCGTGAACGACGAGGTCAGCGCAGCGCGAACACCGAATCGGTGGGTGCGCAGAAGCGGCGGATCGTGTTGGCCAGCCGCGTGGGCTCGTCGAGCATCACGAAGTGTCCGCAGTCCTCGAAGCGGATGCCCTTCAGATGCGGCACGTTCTGGTAGCCGAGCACCGTGGCCGCGTGCGTCCACGGCTCGTCGGGTTCCCACGAGCGCGCCGACAACACCGCCAGCACGGGCATCGTGAGCCCGGCGGCCTCCTGGGACAGATCGGCCGAGACCGCGACACGGATCCACTGCCGCATGTCGTCGTGCCGCAGCTGCAGCGCCTCGCGCCACAGCAGTTCGCTCTGCGCCGAATCGCGACCGAACGAGTGGTAGATCGTGCGCAGCGTGCCCGACCAATCGCGCTCGAGCATCGCGAACAACGTGTCGTTCTGCGCCTTGGTGGACTGCGGCGCCAGCGCCGTCTCGACGAGCACGAGCTCGCGCACGCGCTGCGGCGAACGCTTGGCCTCGAACGCCGCCACGAGCCCGCCGATCGAATGTCCCACGAGCACGACCGGCGTGTGCGGCGACTGCTCGGCGATGGCGCGATCGAGCGCGAGCGACGCCTGCTCCAAGGTGAACGGCGCGGCCATGGGCGTCACGCCGTGGCCGGGCAGCTCCACGAGCACGACGCGATGGTCGCGCGCCAGGTCGCGCGCGGTGGGCAGCCAGTCGTCGTAGTCCGAACCCAGACCGTGCACGAGCACGATCGTGGGGCCACGGCCCATCGCCCCGACCACCGCCGACGACGGCGGCGGCGTGGGCGCGAACCGCACCCCCACGACGATCAGGGTGACGACGGCGGCGAACACGATGACACGACGGATCACGGGACCGGCCTCCAAGGGACGTTCTCTCCCTCGGGTCATCGGCCGGTGGCCGCGCCATCCGCATGGGAAACCGAGTTCCGCGAGCGCTGCGACGCGGGTCTCACGCCCTGCGCGCACCGTTCACGGAGCGCACCGCACCCACCGCCATGGGCGCGCAACACCTTGCGAACACGACAGCTGGTCGGGTCCGGACGGTCGTGCGCCGCGCCGCATCCCGCGAGGGCACGATTCGACGTGGACGCACGTCGAACCGCGCCGCGTCAGACCCCGGACGACTCCCCGCCCACGCGATCGAGGCGCGCGAGCGGCTCGATGGGGGCGAACACGTCGGCGTCGGACAGGTCGCGCACGCACTCGAACGCGCCCAGCGCGGCAATCGGATCCAGGTGCTCGAGCGCGGTGAAATCGAGCCGCGACCACGCCGCGCGCGGCACGCGCACGCTCACCAGATGATCCTCGCGCTCCAGCGCGGTGGCCGGGTCGCGACGCTGCGAGTAACCCGACACCACGACCTCGTCGAGCGCGGGCAGCACGTGGAACGCGAGCCCCGCGAGATGGAACAGCACGCCGTGCACGTGGCGCGCGTACAGCCCGCGCACCTCGCTCGCCGTGCGCGTGCGCAGGTTGAGCTTGTACCCGCGTGCGGCGCGCTCGGCGTCGCGTGTGGGCATGTCCTCGGCCTCGGGCAGATCCACGTCGAGCACCATGCGTGTGCCGTGCTCGTCGAGCGCGAACCGCACGTGCGTCGGCCGCGGCCACGACACCGCGTCGAGCGCGTCCTCGAACGTCTCCTCCATGAACGCCACGTCGCTGCGCACGCGCTGCTCGTAGACGATCGGGGCGTTCGCCTGCTCGCGCGCGTGCGCCTCGCGCGTGCGCCGCCACTCGTCACGGGCGCGCTCGTATTCGGCGGTGGCCTCGTCGTGCGCCTGCGTCTTGGCTTCGGTGCGACCGAACAGGCGATCCCACAGACTCAGCTCGAGCGGTGGCGGTGACTCGGGCTCGAGCGTGGTGAACGGCTCGGGCTCGATCGGGCACACCCACTCGGGCGACGGCGTGTGCCGGTGGAGCGACTCGATCGCGTCGACACCGGCGTCGATCTCGCGCTCGCGTTCGTCGAGCCACGCGAACAACTGCGCCTCGTGTTCGCGCCGCACGCGCCGCTCGAGCGCGGGCGCGATCATGCCACCCGCACCGTCACGGATGACCAGGCGACCGTGGTCATCGAGCGACAGTTGCAGCCGCACGCGCAGATCCCCCGTCTCGGGGTCGGTGGACGCGAACCCGCTCGCGGCCGCGGGCACGAGCGGCGGCAGCGTCTCACGCGGCGTACGCGACGGCTTATCGAGTCGCGTGCGGTTGGAGAACCCGCTGCCCGGCAGCCCGAGGTTGCGATACACGCCGCGCGGACCCACGTTGACGCTCAGGCCCGGGATGCCGGCGGTGAGGCTCATGCCGCGCATGCCCAGATTGAGGCGCAGGCCCGGCAGCAATCGGACGCTGCGGTGGTATCGCCAGCCCATCGCGTGCTACTTGCGCGGCGTCGCGAAGCAGGTCGTGGCGAACTCGCGGATGCGCGCCGCAAGCGTGTCGGGCTGATCCTTCATGACCCACGAGGCCGAGTTGGGGATGCGCGTCACCGCGAACGTGGTGTCCTCCCAGCCCATGGCCTTGAGCACGACACCGGCGCGCACGCTGTCGGGCCACGAGCGGCTGGTGAGCAGCATGCGCGTGGGCACCTTGACGGCCTTGGCGTCGCGGTTGCCGTCGCTGTAGAACATCTCGCGCACGTACGCCTTGATCGTGGCGGGCTGCGTCTGCGAGAACATGGCGTAGATGGCCTGGCTCTGCGTGGTGTCGCGGCCGAGCTTGCTGAACATCATCTTGGACACGGCCTCGTACTGCGCGTCCATGTAGTTGAGGAACATCTTCTTCTGCTGGTCCTCGATCTGCACCGGCGTGCCCACGGGCACGTCCACCAGCAGCAGCCCGCGCGCGCGCTCGGGGTGCGCCGCGAGCGCGGCCATGGCGACGCGGCCGCCCATGTTGTGACCGATCACGATCGTGCTGTCCGGGTTCTGCCGCGCGAGCACCGCGTCGAGCGCCTCGCCCGCGGTGACGAACGAGAACGGCTCCGGCATGGGGCTCTCGCCGTGGCCCGGCAGATCCACCAGCACGACGCGGTAGCCGCTCAACAGCTTGCGCGCGGTGGTCAGCCAGTCGGCGCGCGCCAGCCCCATGCTGTGCACGAACACCAGCGTGGGTCCGCGCCCGAGCTCCGTGGTCTTGAGCACGACCGGCTCGGCGTGCAGCGCGGGGATCGCGAGCAGCAGCGCGACAGCGACGACGAGGACCGACGACACGAGACGACGCGACATGGACACGGGGGCCTCCGGGGGAGCGTGGGTGGGACTTGCGCGGGGCGAGGCTACTACAAACGCGGGCCACCATGAGATGGGACGCGGCTCGCGCACGGCGTACGCGATTTGTGGCTGGGACACGCTGCCGCAACGAGTTGCGCGCGCGGTCGGGGTGCCGACAGTTCCCCCTTGCGCAACTGCACAATTGTGCAGTAGAGTGCCCCTGCGCTCGGTTTGCGGCCGACGCCGCGGTGGGCCTCGCCTCAGGGGCGGCCCAGCGAGGCCTCTCGTCCCGCATGCGCCAGGCGACAGGACGGCCAGGTCCTGACCTCCCAGCGACCCGGGTGGGCCGTGGGCCACACCCACCGCCCCGCCCGGGGTCGCGGGGGTCATCCAGAAGATCGTATGCGCAGCGAATCCCTCAACGAAGCCGTCTCGGTCCGTGCCGACTTCCATGGCGGCACGGTCACTCCGGTGGCGTTCCGGCGCCGGGGACGCGAGCACCGCGTCTCCCGGGTCAACGCCCGCTGGATCGACCGCGCCGGCCGACATCCCAGGTTCTACTTCTCGATCACCGACGAGAGCGGCGACGTCTATCAGTTGCAGCTCCAGGGCGGTGACCTCGTGTGGTGGCTCGACACGGTGACGCTCGACGGTTGAACCCAATCACCACCGCACCAACGCAGCACGTTGTCCGCTGAGTCGTGAATCCTCCGACGTGACGTGACCGCCGAGACGGTCGCTCGTCCCCACCGCAGCACCGGCGTCCCCGCCGCCGGGTTCCCACATCGGTGATCCGTCCCACCCGCTGGTTCTGCCGCGGCGCCGGGCTCCACGCAGGACGCGTGGTCCCGCCCGGACACGAACCCACGGCACCCGTGGCCCCTCGGGCTGCGCGCCGCGGCGGAGCAGGTGGGTGGACCGACGCGGCGTGACCGCGTGACGACGTGCCCGACGCGCCTGCGCCGGAGCCACGCTCGTCACGCGAGCGCACGACCGAGCGATCCCCGGTGTGTGCAGCACCCGCGTGCGATCGGGCACGCGGTTCAGGACACGGGCGGTCCCGCGTCCGGCGCCGACATCTGCGGGGATGGTCGGGCCAGCCGGCGCGGGCCGCCCGGGTACGTCACTCCCAGGCCTCCGTCGCTGGACACGCGCCACCGCCCCGCCTCGCCCCGCCGGTGGCCCCCGGAGACGCCATGCCCCTCGAGCCCCCGCACGCCCACGCGTGCCCCGACGCGCGCACCAGACACGCTGCGTGCGACGCGACGACGCCATCGTCGCACCCGCACACCGACACGCACGACGCACACGACCTCGCGTCGCCACCCACGCACGCGGACCCGGCGCCCTGCCCCGCACCCGAGGCGGGTCCCGAACGCGCGGTGCTGCACGTGGACATCGACGCGTTCTTCGCGGCGATCGAGCAGCAGCGCGATCCGCGCCTCAAGGGCCGTCCGGTCATCGTGGGCGCGGGCGTCATCGCGTCGTGTTCCTACGAGGCGCGCCGGTTCGGCCTCAAGGCCGGCATGCCGCTCGGCGAGGCCAAACGCCTGTGCCCGCAGGCGGTCGTGCTTGCGGGGCACGCGCAGGTGTACCGCTGCTACGCCGAACGGCTGTTCGAGCGCTGCCGCGAGCTGTCGCCCGACGTCGAGACCTACCTCGACGAGGCGTACCTCGAACTGACCGGCACCGCGCGGCTGCACGGCGACTTCGAACAGGCGGCCGCACGCCTCAAGCGCACGATCCTCGACGACACCGGGCTCACGGTCACGTGCGGCATCGGCCCCAACCGCATGCTCGCCAAACTCGTCGGTAAGACGCGCAAGCCCGACGGGCTGGCCCGCGTGCACGCGCACGAGGCCGAAGCGTTCCTCGCCCACCGCCCCATCGAGCAACTCGCGGGCGTGGGCCACGCGCACGCGCGCACGCTGCGCGGCATGAACATCCGCACCATCGGCGAACTGCGCGTGCTGCCCGTGGGCACGCTCGAGGCGCTGTTCGGCGCGCCCGGGCGACGCCTGCACGAACGCTGTCGCGGTCGCGACACCGCGCCGGTCGTCGCACGCGAGGTGCCGCTCACGATCTCGCGCGAGACGTCGTTCCACACCGACACCGCGGACCCGCGCGCGCTCGAGGGGTTCCTCGAGTACCTGGTGGGGCGCGCCTGCCGCACCGCGCGCGAACTCGAACTGGCGGCGCGCACGGTGAGTGTGCGCCTGCGCTACAGCGACGGCGAGTCGGTCGAGCAGTCGCGCACGCTGCCGCAGGCGTCGGCGGTCGATCCGGTCGTGCTCGCGCTGGCGCTGCACCTGTGCACGCGCCTGCACACGCGACGCGTGTCGCTGCACGCGGTCGGCGTGACGTTGTCGAACTTCGTGCACGGCGCGGGCGAACAGGGCTCGCTGTTCGACGAACCCGAGGCCGGCCGGCGCGCGGCGCTGTGCGAGGCGCTCGATCGCGTGCGCGGCGACTTCGGTCACGGCGCGGTGGTCTCGGGACGCGCGCTGCACCTCAAGGGCCAGGTCGAGGAGGACCGCTACGGGTTCGTGCTGCGCACGTCGTCGCTCACCCAATAGTGCGGGCGTGACGCACCGCGCGCGCACACGGCGCCACCGACACGGGGGCTCTCGCTCGACCACCGCGCAACGCGCTCACTCCGCCCCACGCGACACGACCACGGCACGCCCACCGCGTCGTTCATACGCGAGGCGCGTGCTCGCAGCACGCCTCACACGCGGCGCGGGGATCCCCGCGGACCGCCTCTGGCACATCGTTCGTCGTTCGTCCCTTGCACCACGTTCCGTCACCCACGAGGTCCCCGATGTCCCCGTTCGTCCCGCTGCGTGTGCGTTCCCACGGTTCGCTGCTCGCCGGTGTCGCCTCGCCCGAGGCCCTGTGCGAACGCGCCGCCGAACTCGGTCACACGGCGCTCGGGCTGACCGATCGCGACAACCTGTATCTGGCGCTGCGGTTCCTCGATGCGGCGCGCGGCAGCGGGCTGCGCCCCGTGATCGGCGCCGAGGTCACCACGCCCGACGACGACATGCGCGTACTGGCGCGCACGAGTGGCCTGCGCGGGGTCCGTGCGGCCCGCGCGGCGCAACGGCCGCGCGCGCTGCTGCTGCCGTTCGATCGTCGCGGCTGGGCCAACCTGTGCGCGGTGCTCACCGCGCGGCACCTCGACGACGCGTTCGACCTGGTGCCCGCGATCGCGGCGCATCACGCGGGCCTGCACGTCATCGTCGAGTCGGTCTCGCTCGCCACCGCGCTGATCGCGGCCGGCGTGCCGACCGCCGTGAGCGCGGCCGACGAACGCGCGCGCGGGCTCGTGCGCGCGACCGGGGCGCGCGCGTCCGCGGGCGGACTGTGGCTGGGCGTGCGCGGACTCGTCGCCGAACGCGCGCACCTGCGCGCGCGCCTCGCCGAAGCGTGGCGCATGGGGCTGCCGGCGGTCGCGACCGGCGACGTGTGGCTGCTCGAACCGCGCGATCACGAGGCGCATCGCACCGCGGTCACCGCGGGCGCGGGCGAACTGCTGGAACGCATGCCGCCGAACGCGTTCTGCGCGCGCGAGGCGTGGCTCGCCTCGAGCGACGAATGGACGCGGCGCGTGCGCGCGCTGTGCGGTGGCGCGGGCTGCTCCGAACAGGCCGACCCGTTGCTCGAGAACAACGCGGCGCTCGTCGCGCGCGTGCATCTGTCGCTCGAGACGGGTACCCCGATCTTCCCTCGCGCCCCGTTGCCCGAGGGCGTCACCGGCGCCCAACGCCTGCGCGCGATCGCCACCTCCGGCCTGGCGCAGCGCTATCCCGCGACCGGACCCGCGCGCGCGAGCGGTGCGGCACGTCGCGAGGCGCGCTCGCGCCTCGACGGTGAACTCGCGCTCATCGAGCACATGGGGTTCACCGACTACTTCCTGCTGGTCGCGAGCATCGTGGGGTTCGCGCGCGAGCGCGGCATCCCCACCGTGGGCCGCGGCTCGGGCGCCAGTTCGATCGTGTCGTACGCGCTCGGCGTGACGAGCGTGGACCCGGTGCGTCACGGCCTGTGCTTCGAGCGGTTCCTGCATCCGCAGCGCCGCGACTGCCCCGACCTCGACGTGGACCTGTGCTGGCGACGCCGCGACGAGGTCATCGCGCACGTGTACGACACCTACGGTCACGATCGCGTCGCCATGATCAGCACGCATGCCACGCTGGGCCCGCGCTCGGCGTTCCGCGAGGCCGCCAAGACGCTCGGCGTGCCGCTGCCGCGCGTGAACGCGCTCGCGCGGCGCGTGCCGCGACACGTCGAGCCGTCCGCGCTCGAGCAGGCGCTGGCGCACGATCGTCCACACGACGCGACGGCACGCGAACGCGCGCGCAACGCCGGTGGCGAACCGGGCCGCGCCGGGGCACGCACGGGACCGCACGATCTGGGCCCCGAGTTCCGCGAGCCGCGGATCGCCGAAGCGCTGCGTCTGGCGGTCCGGCTCGCCGGGGCGCCACGGCACCTGTCCATCCACTGCGGCGGTCTGGTGATCGCCGACCGGCCGCTCACGCACTACCTGCCGCTCGAGCGCGCCGCCAAGGGCGTGGTCGTCTCACAGTTCGAGATGCGCGCCGTCGAACGCATCGGTCTCGTCAAGATGGACCTGCTCGGCAACCGCGCGATCACCACGATCGGCGAATGCCTCACGCTCGCGGGCGCGTCGCTCGCGGACACGACCCCCACCGCCGCGTACGCGCGCCCCACCGCGACCGAGGTCGTGCACCTGCCCGACGACGATCCGCGCGCGGCGGCCGCACTCGCGGCGGGCGACACGCTCAACTGCTTCCAGCTCGAGTCGCCCGCCATGCGCCATCTGCTGTGCATGCTGCACGCGCAGACGCTCGACGACACGATCGCCGCGGTCGCCCTCGTGCGCCCGGGCGCGGCCGAGTCGGGTATGAAGGAGGCGTTCTGTCGCCGCCGTCGCGGGCTCGAGCCCGTCCGGTATCCGCACGAACGCCTGCGCGCCACGCTCGCCGAGACGCAGGGCGTGCTGCTCTACGAGGAGGACGTCATGCGCGTGGCGTCGGCCCTCTGCGGCATGCCGCATCCCGAGGGCGAGACGCTGCGTCGCGCGATCGGCAAGGCGCGCAGCGACGAGGAGTTCCGCTTCCTCGAGCGCGGGTTCGTGACGCAGGCCGGACGCGCGGGCGTGAGCGAGGCCGACGCGCAGGTCGTGTGGCGCGAGCTCGCGCGGTTCGCGGCGTACGCGTTCTGCAAGGCGCACGCGGCGGGCTACGGTCAGTTGGCGTGGCAGAGCGCCGCACTCAAGTGCCGCTGGCCCGCCGAATGGGCGGTGGGCGTGCTCAATCATCACGCGGGCATGTACCCCACGTGGGTGCACGTCGAGGATCTGCGACGCGGCGGCGTGGGTCGCGCCCCGGTCGTGTTCCTGCCGCCGTGCGCCGAGCGCGCCGCGTGGGACACGACGCTCGAACGCCTCGCCGACGGCACGCGCGCGGTGCGCGTCGGGTTGCATCGCGTGACCGGACTGTCGCACGCCACCGGGCAGCGACTGATCGCGGCGCGACCGTTCGCGAGCCTGGCCGACCTGGCGGATCGCGTGCGGCCCACGCCCCCCGAACTCGACGCGCTCGTCATGGCGGGCGCGCTCGATGCGCTCGCCGGACACGCGCACGAACCGCGCACGCGCGCCTCGCTGCGGCTCGAGTCGCGCGTGCTGCAGGCGCTGACCGCGGTGGGCAGCGCACGCACGCGCGCGCACGCCACAGCGGCCGCACTGCACGAACCCGACGGCGCCACGCTCGTGCCCGTCGCGCGCACGCCGCGACCCGGCGGCGAGGCCCTGCCCGAACTCACCGAACTCCCGCTCGCCGATCTCGTGCGCGGGGAGCACGCGGCCACCGGCACGTGGTTCACGGCGCATCCGCTCGACGTGCTCGCCGACGCGCGCCTCGTGCACGACGCGGTGCCGGCGGCCGCGCTCGCGTCGCACGTGGGTCGTCGCGTGCGCGTGTGCGGCATCCCGTGCGCCATGCGCCGCATCGAGACGTCGTCGGGCGGCACCATGCTGTTCATCACGCTCGCCGATCGCTCGGGGCTCGTGGAATGCGTGCTGTTCCCCGACGCGTACCGCCGGTTCGGGGCGCACCTGCGTCACGAGGTCGTGGTCGTCGAGGGCCGCGTCGGCGAGACGCTGGGCGCGCTCAGCGTGACGGTCGAACGCGCGAGCGACGGCACCGCACGCAGCGCTTCGAACCCTGCCGCACCCACGCCCGCGACCGAACGCGTGGCGTGAACGTGCGTCGCGGCCTCACGCCTCGCGCGCGACGGCCGCCCACGCGCGTACGATGTCGCCAGCGGGCTCGATACGCGTGATGCCCGCCACGCTGCGCCCCGCCTGCCACAGCTGCGACGACTCGCGAGAGGCGCCGTCGCGCAGGCGGAACACCGAGCGCAGCACGAACGACGTGCGCATGAGGTGCT
>CAZZLY010000003.1:0-14273 GCA_964655175.1 uncultured bacterium
CGCGTCGTGTTCACGCCTCGACGTACCGGTCGGCCACCTCGAGCGCGGCGTCGATCGCGGCCAGCCCCTCGCGGGCCTCGTCGGCCGTGGTCGTGCACGGCGGCGTCACCTGGAGTCGGTTGAAGTGCGCGAACGGCCACACGCCCTTGGCCTTGCAGGCGGCCATGAGTTCGAGCATCGGCTTGGCCGCGGGTCCGCTGGCGTTGAACGGCACGAGCGGTTCGCGCGTGGTGCGGTTCTTGACCAGTTCGATCGCCCAGAACACGCCGAGGCCGCGGACCTCGCCGACGCTCGGGTGCTTGGCCATGATGCGCTGCAGTTCGGGGCCGATCACGTCGGTGCCCAGCATGCGCGCGTTCTCGATGATGCGCTCCTCCTTGAAGATGCCGATGCTGGCCACCACCGAGGCGCACGCGAGCGGGTGACCGCTGTACGTGAGGCCCCCGAAGAACACGCGGTCCTTGAACGTGTCCGCGATGCGCCGCGAGATCACGACGCCGCCGACCGGGATGTAGCCCGAGTTCGAGCCCTTCGCGAACGTGATCAGGTCCGGCGTCACGCCCCACTTGTTGACCGCGAACCACTCGCCGCAGCGGCCGAAGCCCGCCATGACCTCGTCGCAGATCATGACGATGCCGTGCTGGTCGCACAGCGCGCGCACGCCGGCCAGATAGCCGTCCGGCGGCACCAGGATGCCGTTCGTGCCGACCACGGTCTCGAGGATGATCGCGGCCACGGTGTGCGGGCCCTCGACCATGAGGACGTTCTTGAGATGCTCGAGCGCGCGCGTGCACTCCTCCTGCGGACTGCTGCTGTGGAACGCGCTGCGATAGGGGTAGGGGCCCCAGAACTTCACCGCGCCGGGCACCGACGGTTCGTTGGCCCAGCGGCGCGGGTCGCCCGTGAGTCCGATGCTCGTGCCGGTGGCGCCGTGGTAGCTGCGGTAGGTGCTGAGCACCTTGAGACGGCCCGTGTGCCCGCGGGCGAGGCGCACCGCGTTCTCGACGGCCTCGGTGCCGCCGTTGGTGAAGAACACCATGTCCAGGTCGCCGGGCGCGAGCTCGGCGATCAGGCGCGCCGCCTCGCTGCGCATATCGTTGGCGACGCTGGGTGCGATCGTGCACAGGCGCCCCGCCTGCGCCTGGATCGCGGCGACGAGCTTGGGATGCTGGTGCCCGATGTTGACGTTGACGAGCTGGCTCGAGAAGTCGAGCCACGTGTTCCCCTTGTCGTCCCACATGCGCGAGCCCTTGGCCCCGGCGATGACCACCGGGTTGAGCGCGCCCTGTGCGGACCACGAGTGGAAGACGTGCGCACGGTCGTTCTCGTACGCAGCGGCCAGATAGGGCGAGGTGTTCAGGTCGAGTTCGGTCATGCCCGCATGGTAACGCGCCCCGGGGGGCGGGTGCGAGCCGATATCGCATCCGCACCCGGCCGGGCGGAGCGGAAAGGGCCGCCCCCCGCATGGGAGGCGGCCCTCATGAGACCCGGAACGGCGGCTCGCGCCGCGCGGCTCACTTGAAGTTGAGCGTGACGATCGCCTGCCAGTAGCGGCCGAGCACCTGATCGCGCGAGTCCTGCACGTAGGTGTCGGTGACGTTGCGCTGCACGCTCTTCTCCTGCTGCAGCGCATCGGTGAGCGTGAGGCGGAACTCGCCGTTCTGGTTCTTGAGGAACTTCTTGCCCAGCGACGTGTTCCACAGCACCACGTCCTGTCCGAAGCCCGAGGCCACACCGCTCTGCAGGTTGTGGCTCGCCTCCTCGCGCAGCACGATGCCGTACTTGGTCACGGCGTTCAGGCGCAGGCCGATCGTGTGCGCGTAGTAGTCGCCCGTGGTGCTGTTGCTGAGCGAGTTGCGCGTCATGTTCCAGCTGCCCTGGTAGCTCAGCGTGAAGTCGAGGTTCTGGCTGATGTTGCTCGACAGCACGCCGCCGCCGCGCACGGCGTACGTGCGGCCGAGGTTCGTGCGGCCGTTCAGGCTCGACGGCGTGAGGTTGTAGGTCAGGCCGCTGTTCACGCTGACGATGCTCTTGAGGAACTTGGCCGGCCGGCTGTACACCCCGAACAGGCTGGCGTTCCACGCGGCCTCGTCGAGGTTGACCGGCTGCGTGAACTGCACGCCGCCCGGCAGGGTGCGGGTGTCGTTCGCGATCGGGTGCGCCGTGCGCGAGACGTTCACGAACATGAACCGGCTCTTCATCTTGAAGGGCTCGGCCTCGGACACGCGCAGCGAGAACGTGTTCGTGTAGGTCTGGCGCAGGTCGGGGTTGCCCGAGCTCAACGAGAGCGGATTCGAGTTGTCCACCACGTTCTGGAGCTGGCTGATGGACGGCGCCGTCGCCGCGGTGTTCCAGTTGAGGCGCACGTTGCGCTTGCCGCCGATCGTGCCCGACAGCGTCATGGACGGCAGCACGTCGGTGAAGGTCTTGTCGAACGTGTTCGTGCGCGGGAACGACTGCTCGCTCTCGAGGCGCGACTGCTGGACCGAGGCCTGCGTCAGCCAGCGCCACGTGCCGAACGTGTGCAGCACCGCGAGCCCGCCGTTCTGCACGATGTTCGTGTTGACGAAGCGGTTCGACTGGGCGGAGTCGATCACCGTGTAGGCCCCGAGACCGTCCAGCGTGCGCGTGTCGGCGTTCGAGCGGCTGCGCGTGTACTGCGGGTTGTAGATCGCCTGCGCCATCCAGCCCTTGGTGATCGGCTCGGTGAAGGCGATGCGCGTCGAGACCGAGTTGGTGGTGCTGCCCGAGGCCGTCTGCTGGTCCGTGACCACCGTGGTGTCACCGGTCAGGCGGTGGAACACGTTGATGGCCGCCTGATCGCGATCGCCGTCGCGCTCGCTGTGCCCGTTGCGCACTTCCACCGACACGTTGCGCCCCTTCTTGGCGAAGCGGTGGCGGATCGTGAGCGTGTTCGACAGGTTGTTGCCCGTGGTGTGATTGCGGCTGTCGAGGTCGCTGGAGTTGAGCGTCGCGCCGCTGGGCGTGAGGTTCTCGGAGAACGTGTGGTTCGTGGCGCGGCTCTGCTGGAAGTACAGGCGCGGCTGCACGATGATCGAGTTGAGCGAATCCACCGTCCACTCGAAGCGCGCGTCGAAGCGCTGGTTGCGATTGCGATTGGCCGTGGTGAGCGTCTGCGCGTACGACGCGAGCGAGTCCTGCGCCGGCAGGTACGTGCGCTGCACCGACTGGTCGTTCGTGTTGTCGGCGTCGTTGACGAACACGCTCGAGGTCACCGCCAGCTTGGGGCCCCACTGTCCGGCGTAGTTGAGACCGCCCGAGTGCGTCGTCGTGATCCCGCCCTGCTGGTTCACGAAGAACGCGCCGGGGTCGAAGCCACCGCCGCCGAAGCCGCCGCCACCCATCATCCAGCGCATGCCACCACCGCCACCGCCGCCACCGCCGCCGCCCGGGGGACGGAAGCCGCTCATCATGCGCATCATGGGATTGTTGCCGCCGCCCGACATGGCCCCGAACAGGTCCATGGGCGAGAAGTTGCGCTGGTTGATGTTGTTCGACAGGCCGATCAGCGTGACGCGGTTGGCGCCGCGCATCCACGTGGCGTTGCCGCCGCCCTGATACTTGTCGTCGGGCCCGAAGCCGCCGTAGACCTTGCCGAAGCGCGCCTTCTGGTCGCGCAGGATGAAGTTCATGGTCTTCTGCTGCTGACCGTCCTCGAAGCCGCTGAACTCGGCCTGATCGCTCGAGCGGTCGTACACCTGGATGCGGTCCACGACCTCGGCCGGCAGGTTGCGCATGGCGGCGGTGGGGTCGCTGCCGAAGAACGGCCGGCCGTTGACGAGCACCTGCTGCACGTTCTCGCCGTTGGTCTTGACCTGGCCGTTCTCCACCGTGACGCCCGGCATCTTCTGCACGAGTTCCTCGGCGGTGGCGTCGCGGTTCGTCTTGACGGCGCTCGCGCGGAACTCGGTGGTGTCGGCCTTCTGGATCGCGGGCGCGGGCGACTCGGTGATCGTGATGCCGGCGATGTTCACCGCCTCCGACACCATCTGCAGCACGCCCAGGTTCTGGCCCGCCTGCGTCACGCGAATGACCTGCTTGAGCGGTGCATGCCCCACGCGCGTGGCCTCGAGTCGATAGCTGTGCGCGCCCAGGCCCGTGACCTCGAACGACCCGTCCTCCTTGGAGTTCGTGCGCTTGACGTCGGCCGAGTCGGCGAAGCTCGTCATCTTGACGGCGACCTGGGCGACCGGCGCGTTGGTGTTCGGGTCCACGAAGCGACCCTTCACGCTGAACGTCTGGGCGTGGGCCCACGACGGCAGCACGAACGCGAGGACCAGCAGGAGACACGACAGGGCGGCGGAACGACGCATGGGCGGGGAACCTCGAAGGGGGGTGAGGACAGGGGGGACGCACACCTGAACAGTGACGCATGACTCTACCTGCAGGTTCCCGTCCACGCGAGGCGCGCTGACGCGGTCGGGCCCGCGGTCCACGCGTTCGTCGTGAGGCCTCCCTCGACTCGTCAACTCCGTGTCATGTCGCGGCGTCCGGGGAGGTCCGGAGACGCACTCGGGGTCACTTCGAACCGCGTTCCTCCAGCGTGCGCCGGACGTCCGACCACGACGCGTCGAGTGCGCGCAGCGCGACCAGCGCGTGGTACACGACGTCGGCCGCCTCCTCGATCGCACGCGCGCGATCCCCGTCGGCGCAGGCGACCGCGAGTTCCCCCGCCTCCTCGCCGAGCTTCTTGAGCCGCTTGTTGCGGTCCTCGAGCAGCGTCCGCGTGTAGGAGGGGCGCTCCCCCGCGGCCACCGGGGTCGCGGCCCGTTCGGCCAGTCGGCGGTCCAACCGTGCGAGCGTCTCGGGGGCGAGCGCCACGTCGCCGAAACACGAGACCTCCCCGGTGTGGCACGCCGGACCGGCGGGCCGCACGCGCGCGAGCACCGCGTCGCCGTCACAGTCGGCGCTCAGCGACACGACCGACTGCTCGTGGCCACTGGTCGCGCCCTTGCGCCACAGGCCCCGCGTGCGCGAGCGGTAGTGCATGATCCCGGTCGCGAGCGTGTGTTCCAGCGCCTCGCGGTCCGCGTGCGCGAGCATCAGCACGACGCCGGTGTCGGCATCCTGGGCGACCACGGTCACGAGCCCGTTGCTCTTGCGGAAATCGAGACGATCCAGATCCAGGGGCGGTGCGGTCATGGGCGGGCTCCGGGTTCGCGGTCGGGGATGAGCAGGTCGCGCACGGTGTCGGCGAGCGCGGTGTTCGTGGCGATGACGCCGGTGCCGAAGCCCGCGCGTCCGCCCCGCCAGTCGGTGATCACGCCGCCGGCCTCTTCGAGGATGGGCACGAGCGGCACGGCATCCCACGGGTGCAGGACGCCATCGGTCATGACCTCGGCGCGACCGGTGGCGACGAGCAGATAGCCATAGCAGTCGCCCCAGGTGCGGGCGACGTCGACGCGGGTGGCGAGTGCGTCCCACGCCGCGCGCTGGGTGGGATCGTGGGCGAAGCGGGCGTCGGTGGTGAGCGCGGTCGCGCGCTCCAGGGCATCGGACCCGCTCACGTGGCAGCGTCGATCGTTCCACCAGCAGCCGAGGCCGCGGGCCGCGCCGATCCACTCGCCGACCGCGGGGTACGCGATCGCACCCGCGACCACGACGCCGTTCTCGACCACCCCGACCATGCTGCCCCACAGCGGCACGCCGCGCACGAACGTGCGCGTGCCGTCCACCGGATCGAGGAACCAACGCCGCGCCGCGTCCGGCCGCGTCTCGCCGTACTCCTCGCCGGTGACGCCATCGTCGGGGAAGTGTTCGGCGAGCCATGCGCGCGCCACCTGCTCCGCCTCGCGGTCGGCGCGGGTGACCGGGGAGCCATCCGACTTCACCTCGACCTCGAGCGCGCTGCGGAAATGGCGTACGGCGGTCTCGCCGCAGCGGCGCGCGAGTTCGATCGCGGCCTCCAGCAAGGGCTGCGGGGAGGACGTCATGCGGACCTCCGTATGGCGAGGCCGGAGTCGGCCATCGCCTGTTTGAGGGTGTCGAGTCCGACCACGCCGTCGTGCAGGATGCCGGCGAGCAGCACGGCATCGGCGCCGCCCTCGCGCACCGCATCGATGAGGTGGTCGGCGTGCCCCGCGCCGCCCGAGGCGATCACCGGCACGTCGACCGCGGCGCTCACCGCTCGCGTGAGGGCGAGGTCGTAACCGTTGCGGCCGCCATCGGCGTCGATGCTCGTGAGTAGGATCTCGCCCGCGCCGCGGCGCGAGCATTCGACCGCCCACGCGACCGCGTCGAGCCCCGTCGGGGTGCGGCCACCGTGCGTCCACACCGTCCAGCGCCCGTTCTCGCGGCGCGCGTCGATGCTCGCCACGACGCATTGCGAGCCGAAGCGCGCCGCCGCCTCGGTGAGCAGTTCCGGCGTGGCGACCGCGGAGGTGTTGAGACTCACCTTGTCGGCCCCCGCGCGCAGCGCGGCGGTCACGTCCGCGACCGTTCGCAGGCCACCGCCGAGGGTGAGCGGCACGAACAGGCGTTCCGCGGTCCGCTGGACCACGTCGAGCGCGGTGGCGCGTTCCTCGGGGCTCGCGGAGATGTCGAGGAAGCAGATCTCGTCCGCCCCCTGCGCCTCGTAGCGTTGTGCGAGCTCCACCGGATCGCCCACGTCGCGCAGCCCCACGAACGCGGTGCCCTTCACGACGCGTCCGCCGCGCACGTCGAGACAGGCGATCACCCTGCGTGTGAGCATGCGATCACTCCTCCCGCAGGGACACGCGGCCCTTGGTGCTGAAGACCGTGTCGCCATCGGCCAGCGCTTGCCGCAGCGCCAGCCCGAGCGCCTTGAACGCGGCCTCGACCACGTGATGCCGATCCCGACCACGCAGCACGCGCACGTGCAGCGTGAGTCCGGCGGTGATCGCGAACGAGCGGAACCAGTGATCGTAGAGTGCGCTCGGCAGCGGCCCCTGCCAGTAGGGCCGGCCGCCGGCATCGAGCGCCACCTGCACCAGCGCATCGTCCATGGGTACGGTCGCTTCGCCGTAGCGCGCGCAGGTCCCGGGCAGGTCGCGACGCAGCGCCTCGCCCAGCGTGATCGCGACGTCCTCGACGAGGTGGTGGCGCAGGTCCCCGCTCGCCTCGAGCCCGAGGTCGAGATCGGCGTAGCGCGCGAACGTGGTCATCATGTGATCGAGGAAGCCATCGCCGGTTGCGATGCGCGCGGGCATCTCGGACGAACCGAAGCCCGTCTGGAGGGTGACGCGGATCCGGGTCTCGCTCGTCTCGCGGACGATCGTGGTCATCGTGGGAACTCCCGTGCGACGGTGCCCGCATCGAGGGCGCCGGTGTAGAGGGCCATGCCGAGGACCGCACCTGCGGCCCCCGCGTCCTGCAACGACGTGAGATCCGCGACCGAGGCGATGCCCCCGGACGCGACGATGGGAAGTGAAGTGGCGGCGGTGAGCGAACGCACGAGGGGCACGTCGGGCCCCTGCAGGCGGCCCTCGCGATGCACCGCGGTGACGAGTACGCCTGCGAGCGGCAGCCCCGCGAGCGAGGCGAGCAACGCGTGGACGCCGTCATCCCCCTCGTCCGTCCAGCCGCGGGTCACGACGCGGGTCCCGCGCACGTCGGCCGCGACCTGCAGACGGCCCGGGTGCCGCCGGGCCGCCGCGCGCAGCCATTCCGGATCCTCGACCGCGCGCGTGCCCACGACGACCGTGTCGGCCCCCGCCGCGAGCAGGTTCGCGATGGCCTCGTCCGTGCGCACGCCGCCGCCCACGCTCACGGGCACGGACGCCGTCGCGAGCAGTTCGCGCACGATCGCCGCGTTGCTCCCGCGTCCGGTCGCGGCATCGAGGTCCACCACGTGCAGGCGACGGAAGCCCTGCGCGACCCATGCGCGCGCCACGGCGATGGGGTCGGTCAGCCGCACGCGCTCGGCGTCGTAGTCACCGCCGACCAATTGCACGCAGGCCCCTTCGCGCAGGTCCACCGCGGGGATCGCGATCATCGCGACACCTCCGCGAGCCAGGCGTGGACGAACGCGACGCCCGCGCGGGACGACTTCTCGGGGTGGAACTGAACCCCCACGGTGCGCCCCCGCCGCACTCCGGCCACGAAGCGATCCGAGTCGTGACGACTCCACGCGATCGCGTGCGTCGCATCGTCCGGTCGGCACGCGTACGAGTTCGCGTAGTACGCGTGCGTGATCGGGGCGGTGCGGAACAGGTCGTCGTCGGTGTCCTCGAGGGCGTTCCAGCCGATCTGTGGCACGCGCGTGGCGTCCAGTCGCGTCACCCGCCCCGCGACGAGACCCAGTCCCGCGCCCGGCCCCTCGTCGCTGCCGTCGAACAGCAGTTGCATGCCCAGACAGATGCCGAGACACGGATGTCCCGCCGCGAGCGCGCCGCGCACCCTCTCGCGACCCGGCTCGAGCGCGCGCGCGGCAGGGGCGAAGGCGCCGACGCCGGGCAGCACGAGCGCGTCACCGACGAGCGCGTCGATCGGGTCCGGGGTGACGCGCACGCGTGCGCCGCCCGCCTCGAGCGCTTTGACGAGCGAGTGGAGGTTGCCCGCGCCGTAGTCGAACACGGTGATGTTCATGGCCGACGCTCGCGGCGCACGGTCCGCTCGAGCACGGCGAGCACGCGCGCGAGGACGTCCCACGGGGCGACCGTGATGCGCAGCGCGTCGCCCACGCCCGGCAGCTCGCGGAAGACGCGCACCGCGATGCCGTCCTCGCGCAGGGCGCGTTCGAGTGCGAGCGCGTCGCGGGTCGGCAGGAGCACGAAGTTGGCCGCCGACGATCGCGGTGCGAAGCCGAGCGATCGCAGCGCCGACGTGAAGCGATCCCGCATCGCGTTGGCCTGTGCGACGTGCTCGCGCACCCACTCCGCATCACGCGTGACCACGGCGATCGCGATCGCCTCCGACAGCGCGCTCACCCGGTACGGACCGCGTGCGCGTTCGATCGCGTTCACCATCGTGGGCGTGGCGATGCCGTAGCCCACGCGCAGGCCCGCCAGCGCGTGGGCCTTGCTGAGCGTGCGCGCGACGAGCAGTCGGCCGTGCGTCGCCGCGCGGGCCACCTCGCTGCCGCCCGCGAATTCGATGTACGCCTCATCGAGGATCACGAGCCCCGTCGTGGCTTCGAGGACGCGTTCGAGCGCGCCCGCGGGGAGCGTCTCGCCCGTGGGGTTGTTGGGTGAACACAGGTAGACGTGGTCCGCGCCGGTGGCGAGCAGTGCGTCGAGGTCGATCGCCCCGTCGGCGCGCGGCGGCACGGGGACGGGCACCAGCCCGTTGGCGGTCGCGAAGTGCCCGAGCATCACGAACGTCGGTGCCGGGAACGCGATCCGCTGCCCGGGTTCACCGAACGCGCGCAGCGCCGCGTCCAGCACGTCGTCCGAACCGCAGCCGGTCACGATCCCCTCGGGATCCAGGCCGAGCACTGAGCCGAGCGCGGTGCGCAGGGCGTCGTTCGCCGCGGACGGATAGGGTGCGAAGCGCCCCGTGGTGAACGCGCGCAACACGTCCTCGGCGGCGGGCGGGACACCGAAGCGGCAGGTGTTGTCGGACAGGTCGATCGCGGCCTCGTGGCCGACGTCGCGATAGGCGCGCAGGGCCTCGAGGCCGCGTCGCACGATCGGGGGACGCACGGACGAGGTCATGACGATGCCCTCCATGCGGCGGCGGCCGCCGCGTGTCCGGGGAGCCCCTCGGCGGTGGCGAGCACCGCGACGTCGTCGGCGAGCGCGCACGCAGCCTGCGGCGTGATCGACTGCCAGGTCGTCCAGCGCACGAAGTCGAGCGTCGAGAGTCCCGACGCGGTGCGCGCCGCCCCTCCGGTGGGCAGCACGTGGTTGCCGCCGGTGAGGTAGTCCCCGAAGGCGTTGGCGGCCGCCGAGCCCACGAACACCGTGCCGGCGTTGCGCACGCGGGGCAGGAGGGCTTCGGCCTCGGACAGCGCCAGCACCACGTGCTCCGCCGCATAGTGCTCGATGAACGCGAGCGCGGTGTCGGCGTTGGCCGCGGTGAGCAGGGCGCCCCGATCGGCGAGCGCCTCGCGCACGATCGCCGAGCGCGGAGTCGTCTCGACCAGTGCGGCGAGCGCCACGCGGACCTCCCGTGCCGCGGACGCCGCCTGTGCGCCGACGATCACGGCGACGGCGCACGCGCGCGGATCGTGTTCCGCCTGCGCGACGAGTTCGCGCGCCACGAAGCCCGGGTCCGTCGCCGCATCCGCGAGCACCAGCACCTCGCTGGGCCCCGCGGGGGAGTCGATGCCCACGCAGGTCGCGACCTGCAGCTTGGCCTCCGCCACCCACGCGTTCCCGGGGCCGACGATGCGATCGACGCGCGGCACGCTCGCGGTGCCGTACGCGAGTGCCGCGATCGCGCCCGCACCGCCGATCGCGAACACGCGATCGACGCCGGCGAGTTCGGCGGCCGCGAGCACGACGGGGGCGGGACGGCCATCGGGGCGCGGCGGCGTGCACAGCACCACCTCGCCCACGCCCGCGACCCGCGCCGGGATCGCGCCCATGAGCACGCTGCTCGGGTACACGGCACGTCCTCCGGGCGCGTACACGCCGACGCGTGCGAGCGGATCGGGCCGACGTCCCAGCGTGACACCGGGCTCGATCGTGACCCGCTCCTCACGCGGCCGCCACGCCTCGTGCGCGAGTCGCAGATTGCGCGCCGCACGCGTCAGGGCGGCGCGTAGCGCAGGGGGCGTGGACTCGAGCGCGGCGCGCCACTCGGACCGCGGCACCTCGAGCGTCGCCGGCGTGACGCCGTCGTGGCGCGTCCCGAGTTCGCGCAGCGCCTCGTCGCCGCGTGCGCGCACGTCGGCGAGGATCACGCGCACCGCCTCGCGGACCTCGGCATCGTTCGTGGTGGCGCGCTCGAACAGCGCGACGCGCGCGTCGCGCGTCAGGTCCGCCACCGCCCCCTCGAAGCGCAGCATCGGCCCGCTCATGGCATCAACCTCTCGATCCGCGTGACCAGCACGCCCTCGGCGCGCAGCGCCTGGAGCTGGGCGATCGTGCGATAGATCGCGGCCGCGGGCACCACCGCGTGCACCGCGACCATGGCGCCGCCGTTGAGGATGTCCACGACCGTGGGGCCGTTGAGCCCGGGAAGCACGCGCTTGACCTCGGCGAGCGCCTCGCGCGGGACGTTGGCCATGAGGTAACGCTGGCCGCGCGCGCGCAGCACCGAGGCGAGCGCGCTCACGAGGTCGTCGAGCTCATCCGCGTCGGCGCGGCGGCGCACCTCGGGCGAGGTCACCAGACGCGCGCTCGACTCCAGCACGGTCGCGACCTCACGCAGGCCGTTCACGCGCAACGTCGATCCCGTGGACGTGAGGTCCACGATGACGTCCGCGATCCCCAGGTGAGGCGCCACCTCGACCGCGCCGGAGATCGGCACGACCTCCACCGCGACGCCACGCTCGGCGAACCAGGTGCGCGTCACGCGCGGGAACACCGAGGCGATGCGTGTGCCCGGACGGATGTCGTCGAGCGAGGTCACGCCGGCGTCCTCGCGCGCGGCCACCACGAGGCGGCAGCGGCCGAACCCCAGATCGAGGCGCTCCTCGAGATCGCGGCCCGATTCGCGCACCAGATCGAAGCCGGTCACACCCGCGTCGGCCGCACCGTCCGCGACGAACTCGGGGATGTCCTGCGCGCGCACGAACAGGGCCTCGAACACGCCGCCGAGCGAGGCGGTGAGCGCGCGGTCGCCCATCGAGCGCACGGTGAGGCCGGCGTCATCGAACAGGCCGCGGGCCTCCTCGGAGAGACGGCCCTTGTTGGGGATGGCGATGCGGATCATGGCGGGACTCCTGGGCGGCGCAGAGGTTCTGCAGGCAACGAAAAAGGCCCGTCCGATGTTCGGACGAGCCGCGGGATTCCGGTGACGGTTCGGGGCGGGACTAGTGCGTCGCCGCCTCCGTGGCCAGCACGGACATCCCACCGCCCGTCGGGCCGTGGGTATGCACATGATGATGCTGGCGGAAGAGGTTCGACATGGCGCGCATCCTAGGGGTTCGTGGGGTTCACCGTCAATCACGAACGGACCGGCAAGGGTTGCCGCATGCTCGTGGGACCCGGCTCGGCTATCCTGCGCGCCATGCTGACCCTTCTGTCCGTCATCGCGCTCGCATTGGGACTCGTGCCGCTGTGGGCCCCGCGTTCCGTGCCGCCGGACGCCTCGCGCGTGCGACGCCTGCTCGTGCTGCTGCTGGGGCTCGTCGCAACGCTGCGGCTCGTGATCGTCGGGCTCGCGGCCGCACCGACGGGTGTGGTCGCGAGCGGGCTCGGGGGGATCGCTCGCATCGTCGCGGTCCTGCTCCTCGCCACGCTCGCGCGCCTCGTGATGACCGCGCCCTGGCGGAAGGGCGCGGCTCTATTCCGCTTCCTCCTGCTGACGCTCGCGGTGGTGCTGCTGGGGAACGGCCAGCACTCGGGTGCGCTCACGATGTTCTCGCTCGCGTTCCTGCGCGCGCCGTGGCTCGGCGTGCTGCGCACCGGCGAACGTTTCCGCGTCGTCCTCGTGGGGTTGGGTTGCGTGCTGCTCCTCACCGTGGGCATGCCCGGCATGGATGTGCTCGCGACCCCGCTCGGCGACGGGCTCGCGCTCGTGCGCGTGGCGCGCGGCGTGGCGCTCGTGATGGCGGTGTACACGGTGCTCGCGGCGTTCAAGGCGTTCACCCTCGATCCCTCGCTCGGCATCCGCCGCGTGAGCCTGCGGCTGACGCTCTCGCACGTGCTCGTCGTCACCGTGCCACTGCTGATCGTGATCGCGCTGTGGGTGAGCAGCGCCTATCTGGGCGTGAACGCCGATCGTGCCCTTATGGCCGGTCGACTCGTCGAGCGCGAGTCCGCGGTGCTCGAGACGTCGGCGCTCGCCACGCTGCGCGCCTCGCGATCGCCCGAGGCGGCGGCGACGGCGATGGCGGCCGTGCGCGGCGCGCGCTGGCCGGGGACGCGCGTGTACGTGCTGCGCGACGCCACGCTGCGACGCCTGCACGGCGGCGAGATCGCGGGCGAACGCGCACTGGCGTGGTGGGCCGGCGGACTCGATTCGCTGCCCGGTCACGGTGTCGTGGACTTCGGTGGCGAGCGTTGGCTCGGCACCGCGGTGCGCGACTCGGCGCGCGCGCTGGTGGTGCTCGCACCCATCGCGGACGTGCTCGATAGCACGCTCGCCCCCATCATGGGGGCGGACCTCGTCATGATCCGGCCGCGGCCGCTCGAGGCCGGACTCGATTCGCTGGACGAACTGTCGTCGGCGCTACGCGACTCGCTCGACGCGCTCGACCTGCCCGAGTCGTCGGCGGACTCGCTGGAACTCGCGCGTGTGCGTGCCGCCGCGCGTGCGCTGGGACTGCCCGATTCCATCGCGCATCTGCGCGATCGCCATCGCGGGGTCGTGATCGCCGCCGGACGCGACACGCTCAGTCAGCCGCTGCTGGGATTCGGGCTGACCGGGCAGATCTCGGTCGCGGGGCTGCGCTTCACGTCGGACGGTTGGACGACGGACACGTTCGCGCTCTCGGTGCACGCCTCGCTGCGCTCGATCCTCGCGGGACTGTTCACCAAGGTGCGCGAGAATCCGTGGCAGGCCGTGCCCATGGCCGCGCTCGTCGCGCTGGGGCTGCTGCTGTTGCCCCTCTTCAACACCAATCTGGGCATGGTGCGCGGCATGGGACGCAGCATCACGAGCGCCATCGGTGCGCTGCGCGAGGGCGCGCAGGCGTTCGGCGAGGGGCGTCTGGCGCACCGCATCCCGATCGAGGGCGAGGACGATCTGTGGGAGACGGCGCAACGCTTCAACGAGATGGCGGCGGGTCTCGAACAGGCGCGTGAGCGCGAGCACGAGCGGGCGCGCTTCGAGAACGAGCTCGAGGTCGCGCGTCGCATCCAGGCGCGCCTGCTGCCGTCGCGACCGCCCGTCATCCCGGGGCACGACGTGGCCGGTCGCTCGGATTCGGCGCGCGAGGTGGGCGGCGATTACTACGACCACCTCGACCTGGGGAACGGCCGCTGGCTGCTCGTGGTGGCCGACGTCTCGGGCAAGGGTGTCCCGGCCGCGCTGCTCATGTCGGGGTTCCGCGCCGCGCTCATGAGCCAGGACGATGCGGGGCCCATGCCCGAACCCGATCGCGTCGCGTCGCGACTCAACGAGTTCCTGGTCGCGAGCGTCGAACCGGGGCGGTTCGTGACCGCGTTCCTGGGCTTCCTCGATGCGCCCACGGGGCGCTTCGTGTACGTGAACGCGGGCCACAACCCGCCGATCCTGCG
>CAZZLY010000003.1:14373-16569 GCA_964655175.1 uncultured bacterium
CGCATCGCCGAGGACGTGCGCGCGTTCGAGGGCGAGACCGGGCCCGCCGACGACCTCACCGTGCTGGTGGTGAAGCGCCTGCCCTCGGCCTGAGCTGCGCGAGCGTCTCGCCCAATTGCCGCGTCGCCGGATCGTCCGGATCGAGCGCGCGCAGCGTGTCCAGGTGCGCCGCCGCCGCGTCGTGACGGCCCTCGTGCAACAGCGCCTCGACGAGCACCTGCCGTGCGGCGCGATCGGTGGGGTCGAGCGGCAGCACCTCCTCCAGCAGCGGCACGGCCTCGCCGGCGCGCCCGAGACGGATGAGCGCGTAGCCGCGCATCGCGCGACTCGTCACCCAGTACTGCACCGCGTCCGGGTCGGCCTGCGCGGCATCGGCGCGGTCGAGCAGGGCGAGCATGTCGGCGGGGCGCTGCTGCGGCACGAGCGCGATGGCCGCGAACAGGTCGCGCACCGCGCTCGGAGACACCAGCGCGAGCGGCGGCTCGTGCCCCGGGGAGCCCTGCAGGATCACGGTGGCGGTGCTCTCGGGCTGCGCGCGGAACACGTCGAAGCGCCGCCAGCGCAGCGTGGGGTCGCGGTACCACACCTGCAGCGCATGATCGCCGCCGAACGCGTACTCGACGCCGTGCGGCAGGTTCTCCTGCACCACGACGCCGCCCGCGGGCAGGTGCGGCCAGGCCTGACGCAGGCGCGTGCGCGCCGCGCGCATGAAGCGCTGCAGTCGTGTCAGGTGCGCCCAGTCCATGAACGCGCCGCTCTCGGGCGGTTCGGCCGTCACCGAGGTGGCGGCGGTCGGGGCGCGCAGCAGGCCCGCGAGGCGTGCGCCGGTGAACGCCACCGCCAGCGCGGGATGCGCCGCCTCGAGCACGCCGATCGTGGCGAGGCCGGCGCCGACGCTGCCGTACTGACTGCGGTTGGGCTGCCACGACGGGAAGATGGGCGTGAGCGTCGCGGTGGCGAGCAGCCACCACGCGCTGCCCCACAGCAAGCCCGAACGACGCGCCCTCAAGCGCGCGCGCGCCGCCGGTACGACCACGAACGTCGCGATCGCCGTCGCCGCGAGCACGCCGAACACGATGAGCGCGGCCCCATCGTCCGGTGACGGGACGCGCGGCAGGCTCGCGAGCGCTTTGAGGCTGCCCGTCACCGCCCAACCCAGGCGATCGAGCCACGAGGCGGTGAGCGCCTCGCTCGAGCCGGCGATGCGCTGCGGCAGCACGAGCCCCGCGTGGGCGCGCACCGCGAGCGAGACGAGCCCCCAGCCGAGCATCGTCACGAACGCGGCGCGCGCGAGTCGGAATCGGGCCGCGCGCGCGTCCGGCGCGGGGACCGCGAGCGGCACGAACGGCAGCAGCAGTCCGGTCACGATCGCGACCTCCTTGCACAGGAGTGCGGCGACGAGCGCGACCATGGCGAGCGGCGTGCGGCGTCGCGAAGCGGCGTGCAGCGCCAGCATGCTGAACACGAACAGACCCACGTCCACGAACTGCGTCGGCCACGCGGCGATCGTGCGCGTGCTCTCGGCCATGAGCGTGAACGCGGCCGCTCCGCACGCGGCCGGAGCGCTCCAGCCGGGGCGCAGTGTGCGGTACAGCAGCAGCGCGCCGATCGCGAGCAGCGTCAGATGCAGCAGCGTGCCCACGGCGGGTGTGTCGAGGATCGTGCGACCGAGGGCGGCGTAGTAGAGCTGATGCGGGATCGGCCGCCAGAACGCCTGCGAGCCGCCGCCGTCCAGCAGCGTGCCCATGCCCTGCACGAGCGCGCGGTGGAGGAAGTCGAAGTCCTCGGCGACGGGCTCGCCCCACGGCGCGCCGCGCATGGCGACCACGAGCGGCAGCACCGCGAGGACCGTGAGTGCGGCCCACGGGTCGCGCGCGAGCGGCGGGAGCGGAGCGCCCGCCGGTGCGGCGGCCGCCGCACGATCACGGGCGTCGGGGCCCGGACCGTGCGGCGCGCGTCGCCGGTTCACCAGATGACCGCCCGCACGTCCTCGGCGCGGTACATCGCATCGCCCGGCTTGATGCCGAACGCGGCGTGGAACGCGGGCAGGTTCGCGAGCGGGCCGTTCACGCGCAGGAACCCGGGCGCGTGCACGTCGGTCATGATCTGCTGCTGCAGCGCCTCGGGGCGCCGCTGCCCGAGCCACGACAGCGCGTAGGCGAGGAAGTAGCGCTGATCCGGCGTGAGTCCGTTGAT